>CANJQE010000008.1 GCA_947476305.1 Legionellaceae bacterium
ACAGATAATTTGTGTCTATTATTTGAGCCAAAACAAGATCGAGCGGGGCTTAGTTCAGAACGAAATTAGCAACAATTTCCTGATTTTGAGGAGAGGAACCTTGATTTAATAAAACTTGACGTTCTTTTTTTAATCACCAATTTTTCCTGGCACGAAGCCCAAGAACGGTCAGATTTGAGTTCAGGTTGCGCGATCTTGCTAAAGGAAAAAGCGCAGCATACACAAGTATGTGAGCATTTTTCCTTTAGCAAGATCGCGCAAGATGAGCCAAATATGACCGTTCTTTAGTGGATGCCGTTGTGGCGGAGGAGAGCATCGACCGTCGCAGGTCGTCCTCTAAATTCTTTATAAGCTTCTGCAGCAGATTTGGAACCGCCTACCTCTAAGATACATTTTAAAAAGTCATTACCTGTTTGTGTATTAAACACCCCTTCTTCTTCAAAACGAGAAAAAGCATCGCTGGATAGAACCTCTGCCCAACTGTAGCTGTAATAGCCGGCCGCGTAGCCTCCACCGAAGATATGGCTGAAGCTGTGTTGGAATCTATTGTAGGGGGCAACTGGAATGATGTTTGTTTTGCTTCGCACGTCAGCTATGGTGTCACTCACAAAAGAAGTTTTTGGCTCATATTCTTGATGGATACGAAAATCAAATATCGAAAATTCAAGTTGACGCATCATAGCCATTGCTGATTGGAAGTTTTTGGCGGCGATTAAGCGGTCAAATAAAGCTTCGGGAAGCGGCTCACCGGTATCAACATGACTTGTTAATAAATCTAGGGCTGTTTTTTCCCAACACCAATTTTCAAAAAACTGGCTGGGTAATTCTACTGCATCCCATTCAACCCCATTGATTCCTGAAGCACCCAAATAATCTACTTGTGTTAATAAGTGATGTAAGCAATGGCCCATTTCGTGGAATAAAGTAGTGACTTCATCATGAGATAATAAAGCGGACTTAGATCCTGAGGGCTTGGCAAAATTGCAGGTTAAGGTCGCTATGGGTAATTGAATGGTCCCATCTTCTAATTTTCTTCGACTTTGCATGGAGTCCATCCAAGCGCCGCCGTGTTTATGAGGGCGCGAATATAAATCGCTGTAAACATAGCCGCGTACTTGATTATGCTGATCCACTATGGCGTAACATTGAACGTCCTTATGCCAAATATCAACACCTTGAAGTTCTTGCAAGCTTACCCCATAGAGGTTTTTAATAATGGCAAATAAGCCCTGCATGACTTTAGGCTGGGGGAAATAAGGACGTAAATCCTCTTGTGAGAGGGAGTATAAAGATTTTCTTCTTTTTTCTGATAAATAGGCTGAATCCCAGGGCTTAACAGGCAAGAGATCATGCTCTTGCGCTGCAAATTGTTCTAATTGATAAAACTCATCTTTAGCTTGTTGTCTAGCACGCTCTACTAAGTCCGTCATAAAGCGCATCACATGTTTTGGTGACTCCGCCATTTTAGTAGCTAGGGATAATTCCGCGTAATTTTTAAATCCTAATAAAGTTGCTTTTTCTTGGCGTAAGGCCAGCATTTCATTCATTAAAGCCGTATTATCAAATTGCCCTGCATTAGGACCTTGGTCTGAAGCTCTAGTAACATAGGCCTGATACATTTCTTCCCGCAGCGCTCTGTCTTCGGAATAAGTCATTACGGCTTGAAAACTTGGATATTCTAAAGTTAAGACATAGCCTGGCAAGCCTTTTTCTTCTGCTAATTCTTTTGCAGTATCGAGCGCATGCTCAGGCAAACCCTTTAAGCGAGTATCATCTGTAAGATGAATGGTAAAGGCTTGTGTTGCATCTAAAATATGATGTTCAAATTGATTAGAAAGCTCTGACAAACGAGCTTGGATCGCTTCAAAACGTTTTTTGTCTGCTGCGGATAAAGCCACACCCGATAATTCAAAATCACGGATGCTATCAATAAGAATTTTGTTCTGAACCGAATTTAAATTTTTGCTATCGACCGATTTAATCGCTTCATATAATTTTTTATTATGTCCTACTGCAGCCTCATAAGCTGATAATAAAGGCAAGCAGGAATTATAGCATTCACGTAGTGCGTCTGAGTCCATAACGGAATGTAAATGAGATAAAGGAGACCACAGACGTTCTAAAGCATCAGACAAATCATCTAAAGGATACATTAGGTTATCCCAAGTATAATGTTGGTTTTCCTGCAGTAAATGCTCAATTTGCTCTAGGTTATATTTTAATAAAGCCTCTAAATGAGTTTTAAATCCTGGAACATCAATACGACTAAATTGTGGCAAACCGATTGGTGAAGACATAGTAGTTATCCCTTGTTGACGATGATAGAAAGGATAGCATATCCAGGAACAAAGCCTCTACAACTGTAAGCACTTAGATATATAAAGCAGGACTTGTGGTTACACCTTCAATCTCAAAATCAGCAGAAAGCTCAGTTCTAGGGTCTGATATCTGCTCTACTTTTTTCGGAGCAAAAAAGCCTAATTTGCCGACACTAGCAGACACTTCTATGGTTTCATTAGGACGGTATTTATCTAAGCGCCGAGTTAATTCGAAGGTGATCGCCCACAACAGCACAAGAAAGATAGCACTAGCTAATAGAAGAAGAGGACTGATTGCTAAAACCGGTAAGGCTAAAGACATAGCACCCAATATTAGGATGGTACCTGAAACGTGAAGAGCAAAACGCAAATGCTCAAATTCAATACGATTTTCAATGGACTGCAAATGATTGCGAATAAATTCTTGGCGATCTTTATTTTTCTCTTTCGCTAAAAGCTGTTGATATTCACTTTGCAGCGTATATAAACGCTTCAATTCTATATAGGCACGTAAGACTGCATTCATCACATCAAAAGCAAAAGCTGCAGTAGATAAATATACCGCGCCTGAGGCTGCAGCACCTATAAATACACACATATTCAGCGCACTAACCACAGTCCATAATATATCATTAGCCATTTCAAACCATCGGCGTTGTATTTGGCTATACAAACGAGTGGTCCAGGCAAGAGAAGCCTCTTCCTTACTCATCCAAGAGCCGGGAATAGTATGTTTTAGAATTAAAAAAGAATTGGTCAGTAATCGAGGCAGATGGAATAGAAAGCCAAAGTAGGCTAAGAAAGGATTGCTGTATTTATCCAAATTAGTAACAAATTCATTAAAAGCCTGCGAATTAGTAATAACATTGTTTAGTAAATTAACAACCCGCTTGCTGCGATTAACAAAAATACGATACCAATTAGTTTGAATAGTTAAATCGCGCACTTGCTGTGATAAAGACAAACCGGCATCTACTTCATTCTCCACAATGGGAGCAAAAGAAAACCCTGCTAATTCAGAAAGTAAGACTCTAAAAACTTGCTGCTGTTTGCGCAAACGAACTACTTCGCGCGGAACCATCAAGTAATGCTCATGAACATGTTCTAATAATTCACAATACATCAGTGCAGTAATCAAACGCTCCATTACATGCTTTTTATTGGCTTGATTGGGATATAAAAAATCTTGGCGTAATTGATTACATAAAACGCTGTATTCAACATTTAGAATGGGATGCAAGGGAAGAAGTTTACCATAGAAACTAGACCCTAAGGTTTTAAGGGAGGTATCAAAAGACCAATGCGCTGAAGAATCAACACAATGCTGTGGTAATTCAGGAAAAAAAGCGCGTAAATGTTGAGTAATTGGGCCCATGATTCCTTAAAATGATGAGTACCTTGTTATTTTTCGAATCCTAAATAGTTTCTTTTAGAAGAATTTATTATTGGATCTTAAGAAAAGAGCACTATTTTACCAAAAAATATACAAAAAGTAAATTTATGGAAACAATATGGCGTACAATCTACATAAGTTCCCGGTAAAAATGAACTGTTTTCTTGCTGATTTATGCCTTCTGAGCGACAATAGCGCCTTAATGTAAATAGCTAAGAGTACGCATGAATATTCTTCCCGAGTTAGCTAATGCGGTGCGCATGTTATCTATCGATGCCGTTAATCAGGCCCAATCAGGTCATCCTGGAATGCCTTTAGGAATGGCCGATATTGCTACTGTTTTATGGAAAAAATTCTTAAAACATAATCCCAAAAATCCTTTATGGTTTAACAGAGACCGCTTTGTTTTATCTAATGGCCATGGCTCAATGTTACTTTATTCCTTACTCCATTTAACCGGCTATAATTTACCTCTTGATGAATTACGCCATTTTCGCCAATTAAATTCCAAAACTCCAGGTCATCCTGAGTTAGGCCACACGCCGGGCGTTGAAACAACAACAGGTCCTTTAGGTCAGGGATTAGCCAATGCAGTTGGCATCGCGCTAGCAGAACGTATTCTTGCAACTCAATTTAATCGGGATAGTTTCGATCTCGTTAATCACTATAGCTATACCTTCATTGGTGATGGCTGTTTAATGGAAGGAATATCGCATGAAGCCTGTTCTTTCGCAGGCACACTTGGCTTAGGGAAACTGATTGTATTTTATGATGACAATGGGATCTCCATTGATGGTAAAGTAGAGTCTTGGTTTACTGATGACACGGCCGCTCGTTTCAAAGCCTATAACTGGCAGGTAATTGAGGGAATAGATGGTCATAACATGCAGGCCATTGAACAAGCCATTCTTGAAGCACAAGGCAATTTAAATCAGCCGACCTTGATTATGTGTAAAACTATTATTGGTTTAGGCTCCTCAGTGGCTGGACATGAGAAATCACATGGCTCACCTTTAAGTGCGGACGATATAAGTAAAGTTCGTCAATTTTTTAACTGGCCTCACGAAGCTTTTGTTATTCCTGAAACGATTTATCAACATTGGGATCATGCAGAACAAGGACAAAAAGAAGAACAAGAGTGGTTATTGTTACAAGACCGCTATCAAAAACAATATCCACAAGAAAATGCAGAATTCTTACGACGAATTAATGGAGACTTGCCGGATAATTGGCCAGAACAAGCTCAAGAATTTTTAAAGCAATGCCAAAGCAATGATAAGGCAATTGCCACACGCAAATCGTCGCAACAGTGTATCGAGTTCTTTGCCAAATTATTACCCGAGATGTTAGGCGGCTCTGCGGATTTAACAGGCTCCAATAATACGGATTGGTCTGGGTCCAAGGCTATTTCTGCACACAACTTTTCAGGTAATTATCTTTATTATGGTGTCCGCGAATTTGCTATGGCCGCTATTATGAACGGAATAGTCGTACATGGTGGTTTTATTCCTTACGGCGGAACCTTCTTAGTATTTGCTGATTACGCGCGTAACGCCCTGCGTCTCAGTGCCTTAATGAAACAACGAGTCATTTATGTCTTAACCCATGATTCTATTGGTTTGGGTGAAGATGGGCCTACGCATCAGCCCATAGAACATGCAGCGATGTTACGCATGACACCAAATATGAGTGTATGGCGCCCTGCTGATTTAATGGAAACTGCTGTCGCCTGGCAAAGCGCTTTAGAACAACATACTGGACCTACAGCTTTATTACTTTCAAGACAAAATTTACCTGCTTTACCTCATAAAGAGCAGGCAGCAAATCTTATTAAAAAAGGTGGCTATATTCTTGTTGATTGTGAAGGAACACCTGATGCACTTTTAATTGCTACTGGTTCTGAGGTACATTTAGCACTTTCAGCAGCAGAACAAGCAAAAACACAAGGGATTAAGGTTCGCGTAATTTCTATGCCTGCCCCTGAACTCTTCTTGGCTCAAGGAGAGGAGTATAAAGAATCGGTGCTCCCTAAAACCGTGCGAAAACGAATCGCTATTGAAGCAGCAAGTACTGCGTATTGGTATCGATTTGTTGGCTTAGATGGTGCTGTAATTGGCATAGATAGCTTTGGTGTTTCCGCACCAGCGGCAGATGCTTATCAATTTTTTGGAATAACAGTAGAAAAAATACTTAATACATTAACTAAATTAAGCTAAGAAATCTTAAGCTTTTAATAAATGAGTCCTAATGCACGCTGCAATACCTTTTATTAAGTGCTTAAAAAATAACCCTTGGTGATCTTTTTTAATGAGTCAAATACCTCAACGTGGAGAAGTAGTATGGCAATACGCGTGGCAATTAATGGTTATGGTCGCATTGGCCGTTGTATTTTAAGAGCAATTTTTGAATACAAAAAACACAATGAGATTGAGCTCGTCGCAATAAATGATTTATCGAGTCTTGAGGTGATTGCTCATTTAACTCGTTATGATTCCACTCATGGTATTTTTGCTGGTGAAGTAAGCACCGAAGGAACTATGCTCGTAGTTGATGGACAGAGTATTCGTGTTCTTGCAGAGCGTAATCCTGAGAATCTTCCCTGGAAAGAACTTAATATCGATTTAGTACTCGAATGCACTGGTTTTTTCACTGATCGTGCAGCGGCTATGAAACATATTACTGCAGGTGCTAAAAAAGTACTGATTTCAGCTCCAGGCAAAAATGTTGATGCAACCATTGTTTATGGAGTCAATCATAAAGAACTTAAAGCCTCTGATTTAATCGTTTCTAATGCTTCTTGTACTACTAATTGTTTAGCTCCTATAGTTAAACCATTAAATGATGCCATTGGAATTGAGTCAGGCTTACTTAATACCGTTCATGCCTATACGAATGACCAAGTGCTTTTAGACGGTACTCATGAAGATTTACGCCGTGCCCGCTCTGCAACACAATCTATTATCCCAACTAAAACAGGCGCTGCGTCTGCTGTAGGTTTAGTACTGCCTGAATTATCTGGAAAATTAGATGGCTTTGCTATGCGTGTTCCTGTATTAAATGTATCAGTAATTGATTTAACGTTCATTGCAAAACGTGAAACATCAGTTAAAGAAGTAAACGATTTAGTTCGTGCGGCAAAAAGCAAGATTCTACATATTAATGATGATCCCTTAGTATCTTGTGATTTTAATCACAACCCCGCGTCCTCTATTTTTGATACCACCCAAACTAAAGTGATGGGTAAATTAGTTAAAGTTGTATCTTGGTATGATAATGAGTGGGGCTTTTCTAACCGTATGATTGACACTGCACTGCATATGATGAGCTGTTAAGGAAACTAATGAACCTGATCAAGATGAGTGATATAGATTTAGCCGGTAAACGTGTTTTAATCCGTGAAGATTTAAATGTACCGATTAAAGAAGGAATAATTACTAGTGATCAACGATTACAAGCTGCTTTGCCTACTTTAAAAGCCGCTTTAAAAGCAGGAGCTGCAGTAATTGTACTTTCTCATTTAGGTCGCCCGAAAGAAGGTGAGTTTGATCAGAATTTATCCTTACAACCAGTGGCTGATTATTTAAAGGAGACCTTAGCGTCTCCGGTCAGGTTTGTCAGTGATTATCTTGATGGTATTGATATTCAACCGGGTGAATTAGTATTGTGTGAGAATGTTCGTTTTAACGCAGGTGAAAAAAGCAATGATGAAACTCTTGCAAAAAAACTAGCACAACTTTGCGATGTCTTTATTATGGATGCTTTTGGCACTGCTCATCGTGCTCAAGCCTCAACTTATGGCGTAGCTCAATATGCCCCAGTTGCCGCAGCAGGACCCTTATTAGTCAAAGAATTAGAAGCAATTTCTCGTGCCTTAAAAGCACCGGAAAAACCCATTGTAGCTGTTGTGGGCGGAGCAAAGGTCTCCTCCAAATTATCCTTGCTTAAACAACTGGTCGGGATTGTAGATTATCTTATTCCTGGTGGTGGTATCGCTAATACCTTTTTAAAAGCCCAAGGTTTTGAAATTGGTGTATCGCTTTATGAGCCAGATTTAATTGAGGAAGCAAAAGAAATTTTACAGATTGCTAAGGAAAAAGGCTGTACTATTCCGCTGCCCACGGATGTAGTAGTGGGTAAAGCATTTAGAGAAAGTTGCCCTGCTTTTAATAAATCCTTAGCTAATGTTGCTATAGATGACATGATTTTAGACATTGGCCCCACTACTATTAGTGATTATGTAGATATTATTGACCTTGCCAAAACAATTATTTGGAATGGGCCGGTAGGGGTTTTTGAGTTTGCTCAATTTGCTTATGGAACTCGTGCCTTAGCTATTGCGATTGCAGAGAGCGAGGCCTTTTCTATTGCAGGCGGTGGCGATACTTTAGCCGCTGTAGATTTGTATGATCTAACGCAACAAATTTCTTATGTTTCTACTGGAGGTGGGGCGTTTCTAGAGTGTTTAGAAGGTAAAACATTACCCGCTGTAGCCATTTTGCAGGAGCGAGCTAAAGATGTTACGTCGAACTAAAATAATTGCAACTTTAGGACCAGTAAGTAACGACTCAACTGTATTAAACGCAATGCTGCGTGCGGGAGTTGATGTCGTACGGATTAATTTTTCACATGCTGATAGCTCTGCTATTCAATTAATAAAAGAAGTCCGGGCTATTGCTGAAGAACTTAAACGGCCTATAGCAGTCATGGCTGATCTGCAAGGACCTAAAATACGTATAGGGCGTTTTAAAGATAAATCCATTACGCTTATTGATGGACAAACATTCACCCTAGACTGTAATAATAATGACTTATTAGGAAACTCTGAAGAAGTTTCTGTTGCTTATCCTAATTTGGAAAAAGAGCTTTCTATCGGCGATTATCTACTAATTAATGATGGTTTAATCGAATTAGAAGTAAAGCAAATTAAGGGTTCAAAAATTCAATGTACCGTTATTGAAGGTGGTGTACTAACCGACCTTAAGGGCTTGAACAGAAAAGGTGGCGGTCTTGCCGCTCGCACTCTTACAGAAAAAGATATTAATGATTTAAAAACCGCTATTGCGGCCGAAGTAGATTATATTAGCCTTTCCTTTGTAAAAGATGCAGAAGACATTCGTCAAGCCCGCAATTTAATAAAAAATTTAGGGGGCAAAGCCACTCCGATTATTGCCAAAATTGAACGCACCGAAGCCTTAGAGCATTTGACGGAAATTATTCAAGAAGCCGATGCTATTATGGTGGCACGCGGTGATTTAGGTGTTGAGGTGGGCGCTGCTGAGGTTCCTGCTATTCAAAAACATATTATTGAACAAACACGTCTTTTAGATAAAGTAGTCATTACGGCAACACAAATGATGGAGTCGATGATCACGAATCCCCAACCTACTCGAGCAGAGGTTTCGGATGTGGCCAATGCTATTTTGGATGGGACTGATGCGGTCATGCTTTCAGCAGAAACAGCCAGCGGTCATTATCCAGTAAAAGTAATAACCATGGTTAATAAAACCTGTCTTAGCGCGGAAAAACATGCTAGTTTCTCTTATCGCTCCGAGACTACTGAAGCCTGTCATTATCAGCGTGCTGATCAAGCGATTGCGGTTGCTACCATGCATGCGGCCAATCATTTCCCTATTCAAGCAATTATCACGCTTACTGAATCAGGAGATACCGCTCTTTGGATTTCAAGACAACACAGCATAGTACCTATTTTTGCTGTATCTGCAAATAAACGAACCGTTGGTCGTTTAAGTTTAGTCAATAATGTATTCCCTATCTTCATGGATTATCATCAGTTTTCACCTGAGCAAATAAACGAAAAAATACTAACTACCTTAATAGAATTAAATTACTTAGAGGCTACAGGTTATATCTTGTTAACTCGAGGTAAACATATAGGTCTGGCTGGTGGAACCAATTCTATGGAAATTATTTCTCTAGAAAAAAATAATAGCTGATTTTAATGCTGTTTCTTTATCATGTTGCAATGAGCGCTCATTTGCCGATGAGCGCATCAATAATCCCACGCTCTTGAATAAGTTTAGTGTGCCCTTCAGTCTTGGAGGCAGGGAGCTTTGCGTCGCTTTGGAACGAAAAAAATGTTCAGTAAGCGCAGCATACATCAATCAGTATGCGAACATTGATGTACATTTTTTCGCTCCAAAACGACGCAAAGATAGTCGGTCCTACATTCGCGTAAACAGTTACTAAAGACCCATTGTACTTGCCGCCGGCTCTTCAGAAAATACTTCTTGATAAGTTCCTCTTATACCACCAAATACGCCACCAAAATATCCAGTAAACATATTATCCACACAATATCCACCAGTAAAATGACTCCGTGCTACTACTTCGCGGACATCAGGTTTGGTAACTCGAACAAAAGAGCTGCTCGCAGCGATACTGTCTTTTCTTTTGGTTAGAGCAGCAATAATTTCATCTGCAACCTTATCCAACTCTTTTTCTTGTTCCGCTTTTTCATTGTGTTTTTTATTATTTATATAAAGATCAGAGCCTGTTGCATTACTTGCTGTATATTGAAAAAAGCCTGGTCCTACATAAAGATGCTCTTGCGCTATTACCTCTGCATGCGTGCGACCTCGTGTTTCTATATCACGATCAACTCGTCTTTGAACGATGTCGTTATAACTCTCTGTACTTACATTGACATTCAAGGCGTGTAGATCAGCAGGCATGTATTTTTGATAGAAATATTGTGCAAAAATGCCTTCTACTATAATTATTTCTGAGGAAGGAATTTCTTCTTCGCCAGAGCGTTTATTAGTTAAGAATGAGAACAGTGGTTTTCGAATAGTCTTACCTGTACTTAAAGCAAGAACATGTTCTTGAAATAAATCTAAGTGGAGCATCTTTGGGGTATCGAAATTAGTCTGAAGACGAAACTCTTCGAGAGCAACGTGGTCTGGACGCTCCAGATAATAATCATCCATATTGAGTTTTTGAGCGCTGACACCGGCATCTTTTAATTTTTTTAATAAGTGCTGAGAGGCCCCTGTCTTTCCACTAGCTGAACCGCCACCTATAAACACAAAAATCATAATAATCCTTACAGTTATTAAGAAAAAATGAGTACAAAAAACTTATTCAAACTAAAAACACTAATCGTTCAGAATCATAAAATAGGCTTGTACATAATCAGGTAAATGGCGAGTAGCTGTAAGATAGGTTGTTTTCCCAGAAAAACTACCCGCTAAATAATCTACTTGGTATAAATTATTAGCAAACGCACCGCCTGTATCAGCCAAGATCCCCGCTTTGGAAATTAATCCCTTAGAAGGGGTTTTATATTGAATCAATAGTAATTTTCCTAAGCCTAATTGGGTTAAATCACCAGCAAAAGTTACGGTAGGATCGACAGTAATTTTATGATCTGCGTCTTTACCATAACCTTTAATACCATCTACTTGTTTGAAATACCAATAACGCTCCTGCTCATAAGGCCCTTTCCGTTTGTTATAAGCAATATTATTACAGCGATGTACATTAAATATTTTTTTACCAATACGAGGGCCAAAATCTGCTACCACTGTTCCCTGTAATAAAGCAGCTTCCAAATCATCACGACTGAGATAGGCTAAAACCGGTGCTTTACCTTGCAAACCACCTTTGAGAATAGCCTGTTTCCCGTATTGAAAACGCGTCAACCGAGGTTGAGCATTCGCTTGTTCTAAATTTAAGTCTTGTTCATCTTTAGGTAAGCCATATAAAGGATAAATCATAGTACCCTGCTTCCTAGTACTTGCTTTAGCTAGATGAACATAATATTTGGTCATCAAAATTTTATCTTTTGGTAAATTTTTTAATAAAGGTTTTTGTGACGCTAATACGTTCACCTCTGTCATATCTGGATACCAGCGCACAAAAGTAAAATGTTGCTTAATAAAGGCAGGATCATTTAATTGCTGTTCATGGGCACAAATAAACTGCAAAGTAGCTTTTATTTTTTGCAAAGAAATCTTAATTACTTTACCTTCATGAATCACCTCAGGATCATAACTAGCACCTAGATTGAGATAAGCCACAGTATTTTTTGCCGTAGTACATAATTGTTTTTCATTAAATTGAAAACTACCAGAAAAGCTAGGGGAGGAATTAATAAAATGAGGCGAGGCAAAAACACTAGAACAGAAAAAAAGAAGCAAGAACCGTTTCATTATTCTACCGCTTCTTTCTTTTCTTCTACTCGAGATAAACCTAATTTTTCTTTTAATCGCGCTACAGCACTGGGATCATATTGCTTTGTCGTTTTATGTTTTACAATGACCGGTGAGACTTTAGCCGGTTGAGGAGCAGTATTTGATGTATATATGGAGCTGCGTGAAGGATACGTTGGAAAATAATCGTCCTGATCCTGCGTCATCGGACGAGGAGTTTTAACTTGTATTATACTGTGTGTTGGCGTGGCGGTGCTTTGTGGCGCTTTGCTAAATAACTTACGGGCATTACGTGCACTTTTCTCTACGCGTTTTCTAATTTTTGCTGCAGCGCATTCTGCTTCTTCTAGGCTAACTTCGGCGATTTCATTTCCTTGCAAATCAATACGCATTTCTCGTGATTTTAAACAAGCCAAATAATCAAGACGTCGTGTAAAGACTACCACTGCTTCTCTCAATTTACCTTTAGAAATTCCATCTGCAAGCGCTTTATCTGTCTCTTGGAAAATATCCTCCATAATTCCTATTTTTAGAGGACGTATGCATAATGAATTATCAAAGGCTAAAGGGAATTGTACCGCAAGCCATTGTAAGGCCTGTATTCTTAGTTTTTTAGAATTATTTTTTTGATTTTTATTAAGAACAGCGGTGCGTGGATGCAGCTCCTGTTGGCTCATTTTGGTACCTTTAATTTATGTAAATGAATTGAATCTGGATTTTCATAGTCGGAAACTAATATAAACAATGATAAAACTATTCGTCTTAGAAATGAGCGGACAATGTACAATGTTTAAGGTCAGTTTGCAAGCCTAAAATACAAGATCTCGTTCATCAGACACTCCATTAAAAGGAAACAAACATAGTTACAACAAGGCTAATAAACTGACTGCGTGAAAAGTATATCGAGGATACTCAATACGACTTCGCAAAAGACTCAGGATGAGTATATAATCATAAATCCTACCCAAAGACAGGTGCATTATGAAGCGAATAACTATGTCCATTCTGGCGGTATTTTTTCCTTGGTTAGTTTTACTTATTAATGATAATCCAGGAGGTGCTATTGTTGCCTTAATAATGCAAGCCACTGTAATCGGTTGGCCTTTTGCATCAGTTTGGGCGTGGCGACAAATACACCCGAAAAAGCAACCATAATTTTGACTTTAAAGAGGATAACATGCAAATTCGAGTGATTGTAAATGGAGCAACCGGCAAAATGGGTACTCTTGCCTGTACTACCTTAGAAAATCATCCTGAATTTGTTTTAGTGGCTCAATTAAATAAAAAAGATTCCTTAGCGGAAGCCATTAAGAGCACAGAGGCCCAAATAGTAGTTGATTTAACTCGAGCTGATTGTGTTTATGAAAATAGTTTCACTATTATTCAATCGGGTGCACGCCCCGTAATTGGTACTAGTGGCCTAGTAGCAGAGCAAGTCGAAGAGCTGAACAAACTTTGCAAAGGACAAAGACTTGGAGGCATTATTGCTCCCAATTTTTCTATTGGTGCTGTTTTAATGATGATTTGCGCTGCAAAAGCAGCCGAATATCTATCAGAAGTTGAAATTATTGAGGCGCATCATCAACAAAAATTAGATGCTCCTTCCGGTACTGCTTTAAAAACGGCAGCTATGATTGCCGCTGCTCGCAAACATCCAAAAAATAAGCTGGCTCTTAAAGAGTTGGTATCTGGTGCTCGTGGTGGTACCTACGAAGAGATTAATATTCATTCGCTGCGCTTACCCGGAATGCTTGCGCGTCAAGAAGTACTTTTTGGTAGCCTTGGAGAAACGCTATCAATTACTCATAATAGCATTGATCGCCAATGTTTCATGCCTGGAATCATCTTAGCCTGTCAAAAAGTAATGCATTTAAATCATTTAATTTATGGTTTAGAGCATGTTCTTTAAACTTTTGCTCAACTAAAATATAGCGTTTTCCTACAATGACCTGGTTGCATAGCAACCAGACCATTTACTTTACGTTGGCATAGATACAATGACTCAATAAACTATAAATTATAGTAAGTGTTCCGGGTGAGACCATGACTCAAAGATGGCCTTCCCTACGTTCAGCATGAACGCTTACAAATTATAAGCCACAGATTCATCGTCACTTGATGACGGACTTATCCTTGCCGCATGGCTTGCTTTCGCGTTTTCGAACAACTCAGTCCACACTTTTATTATTAAAGCGCTATGCTCTACTAAACCATGATCTGGAGTCACTTTACATAGGCCTCGAATACCATCATATACAGATACCGTTGCATTTTTACGCTTGTCATTGAGAGGGCGTTGCAGAACAATGGAAATGATTTTCGCTAAGCGCTGAATATTGTTATCTCCAGCCAATTCATTATGCATTAAAGCTCTTATTGCTTCGATGCCTTCAGGAAGAGTGGATGAATCTAAAAATAGTAGGCTGCGTGCTACTTTTGTGCGTGTAGGCACTTCGAATAAACGAGCTTGATCAATTAATTTATACAATGCATCATATATGGCCCTGCATAAAGGCTCACCTAACTGTTTGCAAATTAATCTTGTATTAAGTTCAAGCTCTGGAGTGATAACTTCTGAGTGTGTTATAAAAATATGTTTTACTTCATTATCAGTAGCTAAGCGGTCATCATGACGCAATCCGTGCTCATCGCCAAGACGACGATTAATTTCACTACAAATATCTTTAGGCAAATACCACTTCGGCGTTTTAATCCCATCTGAGCCAGGCGCATTTTGACCAGCCAATTCATGCTGATGACGAGACAAATAAAGATCAGCCACAATAGTAACAAATCTTTTCCTAGCTAATTCGCCATCAGTAAAGGTAGGCCAAACTCCGTAACGAGCCTTATAAATTAACATTGAGTCAGTATGAATTAACTCTATTGCTTTTCTATCTTTACCGCTGACACAAGAACCATAGGGGTAGCCCTTTTTGTTAAGAATAATTAATTGCTCTAATGAACTTAAAAATAACTCTCTTCCTTGATAGTCAAATACAGTAGCTGAACCCATGGAAGAATTAAGCACACTGGTGTATTCAGCTATTAACTCGCCAATATCATTTTTCTTGGCATGGAATTTAGGTAACTGCTTTTGCAACGCTAAAAGTCTTGCTTGAGCAAAAAGCATGGTTTCGGCTGGGCTTGGTTTTTTAGTGCTTGCCTCTGATAAAATTGCTGGTTTTACTTGACGCTTTTCCTGCTCTTTTAAACGGCTAATTTCTTGCTCTACGCTATTAATTTGCTGTTGTACTTCATCAATAAACTCCAAAACAGCTTCCACATCGCGAATTAACTTTACGCTGTCTTCATCATCTCCTTCGGTATAATAATAACGTTTGGCTACATTAAAGGGATGATTATGTTGATGAGTTCTAGTCGCATATTTACTACCAAGCACTGTTGATCTTAATTCATCGTATAATTCTTTATCAGGTGGTAGTTCAGGCAAATAGGGCGTAAGTAGAGAAGGAATATATTCACCAATACCCAAAGGACTGATGAGGGTTTGTAATAAGAGCTCTTGATCTTCAGCAGCATAACGCATTACTTGTTCTAAATTAGAAATACTATGACGCTGTCGAACTGCTTTTGGTAACTTAGCTTTAATCAAATCTCGACTGACAATATGGCTTGAACGATAACGCCTATCTGATAATTCTTGAGCTTCCCCTTCCGTATTAATTCGCACTATACGGTGAGAGGCAAAATTAGCGGGTGCAGGCAAGGTACGATGACGACTTGATAGGAAAAAAACCGCGTCTTCTATTTTAGCTGCATTCACAACTACATGCTTTAAGAAACCCTGCTGCAATTTGCTTAATAATAAATACCATTGGGGGAGAGTAATCACCCGGTTTAGTTCCAATTTAAATGAAGCATTGGTATTTTTTTCTGTTAAAAAAGTTTGAAATGCAGTAATGGCGCCTTCTAAATCACCTGATTTACCTGCTAAAATTTTTAGCATTTGCTGTTTGGCTTTACTTATTTTATTAAACCAATCAGGTAGGGGAAATTCTTGCTTATGGATTTTTTCTAAATCCGCTGACCAATTTGAAGCGACTCCTCTTATTTTAGGTAAATCCTCTAACAAGGCTTGTAGATCCGCAATTAAAACCTCAGGAGTTACCGAGTTGACCCCTAAATTACATAAATAGGCTTGCTCTTCTGCTTGCAAATTAGAGAACCAAGAGGGCGTCAAGGGAAAAGCTTTGGTCTTAAGATCGCTTAGTTCTTCAAGCCATTTATCATAATAAGCAGGAAGTGCTTCATCGATTTGTAAAACATATTCAGAGCCTCTACCGAAATCCATAGCGCTCAAAGTAGCGGTATTAGGCCGTCCTTTACTCATTAATACATATTGTTCTGCTTCATTTAAACAAGCAATTGCCTTTTCTGTACGTTCAGAATCGTTGTCAGACCAGGGCCAAGCTATTTGAATAGCACTGACTAAAGCGCCAGTAAATTTTTCTAATTCTTTATGTAGCTCATCAAACTTTACTTTATCTAAATCGCAAGCTGCCATCGCTTCATCAGCATAGGTTTTTAAGGTTTGTTTAGTGAGATGGGTAAATTTAGGATCTAAGGAGTGGGCTTCTAAAATAAACGAGTAGGCGGCGTGTAAGCTTTCAATACGTTGTTTGATACTATTTGCATAATTAGGTTTGGCTTGAAAGGTTTTTACTGTATATCCGGGTAATAACTCTTCTAATTTACTAGATAACGCAGGTGATAATACTGTGCCATCCAAAACACGTAAAATTGTTTTTCCCATAGCTTAGTCCCTTACTGCTTTTTTCTCCATTATTGTATAAATAATTCAATCATACAATTACTTAAACACAATAATTAATTATTTAATTTAAGATGACAAAAGCTCAATAGTTTTATCAATAGTTTTAATAGACAGGACTTACAAAAACCCCAAGGTCGAGGCAAAAGGAATTTTTAATGAGGGAATTTAGATTAACTAAATGACTGAATTAAAAATTTCTTTTAACGAAGAGATTGGGAGTTTTTCGTAAGTCCTGATAGACTTAGTTCATGCTAAACTAAGGTTCATTCGAGGAAAATCATTTCTTCAATACCTGTGTATCATCCTTTTTATCATATCTTCGAACTAGGATGATTAAGCCTTCTCTCATAATAAAAGGAGTTTTAATATGGGTTACACTGTGCCCCACCATATCAATGGTCAAATTGTTACTGAAACCAATACCGAAGGACAAGCCCTTTATAATCCAGCAACCGGAGAAGCAATCGGAGAAGTTAATTTTGCTTCGAAATCAACTTGTGATAAAACAGTCGCCATTGCGAAAGAAGCAGGAATCTCTTGGTCACAAACCCCTGCCATTAAAAGAGCACGTATCTTATTTCGTTTCCGCGAATTATTAGAAAAATACCATAATGATTTAGCACGTATTGTAACTCGCGAGCATGGAAAAACCATAGAGGATGCAAAAGGATCTATAGCCCGTGCTATTGAAGTAGTTGAATTACATTGTGGCCTAGTCAATCAGTTAAAAGGTGATTTTTCTGCTAATGTGGCCAGTCATATTGATTGCCATACCTTAAGACAGCCCTTAGGCGTTTGTGCCGGAGTCTCACCTTTTAATTTTCCAGTGATGGTGCCCGTTTGGATGATGATTCCTGCTATTGCCTGTGGTAATACGTTTATTCTTAAGCCCTCCGAGCAAGACCCATCGGCCCCTATTCGTCTTTTAGAATTATTAACCGAAGCAGGCCTGCCACCAGGCGTTGCCAATTGTTTGCAAGGTAATAAAAACACCGTAGAGCAATTATTAGCACATCCTGATATTGCTGCCTTTACTGCAGTAGCTTCTACTCCAGTAGCACAAAGTATTTATTCTACAGCAACAGCCTATGGCAAACGTGCTCATACTTTTGGTGGTGCGAAAAACCACTGCGTAGTGATGCCAGATGCTGATCTAGATCAAGCTGCAAATGCTATTGTCGGAGCAGCTTATGGCTCAGCAGGAGAACGCTGTATGGCAATATCAGTGGTCGTTACTGTGGGCAATGAAACTGCCGATGCTTTAATCGCTAAATTAGCACCACAAATTCGAGCAATGCGTATTGATGCTGGGGATGTTCCTGGAGCTGATATGGGCCCCTTAATCAGTAGCATACACCGAGAGCGTGTATTAGCTGCTGTAGAAAAAGGGGTGCAAGAGGGTGCTCGTTTAATTATTGATGGACGCGGCTTCAAACATCCTCAATATTCACAAGGCTTTTATATGGGACCTTGTTTGTTTGATGAGGTTAATGAGGAAATGTCCGTTTATCAAAATGAACTATTTGGCCCGGTACTGGTTATCGTGCGCGTGAACAGTTTTGAAGAGGCTTTAAACTTAGTCAATCGACATCAATACGGTAATGGCACCGCTATTTTTACTCGTGATGGTTTCTATGCTCGGGAATACAGTCAACGAGTTCAAGTAGGCATGGTTGGTATTAATATTCCTATTCCTGTTCCCATTGCGAATCATCCTTTTGGCGGATGGAAGCGCTCTGCTTTTGGCGATACCAATATGCATGGGGAAGAGAGTATTAATTTTTACACTCGGCGCAAGACAGTAACCAGTAAATGGCCAGTAACCGAATTAAAAGAAAGTGCATTTGTTATGCCCACTCATTAAGGAAAAGGAGTTTAAAATGGCGCGTATTGGATTTGTAGGATTAGGCCATATGGGTTTACCAATGGCCACTAATTTGATTAAAGCAGGTCATGAAGTAAGCGGCTATGATTTACAGCAATCCGTTCTAGATCAACTGGCAGCTGTAGGCGGACAAATAGCACCTAGCCTACAAGAGCTGGGGCAAAACCATGAAGTGATTATCACCATGTTGCAAAAAGGACAGCAGGTCTTGGATGTATGCACTAAAAATGGAGGCTTATTTAGCCATGTAAAAGCGGGGTCCTTATTTATCGATTCATCTACTATTGATGTGGCCTCCTCACGTCAAATACATGAGGAAGCAAAAAAACATGGTTTATTAGTTGTAGATGCTCCTGTATCTGGTGGTGTGGCTGCGGCAACAGCAGGAACATTAACCTTCATGGTAGGCGGTGAGCTTAATGCTTTTCAAAGGGCTGAGCCTATTCTATCCCTAATGGGAAAAAAGATAATCCATACTGGTAATGCCGGTAGCGGCCAAGTTGCAAAAATCTGTAATAATATGATCCTTGGTATTTCTATGATCGCTATTTCAGAGGCGTTTACTCTCGCTGAACAATTAGGTCTTCCAGCGCAAAAACTATTTGAAGTAGCCAATAACGCCTCGGGACAATGCTGGGCTTTAAGTAAATATGTCCCCGTACCTGGCATCTTAGAAAATGTTCCTGCTAATAATGAGTACAAACCAGGCTTTGCTGCCGCGATGATGTTGAAAGATTTGGTCTTAAGTCAAAAAGCCGCTCATCAAGCTGAAGTCACTACGCCTTTAGGCGCTAAGGCTACTGAATTATATGAAGATTTAGTGGAACAAGGTCTTGGCGAAGCCGATTTTTCAGCCATTATTAAATTAATTGCCAAAACAATCGAGGCCTAATATGAGCACAATGAAGACTTCGCAATTAGCTGAAGAAAGAAAAGCCTTAGCTGAGTTTTGGGCTAAAATAGCCCAACAAACGGTGGATTGGTTAAAACCCTGGGATACGATACTTAGTGGCGATTTACATCAGGGCAATGTCACTTGGTTTTCTGGCGCACAGCTCAATGTGAGTGCTAATTGTCTGGACCGACATTTACCCGATAAAGCCAATCATCCTGCGATTATTTGGGAAAGCGATTCAGGACAACAAGAAAAAATATTGACCTTTGCTCAACTGCATGAAGAAGTATGTAAAATGAGTAATGTCCTAAAAAAACTCAATGTAAAAAAGGGCGATGTGGTCAGTATTTATTTACCCATGATTCCTGAAGCCGCCATCGCCATGCTCGCTTGCGCGCGCATTGGAGCTATTCATACGGTAGTATTTGCGGGCTTTTCAGCGCACGCTCTACGCCAGCGTTTAATGGCTTCCCACAGTACTTGTTTAATTACGGCAGATAGTTTTCAACGTGGCGGTAAAACCGTGGCGATGAAAGAGCAAGCAGATGAAGCCACCCAGGGTTTAAATTTAAAAACCCTAGTAATTAAACATAGCGCTGACTCTCTAAAGCTTAATAAAAATGAATCTTGGTGGCATGAAATAAAAGAACAAGTAGACAGTCAATGTGCTCCAGAAGCTATGGAAGCAGAGGATCCTTTATTTATTTTATACACCTCAGGAAGTACTGGACAACCTAAAGGAGTGGTTCACACTACTGGAGGCTATTTAGTACAGGCTACTTACACCCATCAATTGATTTTTGCCTGCCAAGCACATGAGGTATTTTGGTGTACCGCCGATGTAGGATGGATTACCGGCCACAGTTATGCGGTCTATGGTTCCTTGTCTAACGGTATAAGCAGCTTAATTTTTGAGGGCGTTCCGACTTGGCCCAACGCCGATAGAAGTTGGCAGATTATAGATAAACATCAGGTCGCTGTTTTTTATACTGCCCCAACAGCCATTCGAGCTTTAATGAAAGCTGGGGATCAATGGTTAGATTCCAGCAGCCGCAGCTCCTTACGCCTCTTAGGCAGTGTTGGTGAACCCATTAATCCCGAAGCCTGGCAATGGTATTATCAAAAAGTAGGAAAGATGCGTTGTCCTATTGTTGACACCTGGTGGCAAACAGAAACAGGGACTATCATGTTAAGTCCCAGAGCAAGTGATTCTAGCTTTAAACCTGGTGCTGCACGACAAGCAATCCCTGGCATTGTTCCTGTTTTACTCAATGAACAAAATCAAGAAATCTCGGGTGCTGGCGAAGGATTTTTAGCAATTAAATACCCTTGGCCTTCCATGGCAAGAACCATCGCAGGGGATCATGCGCGTTATTGCATGACCTATTTATCTAATGGTTATTATATAACTGGTGATGGGGCAAAGCGCGATGAAGAAGGCGATTATTGGATCACTGGACGTGTAGATGATGTGATTAATGTATCCGGCCATCGTCTTGGTACAGCTGAAATTGAAAGTGCTTTAATTACTCATCCTGCAGTAGCGGAAGCCGGAGTAGTCGGGATGCCTCATGATTTAAAAGGCCAAGGGATTTATGCTTTTGTCGTCTTGAAACAGCAGGATCATAGCGAGGCCGATCTATCTGCAGCATTAATTGCTACGGTAAAAGCGGAAATTGGTCCTATTGCAAAACCTGATGTGATTCATTTTGTTAGTGATTTACCGAAAACACGCTCAGGAAAAATCATGCGCCGAATTTTGCGTAAAATTGCTTGTAAGGAAGTCAGTACGATAGAAGAGCTGGGTGATCTTTCAACTTTGGCTAATCCAAACGCCGTTCATGAACTACTTCAACACAAAAAATAGCTAAATACAGGATGTTGACTGAACTACTTCAGTCAACATCCTGATTTAAGTCCTTTGGCTCATTCCATTCAAACCACTGATTAAGCGTGTGAATTAATTCTTCTAAGCCATCTCTTTTTGAAGAAGAAAAGGATTGTACACTGATAAGATGCGAAGCTAATGAGTAATAGTTCCGTACTTTAATTACCGTATTTTTAGCCTCACTTTTACTCAATTTATCTGATTTTGTAAGCAAAATATGGACAGCTAACTCACGATTTAGAGCCCAATCAGCCATCATTAGATCTAAGTCTTTAAGTGGATGGCGAATATCCATCAGCAAGATTAAGCCTTTTAAACATTGACGCACTTCTAGATAATGGGCCAGATGCTTTTGCCATTCTTCTTTAACAGAAATCGCTACTTTAGCATAACCATAACCCGGTAAATCCACTAAACGACGCTCTTCATCTAGCGAAAATAAATTAATTAATTGGGTTCTTCCAGGTGTTTTACTAGTACGCGCTAAATTTTTAATCCGAGTTAAACAATTTAAGGCGCTTGATTTACCGGCATTAGAACGACCCGCGAAAGCCACTTCATAGCCTAAATCATCGGGCAAATGAATAACTCGTGCCGCACTTTTCAAAAATACTGCTTTAGAATAAGGATTGATTAACATAGATGATAATTTTATTTGGGAATTTAACGCTAACAGTGTACCATTAATTTAACAAATTATCCTAGAAAAAGCAGTTCAATCGTAGCGAGAGGCTTTAGTGTGCTGAATTTTAAAGAGTTTTTCTAGGCTTATATGTCCATTTATCATTCAAGATGCCCTGCCCCTATTTTAAGTTAATTAGCCTTTTATTATGAACAAATTATTTTTTATTCTTATTCTATTTTCTAGCGTTCTTTTTGCAGAAGATAAACACGTGATCTGTGCAGCCTGCCATGGTCCTAATGGCATTAGCATTAATCCTGAATGGCCTAATCTTGCAGGGCAAAATAATCACTACTTCAGCAAACAATTAAGGGATATGAGAATTGGCACTCAACGTAATCCCGCGACTATGGCTGTAATTCTTAATACTTTAACAGAGCAAGACATAGATGACTTGGCTGAATATTATGCTAAAATGCCTGCAGCACAAGGCGTAACGCCAAAGCAATTTTTAAAAAAGGGAGAACAACTCTATAGAGGTGGTGATATAAGTAAACATATTACCGCGTGTATTGCTTGTCATGGTCCTAAAGGAACAGGTAATGCTCAAGCAGGTTTTCCTCAAATTGCCGGCCAACATGCCAGCTACACTATGGCACAGTTAACTGCGTTTAAAGAGAAAAAGCGAACTAATGATCTAAATCATATTATGCAAGACATTAGTAGTAGAATGAGTAAGGAAGATATTGAAGCAGTAGCCCATTATATTGAAGGTTTATATTAAGGAACGTGTATGTTAAAAAAATTAATCAGTCTAATACTTTTTATTCCCAGCTTAGTTTTTGCAGCAGATTTTGTTGAAGGTAAAGACTATCAAGTGGTGGCTGGTGCTTCCATCGAACGCAATAAAACTCCTTTAGTAACTGAGTTTTTTAGTTACGGTTGCCCTTGGTGTTATCGCATTGAATCCCCATTCAATCAGTGGGCTCTTAGCCTGAATAAAAATGCCAGCATTGATAAAGTAGCTGTGGTTTTTAAACCAGACTGGGACTTATATGCCAAAGCCTATTATACCGCGAAGACTTTAGCCCTGTCTGATAAATTAAGTCCTCTCTTATTTAAAGCCATTCAAGATGAAAAAAATCCTTTGAATTCTAAACAAGCGATGATTAATTTCTTTGTCGCTCAAGGAGTGGATAGAGAAATTGCTAAAAGCGCTTTTGAAAACTCAACTACCATTGATATGCGCGTTAAAAATGGTATGGAGCTCATGGCACATTACCAAGTTAATGCTGTGCCAGCCTTTGTAGTCAATAACAAATACAAAACCGATTTACAAATGGCGGGAAGTCCTGAGCGTTTATTTGAAATCATGAATTATTTATTAAGAAAATCCGCTTAACTTTTCTCTCTAATGAAAGATTGTTTTAGCAACAGCAAAGACAATCTTTCATTATACCGCTCACATCTTAACTTAACGTGAATTTCGGATAAGAATAATTATATAAAGGTTGGGCCTTAGCCCATAGCTATCAGGCTATGATAATATTTACGTACGTGTCGTTCCCGCGCAGGCGGGAATCCATCCCTGTTTTAGTACAATACCCGCTCAGAAATGGATCCCCGCCTGCGCGGGGAAGACCTATTTTATTTCAAATGGTATGAAATAATATGAACCCTTAGCCTGGCGGTTATGGGTTTATGACCCAACATCTTGAACCTTGGTGGAAAGCCAGATTTGGCTCAGCTTCTTTTTTGTAGAAGATGGGCCAAATATGGCTTTTCCTTAATTCGGAGCGAATAGCTACCTTAAATATTCCCTGGGTTTTCTAAGCTTAGAATTCCAGTATTAAAATCATAAGCGAATAGTTCTGCATAACGCCCCCAATCAATCATGGTACGTAATACACGCTCGGCCTCTTTATCACTAAGATAATCTTCTAATTTACTTAAGAAACGCTCTTCAGAAACTCGATGACCCGGTTTTTCATCGAGAATACGGCTAATATAACGAGCTAAAGGAACTTTTTCTAAAAGTCTTTGCGCAAATAATTGCTTACGCTCTTGCAAATCCGCTTCGTAAAATTGTTTGCCTAAATCGCTTAATTGAATATCCCCGGCTGACACTTTGGCAAATCCTAAGATTTCTAAAGTTTCCAAAATAGGGAAGAGATCATCAATGTTCATCATCAATTCATCAGCCAATTCAGGCAGGTCAATACGTTCTTCAAAGGAGGTCATAGTTTCAATAAGACCGGATAATTCCGAAGGTTCAACATCAGGCAAACGATAGCCTAAACCAATTTGACGCTCCCGTTGTGCTCGTTTAGCTTTTTCTTTAGGACCGGTAGTCATTAAGGTATAAATCTTATCTACTAAAGCCCTAAACTCAGGGGATTCTGGATCTCGGGGTTGCGGTAAGGTAACCGGCAACTCTGCACGAATATAACCAGGATCATTGCCAAAAATAACGATTCTGTCCGCCAAAGTAGCTGCTTCTTCAATATTATGGGTCACTAACAAAATACCATTGGTATTCGTTTTCTTTTCTTTCCACAACTCTAATAAATCCGATTTTAAATTTTCAGCAGTTAATACATCTAAAGCAGAAAAAGGCTCATCCATTAAAAGTACATCGGGGTTAATCACTAGGGCACGCGCAAAGCCCACACGTTGGCGCATCCCTCCGGATAACTCTTTAGGAAAAGCCGATTCAAAACCATCCAAACCAATAATATCAATGGCCTCAATAGCTCGATGCCTACGCTCTTCTCGATGAACCCCTTGCGCCTCTAAACCCAGTTCCACATTCTCTAAGACATTTAACCAAGGCATTAAGGCAAAGGATTGAAACACCATAGCAATTCCAGGCACAGGCCCTATAACAGGAGTACCTCTATAAGTCACGGTACCACTTGAAGGGGCAATCAATCCGGCGATAATTCGTAACAAAGTCGATTTACCCGAACCTGATTTACCTAATAAAGCAACAATTTCACCTTCGTGTAACTTAAAGTTTACTTCCTCAAGAACTAATAAATCCTGAGTAGCTGCTTTCTTAAATGACTTAGTCAAATGTTCAATGGCAATAATAGTATTAGACATAAGTATCTCAATTAAAATTAAAACGTTCTTCGGCTAAACGATATAAGGGGCGCCATATTAGATGATTAAATGCCAATACATAGACGCACATCATGGCAGTTCCTAAAGCAATTTTGGGAAAATCTCCTGCTGTAGTACTCATTTGGATGTATTCCCCTAAGCCGGTTGCTTTTAAAGTGACATTTCCCCAACTGACCAATTCAGCAACAATACTGGCGTTCCACGCCCCGCCTGCTGCAGTAATAGCGCCGGTAATATAAAAAGGAAAAATACCCGGTAAGGCCAATCGTTTCCACCAAACCCAACCTTTTAAACCAAAATTATCAGCAGCTAAATAAAGATCACGCGGAATACGCGAAGCTCCGGCTATCACATTAAATAAAATATACCACTGAGTTCCTAAAATCATTAAGGGAGTCAACCAAATTTCTACATTCAAATGGAACTCTACAATGGCAATGACAAATAAGGGATAAAATAAATTAGCAGGAAAAGCTGCGAAAAATTGGATAATGGGTTGTATTCTTTGCGCTATCCGAGGCCTTAAACCTATCCATACACCGACAGGAATCCAGATAAGCGAGCTTAGGGCTACTAAAATAATAATTCGCGTTCCAGTAGCAGCACCTAATAGGAACACGTGAATAATATCCCTTACTTTTAATTCAGTAAGGATAAAACGTACTAAAAACCATCCACCGGCAATGATGAAAATTCCAACCCCAAAACTCCATAGACGATCTATACGTTTTTGCCGTTTAAAATCGATTTCTTTTGTTGCCTTAACCTCAGTAAAACGTAGCCAACGAGCATTGACAAAATATTCCGTAAATAAGCCAACACTTTGAGTCACTCGTTTCATTAAACGACTTCCTCTAATCAAATCAATTAACCAGGATTGACTCTCTGTTTCATCCGGTGATTGCTCTACCTTAAACTTTTCCGACCAGGCAATTAAAGGTCGAAATAAAATCTGATCATATAAAAAGATAACGATCATCATGGTTAAAATAGCATAGCCCACTGCATAAAGGTTTTTTTGCGCAATGGCTAAAGCGATATAGGAGCCAACCCCGGGTAAGCGGATGTTTTGATGCGCTACTGAAATTGCCTCCGAGAGCACTACAAAAAACCAACTGGCCGACATAGAAATCATCATATTCCATAATAAACTGGACATAGAAAAAGGAACTTCTACCTTCCAAAAACGTTGCCAAGCAGAAAGATGAAACATTGCGGATACTTCTTTTAAATCATGAGGTAAGGTTTTTAATGATTGATAAAACCCAAAAGTCATATTCCATACCTGAGAGCAAAAAATAGCAAAAATAGAGGCACACTCTGGCCCTAAAAGACTATTAGGGAATAAATGGATAAATCCAGTAACTGTAATAGATAAAAAACTAAGCACAGGAATGGATTGTAAGATATCAATCGCAGGTATAATAATCTGCTCCGCGCGACGATTTTTAGCAGCTAAAGCACCTACCATAAAAGTAAATAGAATAGAAAAAATTAAAGCAATAAACATTCTTAATACGGTACGTAGGGCGTAAAAAGGAAGATTGGAAGGCTCCAATGAAATGGGGAGCTGATCTCCTAATTGATAAGGGGTGGCCATTTGTGTCCCGGCCCAACCTAAAAAGAATAATAGCGAAAACGTTAAAATAATTAATAAAATGTCCCAACGATTAATAAATCGCCCGACCTTATCAGAATTTACAAAGTAAAAGCGACTATCACGCAACATAGTAACTCACATTATTTTATCGGGTAGAAACAAAGAGTTCCTTATACAACAGGTTTATTCTTTTAATTGAGCATTAAAATAGGGTCAGGACTTAGGAAATGCCAAGGTCGAGGCAAAAAAGTTTTTTAATCAGGTCTTTAGCCATAATAAATGACCGAATTAAAAAACATTTTTACCTAAAAAGATTGGGGTTATTTCGTAAGTCCTGAGCTAATAAAATAGCATAATTAAGCTTTTATCGATACCTCAAAAAAATGAATCCCTGCTAATTATAAAAAATATCCTTTTTTATGTGTAAAAAATGAACTTTTATAATTTATAAGTGTCTAATACAGTAAGAGCGTTCCCCCCCGAATGCTCTACCCCGCTTTCCCCCTCTTTATGCGGGGTTTATGTTTGAATGTTTCGCATTCAAACAGTTAATTTGCCCCGGTATTAACACCGGGGATTTTTTTGTCCACAAAAAATAGATACACTAAAAACAATTCTTTTTCTGTGAGGCATTTTATGAAGATCAAAATACACTTTTTAGGATTTTTTTTAGCGATTTTTTCTCTTACTAGCTATTCCGCCCCCGACAATGTAGAACTATTGGTTTGGGCTAATGAAGCCATTGTAACTACATACACATCTAACTATAAGACCTACATGCAAGAGCAAAAGAAAATTGCTCAATATTTTACTAGCGATGGTTGGATAGCCTATAGTAAAGCACTCAATGCCTCTAAATTGCCTGCTACGATACAAAGCAATTCTTATGATGTTACTGCTGTTGCAACAGCACCACCGCAATTGAATATTTTGGATCAAAGCCATTGGACTGTTGTAATGCCTATTTTAGTCCAATATCAAAACCCACAATATCAACAGCAACAAAACTTAAAAATAATCTTAGGATTTACCTTGGCCTCTACTGGTCAAGGAATACGAGGGTTTGCGATTACCAGCTTACAATCAAAGGTTATAAAACCACCCTGTCAGTGTGTGAGTACAGAAGAGGAAAACACGCCCCCTACACAAACCGAAAAACAATCATAGTGAGATGTATCGCAATTAACATGCCTATTACAATGAGAATACTAGTCAATTTAGTAGGCATCGTCACATCTAAAGCGGACTCTTCAGGGCTATTAGGATTATAATAAACATCGATTTCTAAATGATCTCTATAAGCAAGAGCCGCTTTATAAGCAATGCCTCGTGAGTATTTACTCGTCGGACTGTTATGAGCCGTATCTAAAAACAAATAATGGCCTTTTAAATTTTGTTCATAAACGCAGTATTCATATTCAATTTTGGGCCAAAGGTTGTGTCCCACTTGGACTAAGTTATAACGGGTAACATGTCCTTTAGCCTTTAACCACTCTTGCGCATCCAGTAAAATTTTCCTGCTTTTCCAAAAGTGCTGAAACATGAGTACTAGAACTGAAAGCCAAGCCAAATCTAAAACAGTCCGTCCAAAATTAAATACCATCATAATTCGCCTAATTCCTTTAAATTTAAAGTATAAAACTATTTATATAAGAATGTTAAAAATCAAAGAGGAAATCTCGCAAAATAAATAGCAATAGGTATAATCACAAGCATTAAGCAGATAATAAAAGGATTGCCAATGATTGCTAAAACCCCACTTCACGCGACTCACTTGGCTTGTGGCGCGAAAATGGTTGATTTCCATGGTTGGGACATGCCATTACACTATGGCTCTCAATTAAATGAACATCATTTTGTTCGAAAGGATGCTGGAATATTTGATGTGTCCCATATGACTATTATAGATGTTCTTGGTGCAGGTGGCCGCCAATTTCTTCGCAAACTCCTTACTAATGACATTGATCAACTATCACATACCGGTAAAGCTTTATATACCAGTATGTGTAATGAGCATGGCGGCATTATTGATGATCTCATTGTTTATCAACGTGCTCCTGATAATTATCGTCTGGTACTTAACTCAGCGACACGCGATAAAGATGTGGCTTGGATACGAGACAAGAGTCAAGGTTTTTCGGTAGGTTTACAAGAACGCCCGGAATTAGCCATGGTTGCTGTCCAAGGCCCGCATGCTATTGAAAAAACAAAAAAAGCATTAAGTGCAGCACAAATTGATGCCATTTCTACTTTAACCCATTTTGAGTGTGTGGATGTAGAAAGTTGGTTTTTTGCACGCACAGGTTATACCGGAGAAGATGGTTTTGAAATTATTGTTCCTAAAGAAGCAGTAGTGCAATTATGGAAGGATTTAATAATGGCCGGTGTTAAACCTTGTGGTCTTGCAGCGCGCGATACCTTACGTTTAGAAGCGGGCATGTTACTTTATGGGCAAGATATGGATGAAACAACTACTCCTTTAGAATCAGGACTAGCTTGGACCGTGACTTGGCAACTTGAAGATCGAGGCTTTATCGGAATGGGGGCTTTATTTTCGCAAAAACAACAAGGCCTAGCCCGTAAAGTGGTTGGTCTTACTTTATTAGATAAAGGCATTATGCGACAAGGACAGAAGGTTATTATTGAACAGTGTGCAGACGGTATTATAACCAGTGGAACCTACTCACCGACCTTAGAAAAATCCATTGCTTTAGCCAGAGTTCCTGTTGGTGTTGGTGAGCAAGTCATGGTAGACATACGCGGCAAGTTAGTTCCTGCCAAAGTAGGTAAACCACGTTTTGTCAAAAATGGGAACGCTATCTAAGCCGAAATTACAATAATAAAATATAGGATATAGAAATGACTGATTTAAAATATACTAAAACCCATGAGTGGCTAAAAGAAGAGCAAGACGAAGTCATTATTGGCATAACCGATCATGCACAACAACTTTTAGGTGATATGGTTTTTGTTGAGCTTCCAGAACTTGGCGATACAGTCAATGCCGGTGATGAATTAGGCGTTGTCGAGTCGGTAAAAGCAGCCTCTGATTTTTATGCGCCTGTGGCTGGCGTAGTAACCGCCGTCAATGAAGCCGTAGTTGCTGAGCCTTCTATAGTAAATAGTGATCCCCTCCATGCAGGTTGGTTAGTAAAATTAAAACCCAGTCATCCTGAAGAGCTTAAGAGCTTACTAACTGCCGAACAATACCAAAACGAGATAGCTGAGGAAGAATAATATGCCTTATATTCCACACACTCCAGATGATACCCAAAAAATGCTGAACGCCATTGGGGTTGATGAGTTACAAACCTTGTTTGATGAGATTCCTTCCTCCTTGCAATATGCAGGCTTTCAAAATATGCCTGAAGGTCTTAGCGAAATGGACATGCTTAAAGACGCTCATTATCTAGCCAATAAAAATCGCAATGGGACCTGTTTTATAGGCGCTGGGTGTTATGAGCATCATATCCCTGCAGCGGTGTGGGATATAGCCTCTCGCGGTGAGTTTTTAACCTCCTACACTCCTTATCAAGCTGAAGCCAGTCAGGGAACGTTACAGCTCCTTTATGAATACCAAACCATGATTTGTGAACTGACTGGTATGGAAGTATCGAATGCCTCGATGTACGATGGGGCAACTGCACTCGCTGAGGCAGTATTAATGGCTGTACGTGTTAATAAACACAGTAAGAGTAATAGAGTACTTATAGCAGGAACGATACATCCTTTTTATATAGAAACTATTGAAACCATAGTACGTAATCAGCATATTGAATTAATTACACTTCCTTTTGATGCACAAGAAGGAATAACGGCTCTTGCTGCTTTGGAGCAATACAATAACGAAGATATTACTGCTTTAGTTATTGCCCAACCGAATTTTTTTGGTTGTTTAGAGCAAGTGGATCAATTAACTGATTGGGCACAAGCTCATCAGGTGATTAGTGTAGCCTGCGTAAATCCAGTTTCTCTTGCCTTAGTAAAACCACCGGGTCTTTGGGGGAATAAAGGTGTAGATATTGCTTGTGGTGAAGGACAACCTTTAGGTTCTCCCATGGCTTCAGGCGGCCCTTATTTTGGTTTTTTGAGTACGCGCATGACCCATGTTCGCCAAGTACCTGGTCGAATTATTGGTCGTACTGTGGATAAAGATGGAAAAACTGGCTTTAGTCTTACTTTACAAGCTCGTGAACAACATATAAGGCGTGCCAAAGCAACATCCAATATCTGCACGAATCAAGGCTTATTAGTTACTGCAGCAACCATTCATATGAGCTTGCTAGGCGCTGAAGGCTTACGGCAGGTCGCCTCACAATGCCATCAAAATACCCATGAATTAGTAGAGGCTTTAACGGAAATTGACGGTGTTGAACTAGTATTCAATGCGCCTTATTTCCATGAGGCACTTCTTAAACTTAATTATCCGGTAGAAAAAGTACTACATCAGCTTGCTGATGCAGGGATTGCTGGAGGTTATGCGCTCGCTGAACATTATCCTCAACTTGGTGATACTCTTTTGGTTTGCGCTACAGAAATGAGAACAGTCAAGGAGATTGCTCAATTTACCAAGGCCTTAAATGCTATTATGACTCAGCGAGGTAACTAATGTTTATTATTCAATTAACTTATAAAACATCCCCTAGTGAAGTAGATAAGTACACTCAGGCTCATAGAGAGTTTCTTGATTACTATTATAAACAAGGATTATTAGTTGCCTCAGGCCCCATGAAACCAAGAACTGGGGGAATTATTATTGCAGCGAGCACGGATAAGGCACATTTAGAATCTGTTTTTAAGCAAGACCCCTTTTATTTGGCAGAAATTGCTGATTATCAATTTATTGAATTTACCCCAGTAAAGCACAGGGATGAACTAAAAGAACTTATTCAAAAAACGGAAGGTAAATTATGTTGATTTTTGAATTATCTAAACCGGAGCGACAAGCAAAAGCCCAAGCCCCACAAATCAAAAAAACCAAGTATGATATTCCTAGTGAATTACAAAGGACTGCTGCCCCTAAATTACCAGCGTGCTCGGAATTACAAGTCGTACGCCATTACACTCGCTTGTCGCGCAAGAATTTTTCTATTGATACTAATTTTTACCCTTTAGGCTCCTGCACCATGAAGTACAATCCAAGAGGGGTACATAAAGCCGCGTCTATTGCAGGTTTCGCTAATCGCCATCCATTAAATCTTGAGCAAGAAAGCCAAGGATTTTTAGAAGCCCTTTATCATCTGCAAGATAATATTGCAGAAATCACCGGCATGCCCGGTGTATCACTTACTCCTATGGCAGGTTCTCAAGGAGAATTTGCTGGAGTTGCTATGATTAGGGCTTATCATCAATCTCGCGGTGATACAGCACGTGATGAAATGCTTATTCCTGATGCAGCTCATGGTACTAATCCAGCTTCTGCGGTTATGTGTGGCTTTAAAGTAATTGAAATAGCGACCGGTCCTGATGGTGATATTGATTTAGATGAATTAAAAAGTAAATTAGGCCCAAAAACTGCGGGGATTATGCTAACGAATCCTTCCACCTTAGGACTATTTATGCGGCAAATAAAAGAAATAGCTGCTTTAGTCCATCAAGCTGGAGGATTATTATACTATGATGGGGCAAATCTCAATGCTATTTTAGGCAAGGTTCGTCCAGGTGATATGGGTTTTGATGTAATGCATCTTAATTTACATAAAACCTTCGCCACACCTCATGGCGGCGGCGGGCCAGGTGCAGGTCCTGTAGCTGTTGGTAAACGATTAATACCCTTTATGCCTTTACCGATTGTTAAAAACACTGAATCAGGTTATCAATGGGCAACTCGCCAAGATTATCCACAAAGTATAGGAAGATTATCCTGCTTTATGGGTAATGCGAGTATCTTATTACGCGCCTATTTTTATATGTGTGTATTAGGAAAGGAAGGCTTATTACGTGTTTCAGAATATGCCACACTTAATGCCAATTATTTACTTAAAGAATTAAGTAAAGTAGGGTTCACTCCTGCCTATCCTAAACGTAGAGCCTCTCATGAATTTATTCTCACTTTAAGTCCCGAGAAAAAATCTTTTGGTATTACGGCGATGGATCTTGCTAAACGTTTATTAGATTATGGTTGTCATGCCCCTACTACTTATTTCCCTTTATTAGTTCCAGAGTGTCTTCTAATTGAACCTACAGAAACAGAAAGCAAAGAAGAGTTGGATACGTTTGTGCAGGGAATGAAAAAAATTAGAGAAGAGGCAGCAACTAATCCCCAATTATTGAAAGATGCGCCACATACTCTTCCTGTAAAACGTCTTGATGATGTAAAAGCAGCAAGAGAATTAAATTTAAATTATTTTGCCCAGGAATAAAAATAGAGGAAAGCCTTATATCCTCTAAACAGTGTGCACATCATTACATTAAAGGTAGGCTGGTGCTGAGCGATAGCGAAGCCCAGCAATGGGAGTGCCGCGACTCAACCTTGCCGGGCTTCGCTTTCGCTCAGCACCAGCCTACAGCACAAATCGCCTATTATACTGCCGTGGACACTATAGAACCCACTCCACTGCTAGCACTTACACTAGAGTTATTATTACTAAGATTGTTTACTAACTGCCCGAGAAAGTCTTGTAAACTGGAACTGCCATTTGGAGTTGAAGAAGATTGCCCCCCTAATAAACTAACTAAATTATTAAAATCATCTCCTAATTTTTTATTAGTCGCTGAATTAGAGGAATTATCTGAACTGAGGGAACTGATTAAATTCTGTAAATTAGAAATTAAATTATTATAGCCATTACCATTGCTTGAACCAGCAACTCCACTAGCAGAATTAGCATTAGAGCTGTTATCTTGCTCAGCCCCAGGCGCTTTTAAGGCTTGAAATAAATCATGCATCAGTGCATGGAGTGCATGATGAACAGCATCTGGTCCCCCTTTATCATCAGAATTACCAGTATTTTTAGCAGAACCAGGCGGGGGCGGGGGTGGTAGATTAACGCCTACACTTTTTAATGCTTGAAAAACATCCTGCATAAAATTATTAGAATTTGCGGAACTGGAGGTATTTGGTGCTACATTATTTACTGAACTGCCACTAGAACTCATGCCAACTGACGCTACCGAAGCGGTGGCACTTATACCAGAGATATTCATTGAGACTCCTTGATTGGCAATTGGTACTGAATACATCCTATAATCAGTGCACCAACAAGTCGTTCTTTCTCCTTGATCTATGGAGTATGGCTCCATCTGAAGCTTTAGGGAAGCCAAATTGAGTAAATTTTTTGCAAATATTGTTTTTTATGACCATCTTATTGCACTATCTTACTGTAAAATAAAATAGATCTTCTCCTTCATAAAAGAATATATCCAACAAAATGATATATACTAACCTTATATAATCTAATAATAAGTACTCAAATTGGATCAAACGGCTCTGAGAATATTATTAGCAAGACAAGCCATCTATAATAAAAAAGGGGTGGTGTGTGCCTACGAGCTTTTATATCGTAATGGAGATGGCTTAGTTGCCAATATAAGTACTACAAACCCTCTTAGTGGTGATGCCGCAACCTCTTCTGTCATTACCCAATTATTTACCAACCTAGATATAAATAACATTATTGGAAAAAAATTAGCCTATATAAATTTTACTTATAACCATCTCCTTGAACAAATACCAGCTTTACTACCCAAAAATCGCATTGTTATAGAGGTTTTAGAAACGGTAATTATTGATGAAGCGCTTATTAAAAGCCTAAGCACATTGCATAGCTTAGGATATAAAATTGCCTTGGATGATTTTATGTATCGGGAAGAAATAGTCCCCTTAATTAATTTTGCTCACATTATAAAAATTGATGTACTTAATCTCACACGCACACAAATTGTTGAACAAATTGCACCTTTAAAAGATCAATTTACCGGAAAACTTCTAGCAGAAAAAATAGAAAATAGAGCGCAATTTAACATTTGTATGGAGCTCGGTTTTGATTATTTTCAAGGTTTTTTTCTTAATAGACCTGATCCGTTCAAAGGTCGCACCATCACTGAAAATAAAGCACATATGCTCCGTTTACTCGGGGAGCTGAATGATAGCAATGTTTCTATAGATAGAATAGAAGATATTATCTTACAAATTCCCAAACTAAGTTATCGTATTCTACGCTTAACCAACTCCGTATCCTTTTACACCGGAAAAAAGGCAGCGTGTCGCCTGTTTTTGAGAAACCTGCCGGGACATCCAAGTCCCCGGCAGGGACAAAAACAGGCGACAAGTATGCCTCCGGCGGCCCTGGCCGTCCTGGTCCCCCTTGATTTTGATCCCCCTTCGGGCCTCAAAATCT
>CANJQE010000009.1 GCA_947476305.1 Legionellaceae bacterium
GATTTTTGCTTCTGTTTCCATAATTAACATCCTCTAATTCCCTCTAGATTACTAAAATCCAGAGTACACGCTTTGCTCGATTTTAGAGGGTCAAAATTGGATGCTGATTTACCCTAAAAGGGGGTCATTTTTGCATGCTGATTTACAAAGTAAAGGAACAAATGAAGCAATACTAGATAATGAAAAATTCGGAGCAAAAAGCTCAAGCGATGTTTCCTTGAAATTTTCCAGTTTTAAAAAACAAATCGCTGAGCTGAGAAGTAATGATAGTGACGAGGAACTAAGTCATGGCAATACAAGTGGGTTGTAATGTGCTTCCATCCTCTTATGATGATGAAAACCATTGTGTATCTTAATCTAAAGCTAATGGATGTCCTTCATTATGCTTTCAATGAGTTATTTAGTGTTCTTGGTGTGTTAAATTTGATCTGCTTGGATTGTAACCACCACATCCATGGTAGAAAAGGAAGTTAATATTCAGTGAGCAAGAATTTAAAAACTACAGTCACATTAAAATTTATCTGCTAGTTAACATTCACTAAATGTTTAGTTTACGATTAATTGTAAATAATAATTAAGTCAAAGAGGGACAAGCTGTTTTTTTATTGTTTCGGAGTGATTCTTATTTTGGTGTGGTTTTTAATAATGGCGCGCCCGGAAGGATTCGAACCTCCGACCCTTTGGTTCGTAGCCAAATACTCTATCCAACTGAGCTACGGGCGCGTTGATTGGCGGAGAGAGAGGGATTCGAACCCTCGATGGGATTTCTCCCATACTCCCTTAGCAGGGGAGCGCCTTCGACCACTCGGCCATCTCTCCAATCAATGGTAGCGGAGTATACCAGGTATTTAGATGTCGTCAATAATTCTTAAATCTAATCTTAAAAAAAATGAAAAAATGTAATTAAATTATCATCTTTGGGTAAAAAATATTAAGAATGGGATTTATTGTCCAGTAATAAATAGAGCATCTATTTACATATAAAAAGTTATTGTCTTTTTAATTAAATAGAATTTCCAAATTTAAGATATTACTGCTAATCTTTGTTTTTATATTTTTTTGATTGCTCATTTGTATTTATGGCCTGTACAAGGAGGACTAATGAAACACCAGTCGAATTTAAGTGGTCGTGACGTATATATTGTAGATGGGAGTCGTACCCCATTCCTAAAAGCTAAAGGAATAGGACCTTTTACTGCATCAGATTTGGCTGTGGCTGCAGGTATGTCATTGCTTAATAGACAACCTTTTGAACCATCTGAAATAGATGAAGTTATTATTGGTAGTGCTATGCCAAGCCCTGATGAAGCAAATATTGCACGGGTGGTTGCCTTACGTCTTGGTTGTGGCGATAAAGTTCCTGCTTTTACAGTCATGAGAAATTGCGCTTCAGGCATGCAAGCCTTAGATAATGCAGCCATGCAAATCGCTAGTGGGCGTAGTAATTTAGTTCTTGCAGGTGGTACTGATGCGATGAGCCATGCCCCTTTATTATTTAATCAAAAAATGGCTGGATGGTTAGGTCAATGGTTTGGTTCTAAAACAGTAGGGCAAAAACTGGGTTTAGCTACACAATTGCGACCTTCTTATTTTGCGCCTGTTATTGCTTTATTGAGAGGATTAACTGATCCGATTGTAGGGCTCAATATGGGGCAAACTGCTGAAAAAGTTGCTTATCGTTTTAACATTAGCCGCGAGCAAATGGATGAGTTTGCTTGTCAAAGTCATTTAAAACTAGCTCAAGCTTATACTGAACAGCGAATGAATGAAGTAGCACCAATTATTGATTATAAAGGCCGTGCTTATTTGCAAGATGATGGTATACGTTCTGATTCTACTGTGGAGAAATTAGGGAAACTAAAACCCTTCTTTGACAAGAAATATGGCATGGTTACCCCAGGAAACAGCTCGCAAATTACTGATGGTGCTTGTCTTTTACTATTAGCAAGTGCTGAGGCAGTAAAAAAACATGGTCTAAAAGTTATAGGACGAATAGTTGATTCGCAATGGTCGGCATTGGATCCTTCACAAATGGGTCTTGGACCTGTGCATGCAGCTACTCCTATCTTACAAAGACATAAATTAAAGCCTGATGATTTGGATTGTTGGGAAATTAATGAAGCGTTTGCAGCGCAGGTTCTAGGATGTTTTGCTGCTTGGGATGATGATGAGTATTGCAAAGAACAACTGGGCTTAAAAGAAGCATTAGGTGCTCCTTCTTTTGGTAAGTTAAATCGTGAAGGCGGTGCTATTGCTGCAGGTCATCCAATTGGAGCAAGTGGTGCGCGTATTGTTCTACATGTATTAAAATCTCTTGAGCAAAGAAATGAGTCACGTGGTATGGCTTCCATTTGTATTGGTGGAGGGCAGGGCGGGGCTATGTATCTTGAACGAGTGACTGAGGTGAAAGGACATGAATAATTACAAACATTGGGACTTACAACGAGATAAAGATCAGATACTTTGGTTAGGTTTAAATCGTAGTGATGCGAATGTAAATACGATTAATGAAGAGGTCTTGGATGAGTTAAATAGTATTCTTCAAGAAATAGCGCAAGATAAAAAGGCACTTGGTTTAGTAGTGTATTCTTTAAAAGAAAAAGGCTTTGTTGCTGGCGCTGATGTGAAAATTTTTTCCGAATTTGCAAGCCCTGCCAAAGCGGTAGAATTTTTACAAAAGGGACAAGCAGTTTTTTCTCGCTTACAACATTTATCGATACCCACTGTAGCTTTAATTAATGGGTTCTGCTTGGGCGGTGGTTATGAATTAGCCTTAGCCTGTACTTATAGAATTGCTAGTGATGAAAAAGACACAAAAATTGGCTTACCTGAAATTATGTTGGGTATTCATCCTGGTTGGGGCGGAACAGTGCGATTACCTCAACTTATTGGCGGATTTAAAGCATTGTCCCAGTCTATTTTGACTGGTCAAGTGCATCATTCAATAAAAGCAAAAAAATTAGGGATGATTGATGAGGTTGTTCCTGTACGTCAATTAAAAAGAGCCGCTGTTTATTTTATAAAAAATAAACCAACAAGACAAAGACCTTCATTCATGGCTCAATTAATGGACCAAGCGTGGTTAAGAGCGCCTATCGCTTATTTACTACGCTATAATGTTACTAAGCGAGTACGTAAAGAACATTACCCTGCTCCTTATTCTGTGATTGATCTATGGGAAAAGGAAGGTGGTGTTGGTGATAGAGCTTATTTAAAAGAAGTAGATTCTATTGAGCAATTAATTAGCAAAAATGAAACCTCAAAAAACTTAATTAGAGCCTTTCTATTAAGAGAGCGACTCAAGAATTTTGCTAAAGACAGTAGTTTTAAAGCCCAGCATGTGCATGTAATTGGTGCGGGAATCATGGGTGGTGATATTGCTGCTTGGTGTGCTTTACGAGGAATTAGAGTTAGTCTACAAGATAAATCTTATGAACAAATTGCACCTGCCATAGGACGTGCTCATGCACTTTATAAGAAAAAATTAAAAAAACCACGTTTAATTCAAGAGGCAATGGATAATCTTATTCCAGATCCCGACGGTCATGGTATTGCACGGGCTGATGTGATTATTGAAGCCGTATTTGAAAATCTTCTAGTAAAACAAGAAATAATGAAACAGGTGGAAGCGCTTGCTAAAAAAGATGCGATAATAGCTACTAACACCTCCAGTATTCCATTAGATGAAATAAGTGCGGTAATGAAAAATCCACAGCGTTTAGTGGGTATACATTTCTTCAACCCAGTTTCGAAGATGGATTTAGTTGAGGTAGTGAGCAGCACTTCTACTGCTAAAAAGGTTGAGCAAAACGCCTGCTCTTTTGTTAATCAGATTGGTAAATTACCTTTGCCTGTTAAATCAAGCCCTGGATTTTTAGTTAATAGAGTGCTCATGCCTTATTTAATGGAGTGTGTGCAATTATTAGAGGAAGGATATAGTCCTGAAACTATCGATGAAGCTGCTCTACAATTTGGTATGTTTATGGGGCCTGTTGAATTAGCTGATACAGTGGGTATGGATGTTTGTTTAGCTGTAGCTGAAAATTTAACTACCCATTTTGGTGGTACGGTACCACAAAAATTACGTGAAATGGTTAAAGACGGTAAGTTAGGTCGTAAAACTGGCAATGGTTTCTACCTATATAAGAATGGTAAACCAGTTAAAAAGACAGCTAATGCAAAAGTCGATTCGACTATTGCGGACCGATTAATTCTTCGCATGGTTAATGAATCAGCAGCTTGTTTGCGTGAAGGGGTAGTCGCAGATGCCGATCTATTGGACGCAGGAATGATCTTTGCAACGGGCTTTGCTCCATTCCGTGGTGGTCCAATGAATTATGCTAATGATTTTGGCAAAAATAAATTAGAACATCTTTTTAAAACGTTTGAATCTAAATATGGAGAGCGTTTTAAAGTGGATACTAGTTTATAGCTTAGCTTCAGAGTGTAGCCTGGATTAGCGCAGTGTAATCCGGGAATGTCGCCAACCCCGTATTACGACTTCGTCTAATACGGGCTACATCCAATTTAATGGCAGTGGATCGTCCAGTATGGTTTTATTTGGGTCTTAAATTGGTTATTTCTATCGATTACATTTATTAAGCAAGGATCCCATCCATGCATCGCACCATAACTTTTCATTGTTGTATTCTTTATTTTTTATGCTTAGTCATCTCTTCGTCTCAAGCTGCAGTTTTTGTTATTCCTAGTAATGGGGATATTATTGGTAAAACACAACGGACAAGTTCCGAGGTGAATGAAAGCATCGAGGATGTTGGTAGACGTTTTGGTATTGGTTATTATGAAATGGTGAATGCTAATCCTCACGCTGATTCAATTCATACTTTATCAGCTAATACCGCTTTAATAATTCCTTCTCAATTTATTCTTCCTTCAGCTCCAAGAGAGGGTATTGTCATTAATCTAGCTGAATATCGTTTATATTATTTTCCACCAGATGAAAATGTAGTAATTACTTTCCCAATAGGCATTGGCAAAAAGGGATGGAGTACTCCTGTGGGGACTACCAAGGTGATAGCAAAAGTGACTCATCCTACTTGGCGGCCCACAGCAAAAGTTTTGGCTGCGGCAGAACAAATAGGAGCTCCACTTCCTGATGTTTTTCCTCCTGGGCCAAATAATCCTTTAGGAGATTATGCTTTGCGCTTAGCTTGGCCTTCTTTTCTGATTCATGGAACCAATAGGGTAGATGGAATAGGCGCTCGAGTGAGCGCAGGATGTATACGGATGCTACCTAATGATATTGAATTCTTATTTAATACAGTAAAAACTGGTACTAAAGTTAAGGTGATAAATGAACCTATTAAAATTGGCCGAGCTGGAAGCATTTTCTTTCTTCAAATGTATCCTCTTTTAAGTGAAGAAAAAAATGAAAATTTAAATAATTTGTTTAATAAAAAAATAAGCAGTTTAAATTTAAAGGATGTTCGTAAGAAATTAATTCTTAATGAATTTTCACATCCTAGTGGTTTACTTAAACAACTTACCTAGGATAGGTTTAGGAGAGCATCGTTTAGACCATTGTAAAAACCAATAACTCATTAAGACTAATATAAGTCCTGTTATTACATCAATTGGATAATGCCAGCCTAATAATATGCAAGAAGCAATTAATATGATATTTGCTAAAAATAATAGTAAACATGGAATCGGCCATTCTTTAAGCAAATAAACGCAGAGCAAAGCCCAGATGCAATGAAAAGAAGGTAACGCAATTAAACCACCTTCAAGTGTAGAAGGAATAAGGTAGTTGTGAATTTCATTAAATTTTAAACCAGTTGCAATTTGATAAGGAGTAAAAAAAGGGCTGGAAATAACACTTGCTGGTGCTGTTGTGGGATAAAAATAATAAAAGCAAAAGCCAATCAAAGTAGTGAATAAAAGAAGGAAATAATATTCCTTAATAATTTTAAATCTTCCCATCGCTATAACAAATAATGGTATAAAACACATTTGATAAGTAAGGCTATCGTAGATAAATCCTAATAATAGATGCAAACGAGGATGTTCCTGAGTCCATTTCAATATAGCAATCATATCAATATCTAATTTATTCTCTAAAGCAACAATTTGTTCGTCAATAGGAGGAAATGGAGTGAGTTGTACAGCATTAGTAGCTAAGGCAACAAGACACATCACTAAAAAAAAGTAGATTAGCTCAAGTCCTCTTTTGCTTAAGCGGGTGTTTTTCCCCACTTGTAGTATGAGTCCGGCATAGACAAGAATCAAAGAAAAAGCAATATGAAGAATATTCGGAGGAAAATAATTATTGCCTGGGTATTTATAAATAAAAAAATTTACTAGTTGAGCAATTAGAGATAAAAAAATAATAAGCCCACTTATTATTAATATCCAAGTATTTGTTTTAGAATGCATTTGACCTAGGATTCAGTTGCAGATAGAAGTTCCTTTTGCTTAATTGCATGAAAAATTTCTTCTCTGTGTACATTGATGGTTCTCGGTGCTTCTACACCAAATTTAATATTACCATGTTGTGCTGTTTTAAAAGCTAAGATTTTGACAGTAGTACTTCCTATACGAATCATCAATGGTTTTTCAAATTCAAGAGAAATTATATCCATTAAACCCTCGTTATTATAGTAGTTATATAAGGTTTGTTTTTAAATACGCTGGTAATAAGCTTATGCACGTTAACTAATTTAACCGGTTTTGTCACTAGCAATTAGCCTAAATTTCAAAAAAAATGTTTAGATGTGAACAAAACTGAACAAATGTTTTTTAATTAAACAATAAATGAAATTAATTGTTAATTAATGGAAATAACAATCCATTTTTTATACCAATTTATCATTGTAAGCAAGCTATAAAAGAGTTACAATTGCGCTGTTTTTTCAACTTGCCTTACTGACAACTAAAATCAGAAGGCTATATCCATAAGGAGAACTCATGAGACATTATGAAATTATGTTTCTTGTGCACCCAGATCAAAGCGAACAAGTACCTGCAATGGTGGAACGCTATGAAGGGATTATTACAAAGCACAATGGCTCAATACATCGTAAAGAAGACCTAGGGCGTCGTCAGTTGGCTTATCCAATTAATGATGTTCATAAAGCGCACTACATTCTATTGAATGTGGAATGTAACCTCGAAGCACTAGAAGAAATTAAAAATGCATTTAAGTTTAATGATGCTATTTTAAGAAATCTAATCACTGTGCAAAAACTAGCGATTACTGGTGAATCCGTGTTAATGAAGAAAGAAAAAGAAACACGAACTGCTTAAGAGGAGCGTATTATGTCTGTATATTTTCGTAGAAAAAAAATGTGTCGTTTTAGTGCCGAAGGCGGAAACGAGATCGATTACAAAGATATTAATTTGTTGAAAAACTATATTTCTGAAACCGGAAAAATAGTACCTAGTCGTATTACAGGTACGCAAGCACGTTTTCAACGTCAATTAGCTAAAGCAATTAAACATGCTCGCTTTATTGGTTTATTACCATACTGTGATAGTCACAGATAATATAGCTAAAAATGATGCGTATAGGTGAATTAATTTTAAATCAAAGTAAAAAGGGGCTTGAAAATAAGCGCTATGCAATTCTTTGCGCCGCTATATTAGCTATAGTCCCATTTGCTTCTTGGCTATCTGTTGCTTTAGTCGTGTTAGTTACTTTGAGAAAAGGGGGTAAATCAGGTTTTGAGGTACTTTTCCCTGCCTTAATAATTCACTCTGTGCCATTAATGATGTTAGTGCCCGTAGAAAGCGCCTTAATCAATACATTGATTGCCTATTTACCTTGTTATTTTGCTGCATTAGTTTTACGTAAAAATGCGAATTGGCAGGCCGTTGCAGGCGTCTTTTTTTTACAAGCATTAATAGCATTTGTGCTCGTTCAATTATTACTACCTAATTTTGCTGTTATTCAATTTACTCATTTTAAAGCGATGTTGTCTCATTATGAAGAGTACAAACAGTTTATTGAAAATAGTATGCAAGGTATAAATTCCTTGAATTTAGCACAACTATTTTTTGGCGCTCAAATATTAAGTGTGTTTGCCTCAGCACTTATTTCATTGTTTTTTGCGCGTTTTATTCAAGCTCAATTATTTGTTCCTGGTGGCTTAAAAGTAGAGTTATCTGATTTTCGTGGAGGCAAGTTAGCCTTTTTAGTGCTAGCAGCCATTTCAATAGCTTCTTATTATGAATCAGCTTTTGCTATAAATCTATTGCCCTTAGTTTTAAGCTATTTTTTATTGTCAGGTTTTAATTTAAGCTATTTTGTTTTAGCGCGTAAATGGCATTTAAAAGTGGTTATTTTATTATTTTTATTAATAATGTTTAAACCCACACTTATGTTATTTGCATTCATTATTTTTGGTTTATTGGATAGTTTATTTAATTTTCGATTATATCTCCCAAGACGTGCGAGAGAATCAATTTAAGGGGTTTTAAGATGGAAGTTATCTTATTAGAAAAAGTTCGTAATTTAGGTAATTTAGGGGATAAAGTTAACGTAAAATCAGGTTATGGTCGTAACTATTTAATCCCACAAAATAAAGCAGTTTTTGCTACGGTAAAAAGTATTGAGCAATTTGAACAAAGACGCGCAGAACTTGAGAAAAAAGCCCAACAAAGTCTTTCTGGTGCTGAACAACGCGCTGCTAAATTGAACGATACAACTTTAGTAGTTAGCGCTATGGCTAGTGACGAAGGTAAATTATATGGTTCAGTTGGCGTTAATGAGATTAAAGATGCATTAATTGCAAAAGGCATCGAAGTAAGTAAGCGTGAAATCGTAATGCCTGAAGGTCCTTTACATTCTATTGGTAATTTTGTTGTTGAAGTTCATGTGCATAGCGATGTATTTGCTCACTTACAACTTGAAATTGTTCCTTCTAAATAAAGTAAGCTTAATTTACTTTTATTTCTATATTTATATAAAGAGTTTTGAAGTCTAAATTTAGAATGACTTTAAAGCTCTTTTTTTTTTATCCCAAAAATATCTTTACGATCCCCCTAAATAATTTACATTTTTTTAACACTTTAATTGTATTTAATTTGTTCAAAATGACAATAATGTGTTGATAGTTTTGTTCCTGGTGTATATAATAAGAACACTAATAACTATTGAGGTAACATTATGCCAACTATTACTCCACAAAATATTAAATCGCAACTTGATACTTTGGAGAAATTAGGGACAGCTATATTAAAATGGACTAAAGATTTAGACTCAGCTAAAGCAGCTAAAACTAGTTTAGCCAAATTCCAAGAGCTCAGTGTAGCTATAGCTACTTACATACACGCTCAACTTTCCACAACTACTAATGAGAAAAAAGGGGCATTATTAGCTTCTTATCGCGATAGACTTAATGATATAAAAAGAGATTGCCCTACTAAAGGTTTAACTAAAGCGATCACTCAGAGAATAGAAGCATTAGAAGCAACAAAACTTAGCCTGGATAATGCTAAGAAGAAAGAAACGGATCAAAATAAAACTGCACTTGCCGAAGTTAAAAGACTATTGCCTCTTGTTGTTGCAACTGTTCAAGCTTATGAAAAAGCTCGTTTAGAAGATAAAAGCTCACTTCTTGCCCAACTTAGACAAGAAAGAGAGTTGTTAAACACACATATTGCTTTGTTAAGTGACAAAAGCACCTATCCTAAACAAGTACATGACTTAGCACATCAGGTTAATCTACGTTCTGATGTCTTAGCTAAAGAAGAAGAACAACTAAAAATTATTATTTCAGGAACTGCGAAACAAGCAGAAGTAGCTGTTGATCAAATGACTGTCAATGAACAAATCTTAGCAATTGCTCCACTACCAGTTCAAACCGCAATTAAGAAATTAATAGCGGAAATTACTTCTACAGATTTACAAAGATTGCTTACTGGTGCTGATGATTCTGAAGAAACATCATTGGTAGCTTATGCTGCAGGTCAAATTATTGCCGTAACTGGTAGAAACAGCGCAATTGGGAAAGAGTTGGTACTAATTTCTAGCTTACCTCAAGACCAGCAATTAGAAATAATTACTGCTTTAATTAGTGGTCAAGATAATAAGGGTGTTCTTGCTACAGTAGGACAAAGTACACAAATGGCTCTAACTGCGGCAATAATTAATCAATTAGCACTCAATGCTAAAATAGATAAAAAAGATCAAGTGGCTATACAAGACTTTTCTAAAAGCTTAGTTTCAAATATGGCCCGAGTTGAGCGTGGTGAAGCGACCCACTTGTCTGTATTAGTCGAAGTAGAGAATTATCTCGGCCAAAAAGAAATTCGTGGTTTTCACATTGATCTTCAAGCTTTAAGACATAATGCAGTAGATTTATCTGCTTTAATGGCATTAGAGTTACTCAAAATTGGAGCAAAGGCTAATACTCCAATCGTAACTGCATTTACTGATCTACCTCAAGTTGGCGCTCTACTACAACTTCAGGGTCGAGCTACTTCAACTTTAACGCTTGGCGGAAGAAGTTTACAACAACTTACTAATGATGTATTAGATAATACCTCCACCATAAAACAGCTTACAGGTGGCGAAATAACTGATGTTTCTGAAGGTGCATTAGTAGCAGCAACAAAATATAGTACTTCGATAGTAAGAGTCAGTTCAGGCTTAGGCAAACACAATGCTAGTCCTAAACTTGAGGGCAATCTTGTTTTTGATGTCTTAAGAGCTTTAGCGATTCTGAATTTAACTGTTCAAGCGACTGTAATCAATGCGGTTTCAAAACAAGGTTTAGGAATAACTCCTCTCATTGGTAATGCCCCAAGATTAATGATTGAAGGGATTTATCCAAGATTAATGATTGAACCAAATAATCTTGTTGCTGTAGCTGCTGCTGATCAGCGCGGAATTGAGAGCGTCCCAAGACCATTACCAATAACTGATAAAGATGCGGTAGTAGAAGTTAATGCTCCTCAAAAACCTATTGAGTATATAAAAGATGAGCAATTAATAACTAATTTTAATACAGCCTTAGACAAACTAAAATCTTTGCATGATTCATTAAGTGCAAAATACTGTAAAAATACTGATAAGCAATACATTGTTGTTGCTAATGCACGTTTAATTGAGGCTTTAGATAGTGCATTGGTCCAGTATAACAAATTTGGAGATCGTACGGAGTTCCAAAAGGCTTGTGAAGCTGCTATTAATCCATTAAAAACTGTTTATAACACTCATAGAGATGGTAAAGTGAAACAGTTTTTTGGTGCAATTGCAGAGGCCTTAAATAACGTATGGAACGCGATCTTTGGAAGTGCTGAAAGCAAGCAAACCAAAGCTAGTTTAGTAAGCTTCTTTAATTCAAATGAGCGTACTACTAAATCCGCAAATGTACTGTTTTCATTTAAAATGGATTTAGATAAGGCATTTGGATTAATCGGAGTTCATGAAAGTCTAGATCAAGATTTAGAAAATCGTTCTCAAATTAAATAATTGTTTTAGTACTCTTTAAATAAGGCCTCTATATGAGGCCTTATTTATTCCTTCGTTTAGTATCTTATTTCCATTTAATATTACATCCCAAACTTGGTTTTTGCGTAAAATCTAGAGGCTTATTTTTTAATAAACATTCCAATGCTTGGCGCAATGATTCACCCGTGACAGGAATAGCGTTCCCTGGCCGTGAATCATCCAATTGGCCTCTGTATATCAAGGTGTGATTCTCATCAAATAAGAAAAAATCAGGTGTGCATGCCGCTTGATAAGCCTTAGCGACCTCTTGAGTCTCATCATAGAGATAGGGAAAAGAATACTGTTCTTGATGAGCCGTTAATTTCATGTTTTCTGGCGAATCATCTGGATAATTCATTACATCATTAGAGTTGATTGCTAAAAATGAAATTCCTTGTGGGATATAGTCATTGGCTAGGCGAGTTAGCTCCTGATTTATGTGTTTTACATAGGGACAATGATTACAGATAAAAAAAATGAGTATTGCTTTATATTCCGATTCTTTATTAAACTGTAGTATTTTTCCTGTTCTAACATTTTCCAACTCAAAGTAAGGTGCTTTTGTGCCTAAAGCTATCATAGTAGAGGGGGTTTTACTCATTTCAATCCTATTATTTCTTATGTTAGAGATACAAAAATTCTAAGGTAGCCTTGAAGAAGCGAAGCGTAATCAAGGATTTAAAAGTTAATATCTGGAGAAAACCTTGATTACGCTTCGCTGCATCAAGACTACGCGTAAACCTAAAAAGATTATTTTAATCTCCCTACGGAAAAATTTAAATATTTAAATCACATAGTAGCGACAATGATATGATAAAGCGCCAATGAAGCAAAAATAGTATTTAAAATAGCCCATAAATAAGAAGCAGTCTGACCTTTATAACCTCTATAATAGGCATATAAAGCAATGAATAAACCTCCAAAGAAAAATATCCATTGATTATTAGACGCTAGACCTACTGAGAGTAAGGCAATTCCTAGAACGCCTATCAATAGAAAAAAAATATTACTTTTTTGTCCTATCATTGAATACACAATTAAAAGCTGAAGGCATAGAAGTACTGGTAAAGCAAACTGTGTATAAGGACCACTACCGAACAGTATGGCTAGGTGACCAGCTATTAAAATAAGTTGAAGGGCGATAAAATAAACTAATTTATAATAAATTGCCGTAGTCAATAATGCTAAGGAACCAATAATATAAAAAAATTGAGGTTCTTGGCTTTGAAATAAGTACCCGTACAAAGAAATACAGGCACCTATAATTCCCAGAGTTGTGTAGATATAACTAGTTGACTGGGAGCTCATATTACCACTTGAGGTAAATGCCTTTGGCAACAGAGTCTTGTATAACATTAGCTTGAGTTTTATTAACTGAAATCCAATAGTTACCCATATTGCTCAAAGCAAAGCGTACTCGAGGATATTGGCATACTTCAAGTACATCCCTACAATCAACTAAAGAGGTATTTTCATCTATGCGTTTGTAACATTTAAAATTCACATTTTTAACATCAGAAGCAAAAGCTGCCCACCCCATTGAATCTAAAGAAGCAAGTAAAGGAGGACTCATAAATGCATCTGCAGTATCATGTCGCTCAAGCTCCACTTTACTTTCAGAACGATTTTGAATGAGATAGTAAGACTGCTCGCCACTTTCATTGAGAATCAAATAATTTTGATCATAGCCAAATCCAGATACTTCACATCCTCTAGGAAAGGCAGAGGCTGCGTTAAGTGAATTAACGAGAAGAGTAGAGACTAGTAATGATTTTGTAACTGAACTAAATAGGGACATAATTTCCTCAAAACAAATTTTTATGGTTATTTTAATCATAAAAATTGTAAAGTCTATGCTGAGATGAAAAAAATAGGATTATAACTCTTTATGAGCATTTATTTTAGCTTTAATTAAAGGATAATAAGTGCGATAAAAACTGATTAATAAATATATTAAAATATACCCTAAAGATATAGTAAGGAATAAAGTGCTGGGTTCAGGATAGTAAATAAGGATCCCTAGAGAACTAATACCATATAAAGCAGAACAACAATGCATTAAATTTTTTAATATTTTAGAATCCGTTAAATAGTCCAATCGAGAAGGGTAAACATATTTTACTGGAACAAAAATTAAAATGGAAAAGAAGCTAAGTAGAATGGCATTGAACAGTGCTGAAGTATTAAATATGAACATATAAAATACAGTGATATTCCAATAACAGGGAAAGCCTTTAAAAAAATGGTCAGGAGTTTTTGCATCAGCCTGACAAAATTGATAAGCCGAAGTAATAGAAATAACAGAAATAAGTATAATGGTATACTCAGACGGCAGCATATCAGGCTTTACCAGCAAGAAAAAACAAGGAGTGACTACATAGTTCAAATAATCAACAATATTATCTAAAAGTGCCCCATCAACCTTGGGTATAAGCGTTTTAACATCTACTAGACGCGCTAAACTCCCATCAACAGCATCAATGAATACGGTAATCGCCATAAACCATAAAGCCATTATATAGTTGTGTTGATAAATCATAGCCAAGGTAAAAATACCCAGACAAGCGGCACTAGCAGTAAATAAATGTACAGCCCATGCTGCTATATATCTAAGAGGGTGAATTTGTTTAGGCTTCATTAAGATTCCACAGTCAATTATAAATTAACATTTAATTTATAAGCTGTTCTTTTATAAGAAACAGCATAAAATATGAAAATAGTATCAACAATCAAAAGCAAAGTACAAGGTAAGTATCTCAATTTTAATAAATTAATCTATAAAATAGACTAAACTACTAGAACTTCTAATTTCTGATGGTGATAAGAATGAAAATTCAGACGATTAATCCAGCAAATGAACAAATATTAGCGACTTATGATTGTCTTAATGATAAAGAAATTCACCATAAACTCGAACAAGCACATCAAGCTTATTTATCATGGAAAAAAACTGATTTTGCTTTGCGTAAAAAATTGATGGCGCAAATGGCTCATTTATTGCGAGATCAGAGTGACGAGTTAGCCACATTAATGTCTTTAGAAATGGGTAAACCAATAATAGCTGGTAAAGCAGAAATTGAAAAATGTGCTCGTCTATGTGAGCATTATATTGACAAGGCGGAAGAGTATCTGGCACCGCGTATTATTAAAACAGAAATGAAAACGGCTAAGGTCGTGCACCAGCCTTTGGGGATTGTATTTGGTATTATGCCTTGGAATTTTCCTTTTTGGCAGGTATTCCGTTTTTCTGTTCCTACTATCATGGCCGGAAATGGGGCAATTTTAAAGCATGCACCTATATCCACAGGTACTGGAAATAAAATTGAGGACTTATTTAAACAAGCGGGATTTCCTCCTTTTTTATTTCAACATTTGATCGTTGATAATGATGGTGCATCAAAAATTATTGAACATGAATCGGTAGTTGCAGTTACTTTAACAGGCAGTGAGCGGGCGGGTCGTAGCGTAGCGGCACAAGCAGGTAAAAATTTAAAAAAATCCGTTTTGGAATTAGGTGGATGCGATCCCTATCTTGTTTTAGAAGATGCCGATTTAGATTTAGCGGCACAAAATATTGTAACTTCTCGTTTGAATAATACAGGGCAGGTTTGTATCGCTGCTAAAAGAGTCATTGTTATAAAGACTGTTGAACAACAGTTAATAGAAAAAATTATGCAGCAGATGTCCTCATTTATCATGGGAGATCCCTTGGACCCTAAAGTGAAACTAGGTCCTATGGCTAGAAAAGATCTTCTTGATATCTTGCAAATTCAAGTCGAAAAATCCATGAAACAAGGTGCTAAATTATTAGGTGGTGGTATAATTCCCAAAGGCATTGGATTCTATTATCCGCCTACTTTATTAACTCATGTACAACCTGGAATGCCTGCTTTTGATGAAGAACTATTTGGTCCGGTCATAGCAATTTGTTCTGCTGAAAATGAGCGAGAAGCAATTATTCTTGCGAATATGGGGCAATATGGTTTAGGGGCAGCTGTGTTTACTAAAGATTTAAAACGAGGAGAACGCATTGCCACAGAAGAAATTGAAGCGGGAGTATGTTTTGTGAATGCTCTAGTAGCATCTGATCCTCGTTTGCCCTTTGGTGGTATCAAACATTCGGGTTATGGTCGTGAGTTATCAAAAGAAGGTATATTAGAATTCGTAAATACTAAAACCATAGTAGTTAGTGATTAAATAATGAATAAAAGCAATAAACTCATTTTTATATCCATTGAAGAGCAAAGCTTAAAGGCTTATGAAAACGATAATTTAGTTTTTATTTACTCGATTTCCACAGGAAAAAATGGGGTGGGTGAAAAGATAAATAGTGAATGCACCCCGCGTGGGTGGCATAAAATCTATTCCATCATTGGTTTAGAAAATCAAATTAATAGTGTCTTTGCTGCTAGAGAATGGACGGGTGAGATTTATTCTGAGGAATTAGCTCAAAGTAATCCAGGAAGAGATTGGATTTTAACAAGAATTTTACAACTAGAAGGTTTAGAGCCTGGTCGTAATAAAGGTGGTGATGTAGATAGTTTAAAAAGATATATCTACATTCATGGAACACCTGATTCAATTAAACTAGGTGTACCAGGCTCGCGTGGTTGCATTCGTGTACGAAATAATGAAATGATTGATTTAGCACAATGGGTCACGACAGATACTTTAGTATACATTCAATAACATAAATAACTGAGGCCGTTAATATACGGCAACTGTATGGGGTCGACTAATGTCTTATAAATTTGAAGAAGGCAAAGATGTTATAATTGCAGCTGTAGTAGAAAAGATTAAACTCTCTATGGTAGGTGATCAAAGTAAATCTTGTGCTGAATTTGCAGAACAGTTTTATGGAACAGTAGCTTTAGATGATCTACGTGCATGGGATATTGAGGATTTATACGGAGCGGTTGTTAATTTTTGGTCCCTTATAGCTGAACGTAAACCACATGAAACTAAAATTCATATTTATAATCCTGATTTTGAACGTCATGGTTGGCAAACCACTCATACTGTAATAGAAGTGATTTGTGATGATATGCCTTTTATAGTGGATTCTATGCGCATGGTGACTAATAGAATGGGCTTTTCTTCTCACCTTATTATTCATATGGGCGGTATTAAAGTTAAAAGAGATAAACAGCATCGCGCTTATGATGTACTAACACGTAATAGTAAAACCTCTAGTAATGTCTTTAATGAAGCACCTATCTTCCTACAAATTGATAGACAAACAGATCCTCGTATTTTAGAGGAATTATATAAAAATTTACAGCGCACTTTAGAAGACAACCGAGTTGTGATCGAAGACTGGGAAAAAATGCGGGCTGAAGTTAAAGAAGCAATTACTGAGCTTAATAATGTATCTGGTGTGCTCGATGCGGGTGAAGTGCAAGAAACTAAAGCATTATTGCATTGGATTGAAGATCATCATTTTACCTTTTTAGGCATGAGAGACTATGAACTTGTAAAAAAGGGAACAGATACTTTATTGCAAGCCACTCCAAATACTGGTTTAGGCGTATTACGTGATAATTTAATTGCTGGTCATACTCGAAATATTTCTGCTATGGCTCCAGAAGCACAAGAGTTTACTCTTTCGCCGCGTATTCTGGTGATGTCAAAAACCAATAATTTATCGACAGTGCATCGTAATGCTTATACGGATTACATCGGAATTAAACGTTTTGATAGTAAAGGTAAGGTTATTGGAGAAAGACGAATTATTGGTCTTTATACTTCTGCTGCTTATCATACGAATCCAAAGCACATTCCATTTTTAAGACATAAAGTGGCTTTAGTGATGGAAAATTCAAAACTTAATCCACGTAGTCATTCTGGGAAGGTATTATTAAATATTTTAGAAACTTTACCTCGAGATGATTTAATTCAAGCATCAGAAGACGAGCTATTAGAAATAGCAATGGGTATATTTTACATGCAAGAACGAAAACGTATTCGTTTATTTGCACGTATGGATGTCTATAGACGATTCATTTCTTGTTTAGTGTACATACCTAAAGAGCTGGTAAATACTGAATTGCGTTTAGCTATGCAGAAAATCTTGGCGATTAGTTTTAACGCTCAAGAAATTGATTTTTCTACACAATTCTCTGAGTCTATTTTAGCGAGAATTCATTTTATTATTAGAGTCGATCCTAATAATGTGCCTGACTACGATCTCAAAGAAATTGAGAAAAAATTAATTGATGTAGGTCGGTCTTGGACCGAGGATTTACAACATCATTTATACGAGCCTTATGGTGAAGAGCATGCAAACGGTATTTTTTCCCGTTACCGTACAGCTTTTCCTGGGGCTTATACCGATGTATTTTCACCAAGAACAGCGGTCTATGATATTAAACATATAGAAATGTTAACAGACGAAAATCCTTTAGGAATCAATTTTTATCGGCCGTTAGATGAGTCTGAAAAGAATTTCAGATTAAAAATATATCAACATAATTCCACTATACCTTTGTCAGATGTATTACCTATTTTAGAAAACCTTGGTTTGCGAGCAATAAGTGAACGTCCCTATGAACTTAAATTTGATGATGGCAAAGTAACTTGGGTTAATGACTTTGCGATGCAATACAACAAAGACAGAGAAATTCATTTAGATGAAATTAAAGAGTTATTTCAAAATGCTTTTGCACGAGTTTGGTTTGGTGATGCAGAAAATGATGGTTTTAATCAACTCGTATTAGCCGCAGGACTTAACTGGCGTGAGGTGGCTGTATTACGCACCTATGCTAAATATTTTAAGCAAATTGGTTTTACATTTAGCCAAGAGTATATGGAAACGGCTTTAAATAATAATCTAAGCATTGCCAAAAAATTAGTAAAATTGTTTACGATTCGTTTTAATCTGAGCGAATCTAAAAAAAGAGAAGTTCGTTTTACAGCTTTAGTGCAAGAAATATATGCTGATTTAGAAAATGTCGCTAATCTTGATGAAGACAAAATCATCAGACAATACATACGTGCTATTAGTTCTACTTTAAGAACCAATTACTACCAAACCGATGCCAAAGGTAAGTGCAAAAACTATATTTCAATCAAATTAAATAGTAAAAATATCCCTGGTGTTCCAAAGCCTCAACCTATGTTTGAAATTTTTGTCTATTCACCCCGATTTGAGGGAGTGCATTTACGCTGCGGTAAAGTAGCGCGTGGTGGATTACGTTGGTCTGATCGCCGTGAAGATTACCGTACCGAAATTTTAGGTTTAATGAAAGCGCAACAGGTAAAAAACTCAGTTATTGTGCCTAGTGGTGCAAAAGGTGGTTTCATTCCTAAACATTTACCTGTAAATGGAACACGTGAAGAAATCATGGCAGAAGGAATTGCCTGTTATCAATTATTTATTCGAGGCTTACTCGATATTACTGATAACTATCGAGATGGTCATGTTGTTAAACCTAAAAATGTTCTTTCTTATGATGAAGATGATCCCTATTTAGTAGTGGCTGCGGATAAAGGAACAGCTACTTTTTCTGATATAGCTAATGCTATTTCTCTAGAATATCAATTCTGGCTTGGCGATGCCTTTGCTTCTGGTGGTTCTGTTGGCTATGACCATAAAAAGATGGGTATTACTGCGCGAGGAGCTTGGGAATCTGTTAAGCGTCATTTTTATGAGCTTGATTTTGACATTGAAAATAATGATTTTACGGTAGTAGGTATTGGCGATATGGCCGGGGACGTGTTCGGAAACGGAATGCTCATGTCTCGGCATATAAAATTAATTAGTGCCTTTAACCATCTTCATGTTTTTATTGATCCAACCCCTGATCCAGAAAAAAGTTATAAAGAACGGGAACGTTTATTTAATTTACCGCGCTCGAATTGGACTGATTACGATAAAGATCTCATTTCTAAAGGTGGTGGTATTTTTAATCGTAATGCTAAATCAATACCTGTTAGCCCAGAAATGCAAAAAATTTTTGGCATTAAACAAACAGAGATTGAACCTAATGAACTGATTAAAACCATTTTAAAGACAAAAGTAGATTTATTATGGAGTGGTGGTATTGGTACTTATGTTAAAGCCAGCTCTGAAAGTAATAGTAATGTAGGTGACCGAGCTAATGATTCTACCCGAATTAATGCCAAACAATTGCGTTCTAGGGTAGTTGGAGAGGGTGGTAATTTAGGCTTAACTCAATTAGCCCGTGTAGAATACACCTTAAATGGCGGCATGGTTTATACCGATTTTATTGATAATTCTGGTGGGGTGAATTGTTCGGATAAAGAAGTAAATATCAAAATCTTGTTGAATACGATTGTTGCTTCAGGAGATTTAACGCCTAAACAAAGAAATGAACTTCTGGGAGAAATGACAGATGAAGTTGCTAAATTAGTATTACGTGACAATTATTTGCAAACTCGTGCTATTAGTTTAACTACGTCACAATCCATGCGTGCTTTTGAATTACAAGGTCGATACATTAATGAATTAGAGCGTACAGGAAAGCTAGATAGAAATTTGGAGTTCTTACCTGATGATAAGGCGCTCTTGGAGCGTAAGTTAAAAGGACAAGGACTAACTCGCCCTGATATTGCTGTTTTAATGTGTTACAGTAAAACGATTCTAAAAGAACAAATACTAGCTTCTGATGTTCCTGAAGACAGTTTTATGAATCAAGTTCTTATTACTGCTTTTCCAAAGCAATTACAAAAACGTTTTAGTCAACAAATGCAAGATCACCCTTTACGTCGAGAAATTATTGCGACTCGTCTGAGTAATATCATTAACAATGAAATGGGTTTTACTTATGTATATAGATTGCAGGAAGAAACAGGGGGTTCTATTGCACTGATTGTAAGAGCTTACATGATTGCACGGAATGTGCTTGATTTAGAATCTATTTGGAAGCAAATTGAAGCCTTAGGTACAAAAATTAGTGCGCAAAAACAAATAGAAATGATGATGTACTACGTTCGTTTATCTAGACGTGTAACGCGTTGGTTTATACGCGCTCAACGTCGAGTAGTGGATATTACTCAGACTATAAAAATATATTCTGAAGGAATTAAAGAGCTCAAAAAAGCAATGCCGGCAGTATTGGGTGGCGATAATCGGGAACAATATAAGCAGCAATATCAAAATTTAATTAATAACTCTATTCCACCTGTTCTCGCTCATGAATTAACAGTAACACGTGGTTTATTTGCTGCTCCCGATATTATTGAAATCGCTCACTTGAAAGACGTAAATATTACTAAAATAGCTGAAATTTATTATGGTATTGAAGAATATTTAGATATTGCTTGGATAAGAACTCAAATTATTGTTCATACTACTGAAAATAACTGGGAGTCATTATCACGTGAAGCGCTTCGTGATGACTTAGATTGGCAACAACGTCAATTAACTGCTGGTATTCTTAGTTTTGAGAATAAAAGTAAAGACTTAAAAGTTCGTTTAGAAGCCTGGGGTAGTTTGCATCGTGATCTGATTGACCGCTGGCGTTTTATTGTTAATGATTTGAAATCTAGTAGCGTATTAACTTATACGATGTATTTTGTAGCAGTGCGTGAACTATTAGATTTGACCCAAACTACAATACAAGCGCCTGAGTTAGAATTAGTATAATTTTCACTTAAAACGTAATCTCCCAGGAGGTTACGTTTTTCCCTATATATCCTCTCGATTTATATTAATGTGAATTTGATATTATTTTTTTCGTTAAAGGTATAATTTATTAGACGTAGCCTTGATGCAGCGAAAGCGCTGCATCAAGGCTACGTCTATATATCTCAGAACTGACATTAAGCGGTCTTAAATTAATGGCAGTAAACTGCTGTTTATCATCATTCCAATCTTAATTGAATAATTTCATTACTTTGTTCTAAACGTACTTCTAATGATGCATTTTTTAATATAGAAACAGCGATTAAATAATGGTTGTTATCTAAGTAACTGTAATCCACTAACTCACCAAGCTCAATTTCTTCTTCAGTTTTAAATAATTTTTGTCCTGAAAATAAACTGTGCTCCGTGTTAATAGTGTAAGTTCGAAGTTCATGTTTGAGTGTGGCGCGATAATGAGTTCGTGCAATAATTTCTTGGCCTTTATAACAACCCTTATCAAAGCTCAAATATTGAGTTTTCTGTAAATCTAGTCTGTGTGGGAGAAATAAACCTCTTGATTCAGGATAAATACTTAATTCATGTTGACGCAATCTTAGAGTATGCCAAGTTAAAGAACCGAGTATTTGCTTTTTTTCTTCAAATTGAGCAGTAAATTCAAGAGCTATTTTTTTATCTACAATAAACACATAAAAACCCTGACCTAAATGGTAATAACAAAAATGATTACTCTCTGCTTTCGCATAGAGATCTTGGGGCAAAAATACTGAATTAGGTATTAGATCTTGAGGGTTTTGTAAATAAAAACCAAAAACAGCAAATTGCGTGTTTTCTTTGATGAGAACTCGAGAAAGTAAGGCTGTTTTGCTAAGTGAACTTTGTGTTGGCTCAAGAATATCGCGGGGTAGAATTAATTTGAGACCATTCCAATTAATTACATCCATTAAGGCTAATATTCGTCCTTTTAGATTACATTGGGCTGCTTGAATCATCTGAATATCAGTTGCTTTAGCAATATCAGAACTTAATTGACCTTGTAAAAACTCAGTAGACTTATCTCCTTGCAGTGCTAAAACGCACAAATAGGATAAATCAAATAAATAGTTTTTTTGTGGATTTAATTCTAATTCTTTAGCGACAGGCGCGAAAGTAGTTAAAATACGTGAATTGACTAAATGGTTTAAATGAATGCTCATATTGATAGATGTGGTTGCTGAATCGGAAAGCTCTAGTGTATCATCTACAGTACAGAATTACAGGTTCATGAAATAACAGTAGAGTTTAAATGTTAAATGCTCAAGAAAAGTCACGATTAATATGGAGTTGCCGTCGTGGAATGTTAGAACTAGATCTGATTTTAAATAGTTTTTTAGAAAAAGGCTTAAATTTACTTAATGAGAGTCAGCTAAATCAATTTAAGTTCTTACTAACCGCTACTGATCCAGAGTTATATGGGTGGTTAATGGGGCATGAAGAGCCATATAAGGAAGAGTTATTAGAAATTGTTACTCTCATCAGAACTAATAGTTAAGCCGTCTCTTTCTAAGACTTATCGCCGCTTTCTCCCCATTGTTTATTTACTGACGGTGTTATTTGTTATTAATACCTCGCTTTATCTAGTAATAAAACTTGTTTTAATTTTTTCCTTAATTTTCCAGTTTAAAGCCTATTTTAGGCTAGGTAAGCCTCATCCTGAACTCGATGAAATTAAGTATGTACGAACGCAGTGGATTATTATTAATCAGAAGGGGCATGAGAGCCTATACAATAATGCAGAAATTCTTATCCATAATATTCTGTTTCAATTGCTTCGATTATCTACCCCCAATAAAAATAAAATATTAATTTTGTTTAATGATCAATTATCTAATCATCAATTACGTCTTCTACACCTCAAGACTGCAAAATATTAGTATATAATGTACATATAGTAATAATAATAAACTAATCACGGATAGATTTAGTTTCTAAGTCCAAACATAAACTCATAATTTAATGGAAGCATATTATGAATGATCGTTCATCCTTGAGTGATATTTGTTTAGTTCATTTGGCTCAAGAAGGCAATATAGACGCTTATAACACTTTGCTAACACGTCATCATCAAAAAATAAAACAGATAATTTATTTTTATGTAAACGATCATGCTTATGTGAATGATTTAGTACAAGAGGTTTTATTAAAGATATTTCGACATCTTCCTGAATTTAAAAATGACTGTGAGTTTTCTACGTGGATGTATCGGATTATTCAAAATACTATTAAAAATTATTTTCGAGCTCTGAATTTGCGTCTAGATTCTGAGGCACAATTTGCTAATGAACAATTGTTCACTCTCGGTTCCTCACCTGAATATCAGTTAATGAATATGGAGTTTGGCGATTTGGTAGATTCTGCTATTGCCAAATTATCTGAAGATTTACGCCTGTGCTATGGAATGCATATTTTTGAAGGACAGACCTACGAAACAATTGCCCAAAGGATGCATTGTCCTATTGGTACTGTTCGATCGAGAATTTTCCGAGCAAGAAAGTTAGTAATGAATTATGTTGGTGATAATGTTAACTAACTCAGATTGATTTGGTTTATAAAGTAATCAGATAATAGAAATTCTCATTAGGATTTGTATAAAGCTTTATAAGATTAAAATAAATCAGCAGATAAGCATCTGCTATTAAAAAAACCTATGTTAAAATGAATTACTCATAAGTAAATGTAAGATATCTCATGCTGGAAAGTGATCGCTTAATCAGTAATCAAAATATTCTTTCAGAAGATGCTATAGATCGAGCAATTCGTCCTTTAAGTCTCAAAGAATATATTGGACAAGAAGCGGTAAGTTCCCAAATGCAAATTTTTATTGACGCGGCTAGAAAGCGAAATGATGCTTTGGATCACGTGCTCATTTTTGGTCCTCCTGGTTTGGGAAAAACAACCTTAGCTAATATTATTGCTCATGAAATGGGAGTTAATATTAGACAAACTTCTGGGCCGGTAATTGAGAGAGCGGGTGATATAGCGGCTATTTTAACTAATCTGCAACCCAATGATGTATTATTCATTGATGAAATTCATCGCTTAAGTCCGGTTATTGAGGAAATTCTTTATCCCGCGATGGAAGACTATAAACTCGATATAATGATTGGCGAAGGCCCGGCGGCGCGCTCCATTAAATTAGAGTTACCTCCCTTTACTCTCATTGGGGCAACAACCAGAGCAGGTTCCTTAACTTCTCCCTTGAGAGACCGATTTGGTATTGTTCAACGTTTGGAATATTATTCACTTGAAGCTTTAACACAAATTGTAACTCGTTCAGCCCAATTACTGCATGTACCCACAGAATCTGCTGGCGCAAAGGAAATTGCTCGTCGTTCGCGAGGAACTCCACGCATAGCTAATCGACTATTAAGACGAGTTAGAGATTTTGCTGAAGTTAAAGGTCAAGGAATTATTTCTGCTGATATCGCTCAAAAAGCCTTAGAAATGCTTGAAGTAGATCATCATGGTTTTGATATGATGGATAGAAAATTACTGATGGCCGTTATTGAGAATTTCCAAGGCGGTCCTGTAGGTGTAGAAAGTATCGCGGCAGCAATTGGTGAAGAAAAAGGCACTATTGAGGATGTGTTGGAGCCATTTTTAATACAACAAGGCTTCCTTATGCGCACTTCTAGGGGTAGAATGGCCACTACAAAAGCCTATGCGCATTTTGGTTTAAAAGTTACCGAACAAGAATGAATATAAATACCCATCAAAATATCATACGGGTTTATGCAGAAGATGTTGATTTTATGGGAATTGTTTATCATTCCAATTACTTATGTTATTTAGAACGCTCACGTACGGAAGTATTAAGAACGTATAATTTACTACTTAGTGATCTAAGCCAATCAGATGTATTATTTGCTATTAGTGAATTGTCTATTAACTATAGATCACCAGCACGATTGGACGATCTTTTAACTGTAACTACTAGTATTAAAGAATTAAAGTCATGCAGTTTGATTTTTGAGCAAAAAATTGTAAATCAATATTTGCACAGTGTTTGTGATGCAAAGGTGAAAGTGGTTTGTGTAAATAAAGACTTAAAGCCACGGCGATTACCAGATATAATTAAGCATTAAAATATAGGGGCTTACTCAACATTTCTTATATTGTAGGTGGGGTCATTACCCATAACCGTCAAGCTAAGGATTGTCATTCCCGCGAAGACGGGAATCCATATATGATTTGGTGCCATGCTAATTCAAAAATGGATCCCCCCGCCTGCGCGGGGATGACAGATTTTTGGCGAAAATGTAATGGATTTTACTATAAACCACCTTAGCTTGATGGTTATGGGGTCATTTGACCAACCAAGAGCTTAGTGGATAGTTGAATGTTGGGTAAAATTGACCCAATCTACACTTGCTATTGAGTAAAGAAGTTTATTGTCATTCCCGCGACGACGGGAATGACAATGTTTCTTCTTATATGTAGCCGGGTTGCTTGCACCAGAGATTTTATTTCTGAGTGCTACGTGCCGGGTTGCTTGCAACCAGGCTACAAAATTATAAGTAAAAATAGACGATATTGGAGATAAAAGTGGGGAATCAAGCAAACGTATTGATGTATTTTATGCAGGCAGGATTAGTAGTTAAAAGTGTAATGTTACTCCTTCTAGCTGCTTCTATAATATCCTGGACTTTAATATTTCAAAGAGCATGGTTTTTTAACAGGAAAAAACAATTAACAGAAGCGTTTACTCGTCGCTTCTGGGATAGTGGTGATTTAAGCAAGCTCTATGCTGATGTAGATAGTAATAACGAAGAAAAACAAGGAATGGCGGCTATCTTCCATGCCGGATTTAAAGAGTTTGTGCGTGCACGTAAACAAGGCACTGTGACCATTGAGCCGATTCAACGAGTCATGCAAATCAGTCATGCGAAAGAGGCTGAAAAATTAGAGAAGCATTTACCTTTCTTTGCATCCGTTGGTTCTATTTCACCATATGTGGGTTTATTTGGCACAGTTTGGGGTATAATGACTTCCTTCCAAGCATTAGGACATGCTCAACAAGCGACTATTGCCATGGTGGCGCCAGGTATTTCTGAGGCCTTAGTTGCAACGGCTCTGGGTTTATTTACTGCCATCCCAGCCGTTATTGCCTATAACCGTTATTCGACTAATGCTAATGATTTATTAAATCGATATGATGTTTTCCAAGAGGAATTAATCTCTCTAATAGAGCAGCAAACATCAGGCACTGCAAGAGGATAATATTTAAATGCTTCGAAAAAGAACTAAACGAGAACGCCCAATTTCTGACATTAATGTAGTACCCTACATTGACGTGATGTTAGTTTTATTGGTTATCTTTATGATAACCGCACCAATGTTAAGCCAAGGTGTCACAGTTGACTTGCCTAAAACGGCCAGTGAGACGTTACAACCAACAGACCGAGAGCCTATTATTGTATCGGTCAATCAGCAGGGAACCTATTTTCTTAACATTAGCAGTGCTCCCGCGGATCCTATTGAGGCTCAGGCTTTAGTTGTACGTGTTGCCGCAGAGTTAGAGCTAGCAAAACAATCAGGACAGAAATTAAATGTATTGGTGAAAGGAGATCAAGGAGTAGCCTACGGTAAAGTAGTGCAAGCAATGGCATTATTGAAACAAGCAGGTGCTGAGCAAGTAGGATTATTAACTGATTCAGAAAATAATGATTCAGGGAGTGTAGCATGATTAGTACTCCAAGTTACCGCAAAGCTTTATTTTCGGCTCTTGCTTTACATGGATTTTTAGTGGTTCTTTTATTGAGCGATACGTCATCGCAACGTCCCGTATTAACCAAAGAGGTAAAAAACACTCCAGGCTTAGAATTACCTATGGCTTCTGTCCCAAAACAAGAAATCGTAAAAGCAATTAGTGTAGATAATAAACAAGTTATGGATACAGTTAATCGCTTGAAACAAGAAAGAGAGCAACAAAAACAAACGGAATTAAATCGACAAAAAGAGTTAAATCGTCAGCTTGAAACAGCAAAACAACAAAGAATCCAAGAGCAAAAACAATTAGCAAAATTAAAAGAAGAGACTAATAAAATAGCAATAACTCGTAAAAAACAAGCTGAAGAAGAGAAAAAGCACTTAAAAGAATTAGCAGCTCAAAAAGCGCTTGAAGCAAAGCGTATTGAAGAGCTAAAAAAGAAAAACGAGCAACTGGTGAAGCAGCAAGAGCTTGAGTCTAAAAAACTGGCTGAATTAAATAAGAAAAAAGAAGAACAAACCAAAGCTGATAAGTTGCGTACAGAAAAAGAAAAGCAGCTCACGGAAGAAAAAACAAAAGCTGATAAAGCACATGCGGAACAAGCAAAGGCTGATTTAGAGCGAAAACACCAAGAAGAAGCTGCCGCAAAAGAGCAAGCTGCAGCAGCTAACGCAGAAAAACAAGCGCGCATCGCTGGTGAAGTAGATAAATATAAAGCATTGATTGTTAATGCCATTGGTCGTCAGTGGATATTACCTGAAAGTGCGGATAGTTCTTTATCCAGCCAATTTAGAATACGTCTTGCACCTGATGGAGCGGTGTTAGAAGTATCTTTAACTCGAAGTAGTGGAGATCCGCTTCTTGATAGATCGGCTCAAACTGCGATTTATAAGGCGTCGCCACTTCCTGTACCAGCAGATTCCGAAACATTTAATCTGTTTCGAGATATTAGTTTAACCGTTCGTCCAGAACAAGTTAGGGGGTAAAACTCGTGATGAATCGAATTCTCGCGTTCTTTTTATTATTCTTTATAAATCAAGTATTTGCACTCGATTTAGAGTTAACACAAGGTATTAATTCAGCCTTACCAATTGCTATTAATTCTTTTGGTTCTGATACTACCTCTCAAGACATAGCTCATATTATTGAAAATGATTTAACTTTATCAGGTCAATTTAAAATTGTTTCAGGCCCACAAGGACCTAACGCTCAATCATCTATTGGTACTCTAAAACAATTGGGTGCAGACAGTGTAGTAATGGGGAAAGTGAGTAGGGCCGGGGGTTATTATGAAGTATCGTTTACTTTAAATGATGCTGCTGCTAATGGCGCTAATTTACTTACTAAAAGTTATAAAGTGGGTGAAAAGCAAATTAGAGCATTAGCTCATCATATTAGTGATGAAGTGTATCAGAAATTAACAGGTGAACGAGGTATTTTCTCTACACGTATCGCCTATATTTCTGTACAAAGAGGCAGAGATAGTTCTCGTTACTCATTAGAAGTGGCTGATGCTGATGGTCATAATCCACAAAGTCTATTGGTTTCTTCTGAGCCTATCATGTCTCCTTCTTGGGCTCCCGATGGAAAAGCTATTTCCTATGTTTCTTTTGAAAAGAAAAGAGCACAGATTTTTACTGTTTCAGTTGAAACAGGACAACGTCGTTTAATTACTAGTTTTCCGGGAATTAATGGGGCACCAGCTTGGTCTCCAGATGGCCGTCAATTAGCAGTAGTTCTATCAAAAAGTGGTATGCCCAAAATTTATAGTGTTGATGTTGGTAGCGGCACTATGAAACAATTAACTTCTGGTGATGCCATTGATACCGAACCACGTTTTTCTCCTGATGGACGTAATATATTATTTACCTCAGGCCGAGGCGGCTCGCCACAAGTATATCGTTTATCTTTAGCTGATGGACAAGTAACTCGATTAACCTTCGAAGGTAACTATAATGCGCGTGCTTCATATACCCCGGATATGAAAAACATTGTAATGTTGCACCGTGATGATAAAAACTTCAATATTGGCTTACAAAGTGCTAATGGAGGTCCGATCGCAAGTTTGACTTCCTCTGGCATGGATGAGTCTCCTTCCGTATCACCCAACTCTAGACTAGTCCTGTACGCGACTCATTATCAGGACAAAGGCGTTTTAGGTATTGTTTCATTAGACGGTAGGATTAGAATACGCTTACCAGCTCGTGAAGGAGATGTACAAGAACCTGCTTGGTCTCCTTACTTAGGATGACAATTTGTCGACTTGTTCCTTTATTTTTTTTGGTTATATATAGCATTACTGGTTATGCATGGAATGCAGCAGGACATAGATTAACAGCGCAAATAGCTTATGATAATTTAAGTCCTGCAGCCAAAAACATGTGTGGTCATTTGTTGGATGTAAAGGAACAGGCCTTAGAAGCTAACTTTGTTGATAGCTCAGTATGGTTGGATGCGATTCGTAAAAAAAATATTTATCAGTTTGCTAGCTTACATTATGTAGATATTCCCTTTACGAAAGATAAAAGCAAATTGCCAAAGATAAAGCCAAGGAATGCGATATGGGCAATTAAACAAGCTATCTTAGTTTTATCATCCAATAAAACAAATAATGCTGTTAAGGTTTTAAATTTAAAAATATTAATTCATGTTGTTGGTGATATTCACCAGCCTTTACATGCTACTACGAAAGTGAGCAGACGTTTACCTAAAGGGGATTTAGGAGGTAATTTATATCTTTTATCTCGTAGTCCTTATGGTAAAAATCTACATCAGTATTGGGATAATGGTGCTGGGATATTAAATTATAAAAATTTAAACGAAATCCAGGCAAAAGCGCACTTTCTCGAAAAAACCAGACCCTGTTACTTAGCTCCAGCACAGAAAAGCCCAGAACAATGGGCAACTACTGCACATTATTTAGCGATAAATCAAGCCTATTCTATCCGCACACATAAGCAACCCAGTAAAAACTATCAACTTAACGTCAGGCAAATTACGGAAGATCAAATAGTTCTTGCGGGCTGCAGATTAGCCCAAGTACTGAATGCTATTGCTGCTTCAACTTCTTATTAGAAAAATAAAGTGCTGTAACCAGCATATAATGCTATCTAAAAAACTGTATCGTCATTTTATAGTCCACTATTGTCGATTAGTATTCAAATATTTGTTCTAAATTGGGAATATTAATAGTACTTAATAATTTCTTAATTATGTTCTAGTAAAATGCATCTTGTCTTAACCTTGGATTGAAATAAGATGCCTATATATATAGTTAAATCAGCAGTTGTAGTATTTAATCAAGCAGAATATGGATCAAGACTATTATTTCAACAAGGAGGGACTAATCCTAGAAATGAGTTAGGTAAGCTTGGAGTTAGTTTACACAACCAGTTTAGTTCCTTATTTTATAAAACCATCACAATTGAAGCGACATCGATTGATGAAAATGGTGCTCATCAAAACCAAAAATTTATTATTAATCGCAATAGTTTAATTAAATATTTAGGTAAAGAGGCTTCTACTAAGCATAGTGATGACGCTTTAATAGCACTCCTTCATGAAAAAATGCTTGCTAGTTCTAATCTAAATCAAACAAGTGGAGTGGATAAACAAAAGCAAAATTTAGCTGGAGATCACCTCCGTCATGCCGGGGAACACAATCATAGACGCATTGCTTATTCCTTTTGGGATGGTTTAGTAGGGCGCTTTTTAAGCTGGTTATATCAAAAAACAGTAGTCAGTATAGAGCGCTTTAAAACACGTTTTTTATTCGTTCGAACAGAGAAAGATTTGTTGGAGGCAGGGGAAGTTTTAGCTAAAGCACGATTTCATCATGCTTATGCAGAAGTTCCGGCTTATAAAAATCATATAGTTCGTTTTAATGGCAAAGTAGTCAGCACTAGCACTCTTCGTGATATTCCCATTACCAATAAAGATAATTACATTAAATTCCAACAATATGACTCTGACACTCATATTCATGGAAAATATCCAGCCTATGGAAAAGTTGATACCTCTACTGGAACTACAGGCAAAGCTACCGCCTGGGTCAGGGGTGATCAAGAGTTAGAAGTTGTGAAAAGAACTTTAGAATTAGCAGAAAAGGCACAATTTGGTAGCCGTAAAATTTCTTATATCAATGCTTTTGCTTTAGGGCCCTGGGCTACAGGATTAACTACTTTTGAAGCAATGAGAAATACAGGCTCTGTTTTTGCCACTGGTGCAGATAAAGAAAAAATTCTTGATGAAATTCTGCGTATTACTAAGTATGAGCAACATCAACTAGAACTAGAGCTTGTTAAATTTAAAAACGATAATCCCAATATTACTAAGGAACAAGCTGAAGTACTAGTTAAACTAATTAGTACTACTATCAAAGGCTTATTAAAAAACCGTAACGCCAATTTAGAAGATGTTTTAGAGCAACAAATAACGCAACTTAGTCTTCAAAATCAACAATTTATCCATAGATATAAAGATGAAGTACTAGATCTTGCTAAGAAAATGAATGCAGAAAAAACGCAAATTTTAATTACTGGTTATCCACCGTTCCTTAAAGATTTTGCTGCCTATGTTAAAGCACAAGGACACAAGCTAAGTGATTTTTCACTGATTAGTATTGTTGGGGGACAAGCTATTTCTGAAGCAATGAGGGATATTTTAATTAAAGATGGATTTAATGATATTTATTCCTCTTATGGCGCTTCTGATTTAGATGTAAATCTTGGCTCTGAAACCGATGATGAAATCTTGGTTCGTAAGTCAATAGAACAAAATCCTGGTTTAGCTCGCGAACTTTATGGCGTTAATAAAGGCTTACCCATGGTCTTCCGTTATGATCCTATGAATACTCATATTGAATGTGATAATTCGGAACAAGCTAAGGATGATTTAATTTTTACCGTGACACGAGATGACCGTTCGTCACCGCGTATACGTTACAATCTGGGGGATAAGGGAAGAATCTATGCTGCAAGTGATGTGCAGGCTTTATTAGCTAAATACGGTATCTTTCATAAACCTAAAACACCACTCCCTTTAATGTTTATATGGGGTCGTGATTCAACCGTGGTATTTAATGGTGCCAACTTAGCATTTACCGAATTAGAGCGCGCTGTTGCTGATATTGATAGCGATGGGCAAATCTTGAAAAAAGCATTTTATAGTTATCAGGATGAAGAGGGTAACGATAAGCTCGAATTTTGGTTAGAACTTAATGATGATATCGATTTATTTGACCAAACAACAATGCAAGACTTTGCTAGACAATTGCTTTCAAAACTAGTGAATATGAATCAGGATTTTCGTTATCAAGTAGAGCATTTAACCGATGGTACAGCATTACCAATGGTTCGTTTCTTCAAACGTGGTCAAAGTCCTATTAGTGAAGCGGGCGGACATCGAAAGCAAGTTTTAGTATTCCAAAAAGAAAATTTACCTGAACATTATGCTTTGCCTAATAAAGACCAATGTCAGGGTATTAGTTTGCTCATGAGCAGAGAATTACTAGCTGATACTCAAACTGCTAGTGTTGCATTAAATTAATAATATGGAGTATATGAATGAGTCGTAAACAATGGATGGATATTCTTGAGTATGGTCGATGGGCTCCATCACCTCATAATACACAGCCTTGGCTATTTCAATTTGAGGATGATGATACAATTACTTTAATGTATGATCCGAAACGTTTAATTCCTGGCACTAATCCCACAGGTAGTTTTATGCAAGTGGGATTTGGTATTTTAAATGAAACCTTATCCATTGCGGCCGCACCCATGGGCTTAGATATTGAGGTGAATTATTTGGTCGATAAATTAGATGCGAACAAAGAAGGCCCTCAAGCCTTAGCCAAATTAAAACTTATTCCCCGTAAAAATGAAGAAAAATTAAATAGACAATTAATTCTTGATCGCCGTACATCACGTTTACCTTACAATGGCGAAGCATTACCCCTTGATTTGCTTAGAGAGTTGAGTGAAATTGCTAAAGAATACAATCACTTATTTGAATTTTCTAGTGATCAATCTCAAGTGGATTGGGTGGTTCGTCTGAACGCAGATACTATGTTTGCTGATATGAGTGAAACAGTTGCCCGTAATGAAGTTGGTTCGTGGATACGTTTTAGTGAAGCTAGTGCTAAAAAGAAAAAAGACGGTCTTGCTGCGTATGCAATGCACGTTCCTGGCGTCGTCATGTGGCTTTTTGTTCATGCTAATTGGATATTTAATATTCCTGGAGTCTACCAATTAGTCCGTTGGGTTTATGAACGCACCATGCGGGGAACTGCCACTGTGGCTTGGCTTTCTGGTCCTTTTGATAAACCAACAGATTGGGAGCAAGCCGGCCATATGATGGCGAGAATATGGCTTACTATGACTAAATATAATGTGTTTCTACATCCTTTTGGGAGTGTTATTACTAATCATGATGCACACAAAAAAATGGATGAACATTTCAAAAACGATTCTCGTGAGCATGATTTATGGATGTTAATGCGTTTAGGTTATGGTGATACACCTCCTCAAGCACAACGATTACCCTTAGAGCAAATGATTATTGAAGAATCCTCATTCGAAGATGCAATAGAAAAAGGAAGTCAATCTCATGATCATGGTTTCTTCGCTAAAGAGAAGTTGCAGGAAACTCCAAGTCTTCTTGGTGATTTAGAAATAGATAAAACTACTTTGGCACTATAAACTTCAATCCTTAATAAAATGAGTAGTTTGGCGGATCCAACTAGTTATCGCAACTTTGCCGCCTCTAGTTTGTGTTAAAAATTTCAATAGGACTTTTATAGTTTAAACACTTTCTTGGCCTATTATTTAACTCATTCTCAACAGTACTAATTGCATCATCACTAATGGTGTTAA
>CANJQE010000010.1 GCA_947476305.1 Legionellaceae bacterium
GCAATTAGTACTGTTGAGAATGAGTTAAATAATAGGCCAAGAAAGTGTTTAAACTATAAAAGTCCTATTGAAATTTTTAACACAAACTAGAGGCGGCAAAGTTGCGATAACTAGTTGGATCCGCCATTCCGCCAATATCTGCTAGCATTCTTGAGGAAATAACGAGTCCTGCGGCATCATCACCAGCATGATTGATGCGTTTACCAGAAGATAATCTTTCCAACGTAGTTTGTAATGAGTTTTGTGTTTTATTTAAATTATTTTGACTTATTAGTGATGATATATTGGTGTTTACGACGATACCCATTTCAGTCTCCTCAGACCTGATCTCGTTTTTTCGAGATTTTTAATATTTAGCAAATTCATTTTTTATTTTGTGAATTCACTGTACCCATCTTAGTTATCGGAGCACTGTTAGGAAACTTTAGTTCTGTAGACTATTTTTTTTTAAATGAGGAATTATTATTAAATAAAAATAAGATTATTTACTTTTCTGTGTATAATAATCCTTTCATTAATTACCTGGGTTCTCGTTTATGAGTTGGTTTAAAAAGCTCTTACCATCAAAAATTAGAACAGAAACCTCCCAAAAAAAAGGGGTTCCTGAAGGATTATGGGTTAAATGTTCAGGATGCAATGAAGTATTATATAGTACTGAATTGACCAAAAATTTAATGGTTTGTCCTTCTTGCAATTTTCATCATCGCATTTCAGCACGGGAGCGAATTGCTCAGTTTTTAGATGAAACAGGTCAAGAAGAAATCGCTGCTTCTTTAGAACCCATTGATCGTTTAAAATTTAGAGACTCTAAAAAATATAAAGACAGAATTCATCAAGCTCAAAAAGCGACTGGTGAAAAAGAGGCTTTAATCGTGATTAAAGGCTTCTTAATGCAGCAACCAGTAGTGGTAAGCTCTTTTGAGTTTAGCTTTATGGGTGGTTCAATGGGGGCAACAGTAGGTGAGAAATTTGTTCGAGCAATAAAGGTTGCTTCGCAGGAAAGACGAGCTTACATTTGCTTTACTGCTAGTGGTGGTGCGCGCATGCAAGAAGGGCTTTTCTCTTTAATGCAAATGGCAAAAACCTCTGCCGCACTAGCCAAATTTGCAGAATTAGGCCTACCTTTTATTGTGGTTCTAACCGATCCTACTATGGGAGGGGTTTCAGCAAGTTTTGGAAGTTTAGGTGATGTTATTATGGCTGAGCCTAATGCTTTGATTGGTTTTGCTGGACCACGAGTTATAGAGCAAACAGTACGGCAAACTTTGCCAGAAGGTTTTCAACGCAGTGAGTTTTTATTGGAACATGGTCATATTGATATGATTGTGGAACGTAAAAATTTGCGTTCGACCGTATCTGAATTAGTTTTTAAACTTACATTTAATGGTATTGAACATGGTTTCAAGCAAAGCACTAGCTAACTGGAATCTGGCTCAATGGTTAAATTATTTAGAAACGAAGAGCCCTTCACATAAAATTCAACTTGGTTTGGAGCGTATTGCACAAGTAGCTGAACGCTTAAATGTGCAATGCCTTGATGCTAAGGTCATTACTGTTGCCGGCACCAATGGCAAAGGTTCTACAGTAAATGCTTTAGAATGCATTTACCATTCTGCTGGTTATAAAGTTGGCTCCTATACTTCGCCGCACTTAATTCATTTTAATGAACGAATTAAAGTGAATTTAAAACCTATCAACGATAAAGAGCTTTGTGAGGTATTTAATCTAATTGAATCCACGCATGGCTCTATTGAATTAAGCTATTTTGAACTATCCACTCTTGCAGCCTTAGTTTATTTTAAGAAAAAAAAATTAGATATCATTATATTAGAAGTAGGCTTGGGTGGTCGTTTGGATGCTACTAATATTATTGATGCAGACTTGTCGATTATTACTACTATAGATTATGATCATCAAGAATACTTAGGGACGGGTCTTGAGGAAATTGCTTATGAGAAAGCGGGAATACTGCGTCAGGAAAAACCCTTTATTTATGCAGATCTAGAGGTTCCTAACAGCATTCTGCGAGCAGTAAAAACTCTGAATACACCTATTTATTTATATGATAAAGATTTTGGATTTTGCGAAGAAGGTGATGGTTATTGGAGTTTTCATGCTGGCGCAGAAATAATAACGCAGCTGATTAAACCTTTAATACAACTTAAGTCGGCATCTGCCGCAATAATGGCCTGTAAACTACTAGAACAGTATCTTCCGGTTGCTCCTAAGGATATTACTCAAGCAATGGACATTATTTTTGTGCCAGGCCGTTTGCAACTACAAAGACTAGAAGAAAAAAAACTAGATGTTTTATATGATGTATCGCACAACGCTCAATCCGTTCAATTATTGGCAAAAACAATTAAAGCTTATAAACACAGAAAAAAAGTTCATGCGGTATTTTCTGCTTTAAAAGATAAGAATATTTTAGGGTTAATTATTCCCTTAAGGGATTGTATTGACCACTGGTATCTTGCACAATTAGATAATCCGCGTGCAGCGCCTGCCGACTATTTATTATCAATGGGTAAAAAAGCAGAAATTTTGGCGGAAATTTGTTATACTAGTCCACTTGTTGCCTTTAAAGAAGTGTTGACTCACGCTACGGTTGGAGATTTGATAGTAGTATTTGGCTCTTTTTTTACCGTAAGTCAGGTCATGTCTTCTCAACATAAACTCTTGGAGTAAAGGGGATTCTATGAAACTGGTTATTGATGAGAAACTAAAACACCGTTTAATCGGTGTAGCCGTTATTATTTCTTTGGGTGCGATATTTGCACCAGCAATGATGAAGAAATCTAGCCAAAATATGGAAAATAACTACAGTGTCCGGGTAAAATTACCTTCTAAGCCCGCTGAACCAAACGTTGCTATATCTGACGAAAAAGAAATATTTAAAACCATTAAAATAGCTAAGGTAGCGATTCCCGATGTGAGTGCAGAAAGTCAACTTCCTGAGCTTGCTAAAGCAGAAGCACTACATTCAGAACTTACAATGAATCATGAATCAGCATCTCTTGAGAAACCGCATAGTCTAGAGTCAGTCCAATTAGCTTTAAGTAAAGCCGCACAAAATACAGTAAAACATGCTACTCAAGTTGCATCTGCCAGGCAAACTGTGGTTTCCCAACCGGCGGTTATTGCACATAAAGCAGCAATAAAATCAGTCCGAAAAGCTCCAGTTATAGCTGCAAAACCTAAGGCTAAACCGCAACAAGTTAAATTGGCTAGCAGAGCGCCAGTGAGAAGATCTATGGCACGCTCTGAAATTTATGCAGTACAATTAGCCTCTTTTTCTCGTCTATCAAATGCTCAAGCATTAGTAAATAAATTACGTAGTAAAGGTTATAAAGCTAATTTTACCAAAATAGCCAGCAGACAAGGTGTAACCTATAAAGTATATGCTGGTCACTCTCCGCGAAAAATGGAGGTAGTAAAATTAAAATCACAATTAGCAAGTGCCATGCAATTAAATGGTTTCATAGTCAATACTGGAGTTAGTTAATTATGCAACTGCATTGGGTTGATATAGCAATTATTGCAGTAATTGGTTTATCTGTGCTAACGGGGTTGTTTAGAGGATTTGTTAAAGAACTCGTTGCCCTATGCGCATGGGCTCTTGCAATTTGGTTTGGTTTTAAGTATTCAGCCTCTTTAGACCCCTGGCTAAGCTCCTATATCCAAGAGCACTCAGTGCGCTCTGCTGCGGCATTCATTATTATATTATTTGCCACCTTATTTGCTGGTGGGGTAGTGAATGCAGTACTTAGCTTTATTTTAAAACGTTCGGGTCTTAATGGAACTGATAGAACTCTAGGAATGGGCTTTGGTTTTATTAGGGGTGTTTTTATTGTGGCTTTACTCATGGTTGCAGTGAAAATGACCTCATTACCTTATCAGCAATATTCGCAAGAATCAAAATTATATGCTCGTTTTGATCCTGTAGTTGATGTACTTTATGGACATTTACCGGAATTAATTAAGCAGGTCAAAACGGTAGATAGTAGTGAAAATATTATCGATACAGCCCCTGAAGCTTAATGTAATCATAGATCTCTTGAGAGATTTGTGAGTTTATATCAGCTTGTTTCTTCAATTCCGTTCTGATTTGAGTAGAGGAAATGGGGTAATTTCCTGCATTAAATTGATAAATGACTCCAGCTGCTTGATTGAGAAGAGCTTTTGTGTCCCTTACCTGATGCTCTTGAAGCAAACTTGTGATTGGCTCAGGTAAATCAATATTAAACGCATCACGATTTATGACTAATAAGTGAGCTAATTTAGTTATTTCTTCCCACTGATACCATTGGGGCAAAGAAACAAAAGCATCATAGCCTAAAATCAAGGTAATCGATGCTTCTTTATGGTCTCTTCTTATACTCTGTAAGGTTTCTACCATATAAGATGGTGTATCTCTCTCTATTTCTCTTAAATCAATTTCAAATTGACTGTGGTTTTTTATAGCTAATTTAAGCATAGTAATTCTTTGGTCTGTATTCGCTAGGCTTGGAGGCTTTATTGCTGGCGCTTTACAAGGAATAAAACGATAGGAGTTAAAGTGAAACTGCTCTTGAATAGCAAGACTCGTTTGGATATGACCATTATGTACCGGATCAAATGTGCCTCCAAAAATAGCTATAGAATACATAAGTCATCTTTTCCTGAACACAAAGAAAGTATAATCCGTTCTAAACTATTCCAAGTCTGAGTATTTAAATTAGACTTAATTTGCTCATCAATGAGAAAAGAATAGCGTATTAATTGTCGTAAGAAATCATAAGATACTCGTTTTAAAGCCATCTGAACTAATCCAGTACGTTGAGGCCAAATTTTTAATTGAGCACAAGCTGTTTTAAACTCTATTTTTTGTTCCATCAAGTAACTTAATTGCAATAAAAGCCTGATTTCTTGGGTAAGCATCCATAAAACCAAAGTAGCCTCTGTCTTATTATTAGCAGCATATCTTAAGATTTGAATACTTTTATCAGTTTGCCCTAATAAACAGGCATCAACAAGCTCAAATAGATTATGTTCACATTGATTAAAGACATGCTCTAAGGCTTGTTGGCTTGAAATATGGCTAGAGCTCGAATAGTTAAGGCTAATTTTTTCGATTACTTGAGCACAGGCAAGCATATTTCCTTGTGTATATTGTTGGATAAGAGCTGGTACAGCAACGTCATAGCTAAGTTCGTACTTCTTAAATTGTTCTTTAATCCAATGATTCATTGTCTCAGTATTTAAAGAGTAATGTACTACTAATAGAGCCTCATTAAGATTAGTTAACCATTGCATTTGTTTTAATGGAATACTGGGAGTACGTATAATAAGAAAACAGCGGGGATTCGCATTTTTTAAATAATCATTAATTATTTTTTTTCCTGTACTGTCTAACGTTTTTTTATCATAAACAATATTTAAGATAGTAGTGTCAGAGAATAAGGAGTAGTTATTTGCTTCTTCAAGAATACCGTGCCAATCCCCAGGAGCTTGGATGGAAATCACTTTTTCATCGCTATCATAGTGATTTTTAATATGCTGTTTTATACTTTTTAGACTGTCTTCAATGAGATAAGTATCCTGACCTAAGAGCCAATAAATAGGGAAGGGCTTTTTTAGTAAATATTGTGACAAATAGTTTTGTTTAATTTGCATAATCTATAAGTTTATATACAGTGATGATTCTTGTCATTCCCAGCCGGAGGGAATCCATATTATTAGGCTCAATGCCTGATTAGAGTCGTCCTTGTTTTCTAACTACCACGCTTTAATAAACGTCAGTTCGGGATAAGGAATAGAATAATCCTCATCCTATCTGAACCATATGTTCATAATGATATTAAGTGTAGGCTGGTGCTAAGCGATAGCGCAGCCCAAGCAACCTCTGACTAACATATTGAAGTCGCCGCGCTCCAATTGCTGGGTCAAGACCTAATGGCACTACTTTAAGGAAAATCCCCTCTCCCAGGTATGGGAGAGGGTGAGGGTTGATTTTAATACCCCTCTCTCTCTAACTCTCTCCCCTAAGGGGAGAGAGTATTTTAAAGAAAAACTCCTTGGTAGTGCCATTGGGTCAAGACCCAGCCTACATTAAATTTTATACCGAACTCACGTTAATTTAATATCAATTTCGGATAAGGGATAATTATTTTTTGCTTAAACGATTTATAATTTGCATTACGGTATCCTGACGCATTTCATTTACTAAAATACTTTCTTCTTCATTGGAACCAAGAATTCTATCATTATTAGAGGTAAATTGGCGTGTAACAAAAATTTTACGTGCAGGTTTTATTAGTTGTCCCTCACGTGTCTTTAAGGAAAACTCTGTTGTCATCATAAGTTGATATTGGCGAGGATTAGTACTTGCACCGATGCTAACAATTTGCTGTTTTACAGTGGAGTAGTGAATAACAATCCAATATTTAGCTTGTGTAGGATCATCTGCAACCTTGATTTTATAACCATCAAGTTGTGATTCAAGTAAATCAACGAGCTCTTTGTTATCGTCTTTAGCAATCACTGCAACATTTTCAAGCCAGGTAGGAATATCTACCATGCCCCTTAAATGAAAGCCGCAGGCACATAGGCATGCGGCTAAAATAAAAGGAATAAAGAGCTTCTTCATTTAAGCAATTACCAAATTAATGAGTTGTCTATGAGACACTATAATTGTTTTTTTTACTTTTTTATCTTCTAAAAAATCTTTTGCATGTTGTTTAGCCAGTTCAATTAACGCTGCTTCGCTCAGATCTACTGCTGCAGTAAATTGTGCACGTAACTTGCCATTGACTTGTACCACATAGTCCACTTCTTCAGTTTTAAGTGCATTTTTATCGATTTTAGGCCATGGGGCGTCAATAATCGCTTTATCAAAGCCTAAATTTTGCCATAAATAATGGCAAATATGAGGAGTGATAGGAGCTAAAAGACGTAGCAATATACTCATACTCGCATGAAGGAAATATTTATCATCTTCAGTCTGTAGTTCATAACTTGAAATTTCATTAAACAATTTCATGCAACTAGAAACCACGGTATTAAATTGATTTCTATCATAATCATGAATTGCTTGGCTAAGAATATGGTGAACATTATAGCGGGATTTTTTTAATCTACTTTCTGCTTGTTGCCAATTTACATGCCCATTACCACTGAGAATAACGTCATTAATCTCAACAAAAAGGGTCATATATTGATGAGCAAAATTCCAAACTCGTTTGAGAAAACGATGGGCTCCTTCAACCGCAGTGTCAGACCATTCTAATGATTGCTCTGGTGGTGCTGCAAACATTACAAAGAGACGTGCTGTATCAGCTCCATAAGTATTAATAAGATGATTAGGGTCAACAACATTACCTACAGATTTAGACATTTTATGTCCATCTTTTAATACCATACCTTGTGTCAATAAAGCTTTAAAGGGTTCATCTGAATTTACTAATCCTTCGTCACGCATTAATTTATGAAAAAAACGCGCATAAAGTAGATGCATTACAGCATGTTCAATTCCACCTATATATTGATCTACAGGAGTCCAATATTTAGCTCTATCATCCAACATGGCATTTTCCTGGCCTTTGCAAGCAAAACGAGCATAATACCAAGAAGATTCTATAAAGGTATCAAAGGTATCGGTTTCACGAGTAGCGTCTTGGCCACATTTAGGGCAAGACACATTAACAAAATCAGGACATTGTGCTAGAGGAGAGCCGCTACCGGTAATACTCACATTTTCTGGTAATACAACTGGCAGATCTTCATCGGGAACAGGGACTATGCCACATTGTTCACAAAAGATCATTGGAATGGGGGCACCCCAATATCGTTGGCGTGAAACGCCCCAATCTCTTAGGCGATAGTTAATGGTTGCTTTGCCAGTGTCATGCTGTTCAAGGTATTCGGTGATGGCTTCCATAGCCTGAGTAGACGATAAATTATCAAAGGCTCCTGAATTAACTAAGCTTCCCTCATCGGTATAAGCGGATTTAGTAAAGTCATGTTTTATATCCAGTTGGGGCTTAATAACATCAATAACAGGTAGCTTATACTTTTGAGCGAATTCCCAATCACGTTGATCATGAGCAGGAACAGACATTACTGCGCCAGAACCGTATTGCATTAAGACGAAATTAGCGACCCATATAGGAATATCTTTTTTTGTTATAGGATGAATTGCAGTCATTCCTGTTGCAACACCACGCTTTTCCATTGTTGCTAATTCAGCTTCTGCCATTTTTGTCCCTTGGCAGCTTACTAAAAATTCTTGTACTTCTTTATTTTTTAAAGCAGCTTCTTTAGCTAAAGGATGGTCTACCGCAACTGCAAGATAAGTTGCGCCCATTAAAGTATCAGGGCGAGTAGTATATATTTTTAATTTCTTAGCATAGTTAGGTACATTAAAATAGATTTCAGTTCCTACGGAGCGGCCTATCCAATTTCTTTGCATTTGTTTGACTTGCGCAGGCCATTCGTCTAATTCATCTAAAGAATTGAGTAATTCATCTGCATAAGCAGTGATTTTAATAAACCATTGAGAAATTTCTTTACGCTCAACCAAGGCACCTGAACGCCAACCACGACCATCTACAACTTGTTCATTTGCTAAAACGGTTTGGTCTACTGGATCCCAATTGACTACGGCATTTTTTTTATAAACATGGCCTTTTTCAAATAGACGAATGAAAAACCATTGTTCCCAGCGATAATACTCTGGATCACAAGTGGTAATTTCACGTCGCCAATCATAAGCGTTTCCCAGGCGAAGGAATTGCTCTTTCATTGCTGCAATATTTTTTCGAGTCCACTCAGCTGGAGGAATACCATTTTTAATGGCCGCATTTTCTGCAGGTAAACCAAAGGCATCCCATCCAATGGGTTGCAGTACATTTTTTCCTAAGGCTCGTTGATAACGAGCAATAACATCACCAAGTGTATAATTACGCACATGTCCCATATGAAGGGTGCCACTAGGGTAGGGGAACATGGATAAGCAATAAAATTTTTCTTTATTTAAATCTTCGGTGACATTAAAAGACTGTTTCTTTTGCCAATATTGTTGAGCTTGTTCCTCAACCTCTTGGGGTTTATAAATAGTGTCCATAGACCAATTTATTAAGTGACTTGAACGGCTAAGGATACCCCCTCTTGTGCTCGCCAGCAATAGCTTAATGTGATTGAAATGCTTTAAGTCTTAAAAAAATTAGGAAAAGGAATATTATTAAACAAAAAATTAATACAGGGTAATCACTCCAAATTATCCAGGGAGTAGTTCCTGATGCTGGAAAAATAACTCCTTGCAATATCCCTGAGCTAAAAGGCGGGAGAGTATCAACAATCTCCCCTTGATTGTTAATAATGGAAGACAAGCCATCATTATTGGCTAGCACTTGAAATCTACCAGTAAGCGAAGACAGAATTTGCGCCATTTGTAGCAGTTGATAACTGGCCAAAGAATGGCCAAACCAACCATTATCACTAATCGAAATAATCCATTCAGCCGAAGGCATTTGTTGTCTTAACAAATTAGGATAAGCAATTTCATAGCAAATTAAGCTGGCAATAGGATGTTTATTCACTTTGATTAAGGATTGCTTTTTTTTGCCTGGTGCAATATTGGGTGGAGGAATGTTTAACCATTGCATTAATCTTAAGAACGGCTGGGGAATGTATTCGCCAAAAGGGACTAGGCGACTTTTTATATGTGTTCCTTTAGCTTTACCAAGACTAATAATAGAATTATAGAAATTTGTTTCACTATCATCTGTAGCTTGTAATATTCCTAAGATAAGTGTACTGCGTGCCGCTAATGCCTTGTGGTGTAGTTTTAAAAGATATTCTTTTAAATAACTTGCAGGAAGTGGAATCGCCGACTCAGGTAGGATAATTACGTTTTTTCCTAAAAGACTAGTAATATTTTTTTCATAATATTTTAATATACTCCAAAATAAAGAGTCATCCCATTTATCTCTCATGGCTAGGTTTGCCTGCACTACGCCAACAGAGAGAGAATCCTTTTTTATCTCTGTCCAATGAATATTTTTAAATAGAGAAGGGGCAATCATGATTAAAACAAATAATATGATATAAAAATAACGTTTGATGGACTGTTCTTTAATAACTAAAGCTAAGGTCGCGCAAGCAAAAACAAAGAGTAAACCAACGCCGTAAATCCCTATAATTGGAAAAAGGGCGTGCATGGGCGTATCTATTTGAGTCACTCCTATGAGTAAGCAGGGAAATCCTGTAAACAATACAGCACGAAGGTATTCACTCAAGCACCATAACACGCTAAATAACAGGGCATTAATTAGTTTATTTTGTGTTAGGGCAAGTAATTTAAAAAAATAACCAACTAATGCAGGGAACAATGATAGATAAAAAATAAAACCGAGGGTAGCCAGGCCGGAGAGGAGATAATTTAAATTTCCATAATCATGAATACTTACTATGACCCAAGAAATACCAAAACCGAAATAACCTAAGCCATAAGTAAATCCTAACAAAGCTGCTTTTTTAGGTGATTGAGTGCTTAAAGTAAGAAAAAGATAAGTAATACTTAGAACAGTTATTCCTGGAAAATGAAAGGGAGCAAATCCTATTGGACCTAGTAAACCAGCAAAAAAAATGAAGATATAAGATAAGTTTTTACTTTTTATAGAAGGATATAATAAAAAGGGATTCAATAAAGCTGATTTCATGAAGTTGGTACATTTATTTGTTTTAAATGCCGAAGATAATGGACGGAAAACTATAGGTCAAGAAATAGTTCAAAAAACTGTCGAGAGTAAGGTATTGCGCCTGCTCTGTTTTTGGTGGCTTTATATTCCAACTTATTGTTTTTATTTATTTATTGGTGGCTGCGAAATAATCATCCTTTATTAATGGTTTATTAAAAAATACTTTAAAGATAAAGTGAGTACTGTGCCAAAGCTCGAGACGGGCTTTGCTTTCTCAGCCCGAACTGTTTTGGGAAGAAGTAAAATATTTATTCCTCTATATAATAATGGTAACCATAGGTTCTATAGATACTGCTGATGGAGGTAAATCTAAGGTTATCGCTGGAAAAACAGGGGAGTTTGCTCGATTTAGGTGTCTTGGAGTTTAACCATAGCCACAGCACATTTGCCTATAACTTTACTGCTTGTAATTAATTTTTATGGACAACCAAAATAGGCCATTTGTTAGTGGCTTATTGTAAGATTAGATTAAGACCCTTTATTTTCCATAAGGAATCTTATAAGTGCAAAATTCTCTATCCATCTTCTTTTATTTTGTGTAGGATTGTCTCGTTTTACAAAGGAGACGGATTGTATGTATAACGTAATGATTACAGGTGCAGGAAAGATTGGTAGTTTAATTGCTTGTTTGTTAGCTGATAGTGGCTCTTACCAAATTCATTTAGCTGATATTGAATTTAATGGTTCTGACGTTAAGAGATTATTAGAACAACTACCAGAAATTAAAACAGTTTCTTTAGATGTTAAAGACGAACAATCAACACAAGAATACCTAGAAAAACATCAAATTGTAGCAGTTATTTCAAGTTTACCTTACTTTTTAAACACTCATGTGGCTGCAGCAGCAAAAGCCGCAAAAGCCCATTATTTTGATCTTACTGAAGATACTTCTGTAACAGAAGCAGTCAAAGCAATTGCTGAAGGTGCAGACACAGCCTTTGTTCCTCAGTGTGGTTTGGCTCCTGGCTTCATTAGTATCGCAGCAAATAGCCTAATGCACGAATTTGAAGAAAGTCATCATGTTAAGTTGCGTGTAGGTGCATTACCGCAAAGAGCCAATAATGCGCTTCATTATTCTTTAACTTGGTCAACAGATGGTGTTATTAACGAATATGGCAATCCTTGCTTTGGTATTAAAAGAGGCAAAGAAGTGACTATGGCTCCTCTTGAGGGTTTAGAGTCTATTCAAATTGATGGCTGCGAGTACGAAGCCTTTAATACTTCAGGTGGATTAGGTAGTTTAGCAGAGTTGTACTCAGGAAAAGTACAGACCATGAACTACAAAACCATTCGTTATCCTGGACATTGTAAAAAAATAAAATTCCTAATGAATGACTTACGTTTGAATGAAGACAGACCGACTTTAAAACGTATTTTAGAAAACGCCATTCCTAAAACTAATCAGGATATTGTTATTGTTTATGTAACAGTAGAGGGAATAAAAAACGGCGAACTTACAGAAAAAAGTTATGTGAAGAAAATTTACCCTGAAGTAATTCGCGGTCTCAAATGGTCAGCGATTCAAGTTAGTACGGCCTCTGGAGTATGTGCGGTAGTAGATTTGGTATTAGGCCAGTCTAATGAATATAGCGGGCTTGTTCTTCAAGAGAATTTTGAATTATCTCGAGTTCTAGAAAATCGTTTTGGCAAATATTATGCCTAGGAGCCTTAAATGGAACTGTTAACTCGTTTAAATCTTAAAAGCACTAATCCAGGTGCTTTTAGTGGTCAAGGTTGGTCTAGTGAGACTCAGGGTAGTTTATTAAGTTCCTATAATCCGACGAATAATAATAAACTAGCGGATGTGTCCGCATGCTCTACAACTGATTACGAGCAGGTGATGGCACGTGCTCAGCAAGCAGCTCTAGAATGGCGGATAGTTCCTGCACCAAAACGTGGGGAAATTATTCGTCAAATTGGCCAAGCTTTACGTGAGCAGAAAGATAGTTTAGGCAGTCTTGTTTCTTTAGAAATGGGAAAATCAAAGCAAGAAGGTGATGGTGAAGTTCAAGAAATGATTGATATCGCTGATTTTGCTGTAGGACAGTCTCGCATGCTCTATGGTAATTCCATGCATTCTGAGCGTCCTAATCATCGTATGTATGAGCAATGGCATCCTTACGGTATTATAGGTGTTATTTCTGCCTTTAATTTTCCTGTGGCGGTATGGGCTTGGAATGCTTTTCTAGCAGCCATCTGTGGTAATGTAACTCTTTGGAAACCTTCTCTTAAAACCCCTTTATGTGCTATAGCCGTACAACATATTTGTAATAAGGTATTAAAAGAAAATAATTGCCCAGAAATATTTAGCCTCATTATCCCTAGAGATCAGCAAGTAGTCGATACCATGGTTAATGATCGCCGTATACCATTAATTTCCTTTACGGGTTCTACTGCAGTAGGAAAAGAGGTTGCTGCGAAAGTAGCTAGAAGACTCGGCAAAAGTCTTCTGGAGCTTGGTGGTAATAATGCAATTATCCTTGATCAATCAGCAGATCTGAAATTAGCTATTCCAGGTATTGTGTTTGGTGCTGTGGGAACTGCAGGCCAGCGTTGCACTACTACGCGTCGTTTGTTTGTTCATGAATCACAATATCATGAGCTTATTAAAAAATTACAACATGCTTACGAACAAGTCACCATTGGTGATCCGCTTGATAAAAAGAACTTAATGGGTCCATTAATTGATCAACAGGCGGTTGAGCACTTTACTCATGCTATTAGTCGTATTAAAAAAGCAGGTGGTCAAATCGTATTTGGTGGAGAGGTTCTGAATCAAAGCGGTTCTTTTGTACAGCCTACCTTAGTATCTGATGTTCAAAATAATTGGGATATTGTTCAAGAGGAAACTTTTGCTCCCATTTTATATGTGATGTCTTATCGTACTTTAGAAGAAGCTATTAGCTTACAAAATAGTGTACCACAAGGTTTATCTTCTGCTTTGTTTACTCAAAACCTAAAAGATGCAGAACGTTTTTTAAGTGCATGGGGATCTGACTGTGGAATTGCCAATATTAATATAGGTACCTCCGGTGCAGAAATAGGCGGTGCTTTTGGTGGAGAAAAAGAGACTGGTGGTGGACGTGAATCAGGGTCTGATTCATGGAAAGCCTATATGCGTCGTCAAACCAACACGATTAATTGGGGCGATGAACTACCTTTAGCGCAAGGTATCCAGTTTAATTTATCCTAAGATTTGCAGTACCTTGAAATTGTCTATCTCTCTTTGAGAGATAGACAATAAATAAGAAACTTCTCAATAAGCCCGGGAAACGTCATCCCGAGAGTAACGAGGGATCTCCTGAAAAATGGCTTGGTGCCTGCATCTGGAGATCCCTCACTCTGTTCGGGATGACGTAATTGCCCGGATTTATTGAGAAGTTACCAAATAATAGCTATGTTACTGTTTTTTAATTGGGATTTCATAGCTCTAAATATCGGTAGAGCCTATAAGAAGTTTACAAACAGGTTTTCTATATTATCATCTATAATTTTCAATTAGACTTATCGTTAGGTATTTGATGTAGGGGATTATTGAGGGACAAATTATCTTATACAACCTTCAAATAAAAAATTAAAAAAAAAAGAGGAAATAATAATGCAGGAGCCTTTTTATATAAAGAAAGTAGCAGTATTAGGTGCTGGAGTAATGGGTGCTCAAATTGCTGCACATTGTGTGAATGCAGGCATGGAGACCTTACTATTTGATTTGGCTGCTAAAGAAGGGCCGGCTAATGGCATCGTAGATAAAGCCATTGCTAATCTAGGAAAGCTAAAACCTTCACCGCTAGCTACTGCTCAAACAAGTAGCTTATTGCAAGCTCGAAATTATGAACAACATCTTGTTGATTTATCTTCTTGTGATTTAGTTATTGAGGCTATTGCCGAACGCTTAGATTGGAAAGAAGATTTATATAAAAAAATATCCCCTCATTTATCAAGCCACTCAATTTTAGTAAGTAACACCTCTGGTCTTAGCATTAATGCTTTATGTAGCGTTCTGCCTAAGCAGCATCATGAGCGTTTTTGTGGCGTACATTTCTTTAATCCACCTCGTTATATGCATCTTGCTGAATTAATACCTGCAAAAAATACTTCAAAAGAATTATTAGATAATCTAGAAACCTGGCTAACCCGCTATTTGGGTAAAGGGGTTGTTAGAGCCAAAGATACACCTAATTTTATTGCCAATCGTGTAGGGGTTTTTTCATTATTAACTATTGTGCATCATACAATGGCAATGGATATGGGCATAGATGAGGTTGATGCACTTACAGGCTCCTTCTTAGGCAGACCAAAATCTGCTACGTTCCGTACTATGGATGTGGTTGGCTTAGATACAATGAAGCATGTTGTTAATACCATGCAAGAGCAATTAAAAGATGATCCTTGGCATTCCTTATTTCAATTACCTGAATGGTTAACTCATTTAATCAATGACGGTCATTTAGGGCAAAAAACAGGCCAGGGTCTTTATAGAAAAAATGCTAAGTTTATTGAAGTTTATGATATTAAAACAAAGAGTTATCGTCAATCAGAAGCTCAAGTAAATGATGAATTAAAAGCAATAATGAAAAATCCTGATCCAGTAGCTCGGATGCACTCTTTAATTACATCAAGTAACAAACAAGCGCAATTTTTAGCAGCTTGTTTTAGAGATTTATTTCATTATTGTGCCTATCATTTGGAAGAAATAGCGGAAAATGTTCGTGATGTTGATTTAGCTATTCGTTGGGGATTTGGATGGATGCAAGGTCCATTCGAAACATGGCAACAATCAGATTTGCAGCAAATGGTTCAGGTTATTGACGAAGCAATACAAGAAAAAACAGCATTAAGTTCCGCAAAACTACCTGGCTGGTTATCGCAGCTTAAGGCTTTTTATACAGAGCAAGGCGCTTATTCTCCAACTCACAAGGAGTATCAAGCACGTAGTCATTTGCCTGTATACCAACGTCAGTTATTTGCTGACCGCGTGCTTCAAGAGCCCACGTATCGTGCAGCAACTGTATACGAAAATGAAGGCATTATTATGCGTCATTTTAAAGAGGACATTGCCGTAGTTAGTTTTAAAAGCAAAGCAAATACTATTGGTCAATCGGTATTAGATGGACTAGAGAAGAGTATTGAGTTGGCAGAAAAGCAATTCCAGGGGCTAATTATTCATCAAAATGATTCTCAGAATTTTAGTTCAGGCGCTGATTTGCGAGGGGTTTCTTTATTAATTAAAGAAAATAAAATGCAGGCTTTAGAGGATATGATTGCTCAGTTTCAACAGGTTGCTATGCGTTTGAAATACAGTGTTATACCAACAGTAGCTGCTCTTAGAGGTCGTGCTTTAGGTGGAGGCTGTGAGTTAATGCTGCATTGTGATGCAGTGGTAGCTGCTTTTGAATCTTATCCAGGCCTAGTTGAATTAGGTGTAGGTGTGATTCCTGCTGGTGGTGGTTGTAAAGAGATGGCCTTACGTGCCGCTTCTCACTCACCTCAAGTTGATCCAATGACCTATATCCAAACTTATTTTCAACAAATTGCTACGGCACAAGTTGCTAGTAGTGCTACTGAGGCAATGCAAATGGGTTATTTGCGCGCCACTGATCAGTGCATGATGCATACTAATGAAGTCTTATATACAGCTTTAGTTAAAATTAAATCTCTACAAGAAGCTAATTATCTTCCTCCACTGGTTAAGCGGTTTAAAATTGCTGGTATGGAAGGACATGCACGTTTACAAGCAGGCTTAGTTAATTGGTTAGAGGGTGGTTTTATTTCTAAACATGATTATACGCTTGCCAATGAGCTAGCTTATGTACTTTGCGGTGGTGATTTAAATCAAGGCAGCTTAGTTGATGAGCAATGGATGTTAAAATTAGAACGTGAGGCCTTTATTAAGTTGGCCAAAACAGAATTAACTCAGGCCCGAATAAATCATTTATTAGAAACTGGTAAACCACTGCGCAATTAAGCAAAGGAGAATGAATAATGACTAATGTATATATAGTTGATGTATTGCGCACACCAGTGGGTAAAGCGCCACGTGGAATATTTAAAAATACTTTACCCGATGATTTATTAGCGCATACGATAAAAAGTTTAACTGCTCGCCACAAATCAGTAGATTGGCAAGAAATAGGTGATGTAATTATAGGTTGTGCTATGCCAGAGGCAGAGCAGGGAATGAACGTAGCTCGAATCGCCTCTTTATTAGCTGATCTACCTCAATCAGTTCCGGCTATGACCATTAATCGCTTTTGCTCATCAGGAGTACAAAGTATTGCTACAGCTGCCGCTTCCATACGTAGTGGCGATATGCATCTAGCTTTAGCTGGCGGTGTTGAAAGTATGTCTATGGTGCCTTTAGGGGGCAATAAATATACTGCTAATCCAGTTATTTTTAATGATGAAGATATTGCTATAGCCTATGGAATGGGGATTACTGCAGAAAATGTAGCAAAACGCTGGGAAATTACTCGTGAACAACAAGATGAATTCGCTGCTGCAAGCCATAAAAAAGCAATATTAGCCCAGCAAAGAGGTGATTTTAAAGAGGAAATTACTCCTATTGAAATTACCGTTCGACAGACTGATCTCGAGCATTCTTCAGTAGTTACAAAGAAAAAGCTTATTAGTGAAGATGAAGGTCCTCGAGCGGATACTTCCTATGATGTAATTGCTAAATTAAAGCCTGTTTTTTCTGTACGAGGTACTGTAACAGCGGGAAATAGTTCGCAAACTAGTGATGGTGCGGGTATTGCTTTATTAGCTAGTGAAGAAGCTTTAAGTACCTATAATTTAAAACCTATGGGCAGATTGTTAAGTTTTGCAGTAGCTGGTGTGCCTCCTGAAATTATGGGTATTGGTCCTATTAAAGCTATACCTATCGCTTTAAAACGAGCAGGTATTACACTAGATCAATTAGATTGGATAGAGCTTAATGAGGCATTCGCAGCGCAAGCTCTAGCGGTTATCAAGGATCTCGATCTTCCTCAAGATAAAGTAAATCCTTTAGGCGGAGCTATTGCCTTAGGCCATCCTTTAGGAGCTACTGGTACTATTCGTACTGCAACCTTATTACATGGTTTACGTAGGACAAAAGGTCGTTATGGAATGGTGACCATGTGTATTGGAACAGGAATGGGTGCGGCAGCTATTTTTGAAGCCTTATAACAACAATTAAAAAACCCGCCGCTTCGGCGGGTTTTTTAATTATAGCTTTTTTAAATGGTGCGTGAGTCTTCATGTACTAGATGTACACTCCGGTTCTACGATCCTGAGTTTAGAAAGAAGTCTATTGTATTCATTAATTATTTTTATCTGCAATTGTCTGGCCAATAACTTGCTTTGTTGTATCTTTATCCTACTATGTTAGATAAGGATGAAGGAATTGGAGAACGCATGCGGGCTTTCATTGGGGCTTTGTTATTGTACTGTCTAAGTACGGCATTTGCTGACGAACTTGTAGGTTTTTCTGCCTATGAAAATGGTGATTACACCACGGCTTATCCTCATTTAATGCAAGCTACTAGAGAGGGCAATGAGGAGGCTATGTATTTGTTAGGCCGTATGTATGAATATGGTTATGGTGTTCTTAAAGACACTGGCAAAGCACGAGAGTGGTACCTAAAATCTGCAGAAAAAAATTATCCTCTAGCGCAATTAAGCTTAGGTTTCATCTATGATTCCGGTAAAGGAGTAAGCCAAAGTTTTCCAGAGGCTTTTAAGTGGTATATGAAATCAGCCGCTCAAGGAAATCCTGTAGCACAAAGAAATATTGGCTTGATGTATTCTGCTGGGGATGGTGTACAAGCTAGCGAAGTCATGGCCTTTGATTGGTTTAAAAAATCAGCGGAGCAAGGTTATAGCAAAGCCCAGGTTAATTTGGGTTATCAGTATATGACAGGTAAAGGAACTGCGAAAGATGTAAATAAAGCCTTTGAATGGTTTCAAAAAGCAGCTGAACAAGGTGATGATCAAGGGCAATATAGTTTAGCCATGTTGTATACAGGGCAAAAAGGTGGTATTCCCATTGATGATAGTTCGGCCTTTTATTGGTTTTCTCAAGCCGCTAATCAAGGTAACTTAAATGCACAAGCTTATTTAGGCTACTACTACTTAAATGGACTAGGCGTATCCAAAGATCCCAAGAAAGCAGCCTATTGGTATCAGGCAGCAGCTGAAAGAGGGCATCCGGAAGCTCAAGCGCAAATTGGACAGTTATTATTGACTGGCACTGGTGTTGATAAAGATTATGAACAAGCTGCCTACTGGTTTCGTAAATCTGCTGAACAAGGAAACTCTTTAGGTCAAGCCCGTTTGGGTTATATGTATTTGGCTGGAGTAGGACTTCCACAAGACGATGTGAAGGCCTATGCATGGCTTAAACTTGCAGCGGATGGTAAAAATGCGGAAGCTACAAAAGAACTTAAAGCTTTAGACAGTAAATTGACTGAACAAGATAAAAAGAATGCTGAAAAGATAATTAAAGATCTAGGGCCAATGGAAAATAAAAATGCTAATAATGAATAAATTTATATATATGATCGAATGATAATGAAACATCCAAAATTATTTAAATCATCAATTCCTGTTCTAATCTTAATTATTATTCTTTTTGAATGGACTGTATCGTATTCCAATACTGCCTCTAAGGCAGAATCTACTCTAGCGCAACATGATTTAGAAGCAGTTAAGATTTATACTCAACTAAAAGAAAAATATATTAAGAATACGAATCCTCTACTTATTGCCCAGGGCGATCAATTCGTTCTTTATCATAAGGGAAAGGTATCTTATTACCCTATTTTTTCTCAGCAATATAATGATTTGAAAAGTGTATCTCATGTGACTCTGGCTACTTTTGCTCTGTTTAGTCCCTTGAATCAATTTCCTAAAAATAGGGATAAAGTATTAGACTATCAAAATTTATTAATGAAAACGGAAAAAGCAATAGAGCAACTTCCTTTAAAAAGGGCAGAGAAAATAAGACAGAAAGAAATTCTATTTTTAACTTCCCAATTCATTCAGAAGGCAATTAAAGAAAAAACTTGTTCTACTGCTCAGCTCAGTCAATTTTTCCAAAAAATCACCCCTTTAATCAACCAAAATATTAAAGACGCGGTGCAGGCACAGCTCCACACTATCAATCAACAAATGCTTAAAATTGAGCAACAATTGACGCCGGAAGAGCGTAAAAATTTATTTGTTGTTATCCCTGCGTCCAAATCACCAAGGAATGATAATTTAATGGGACAATATTTTTCCAAACGCTTAAATGTTCCCATGGATAGTGCACGTTTGATTTTTGCAGTGATACCAATAGTATTCTTACTCTCGTAGGAACCTGGCAAATTGAAGCTGAATTATCTAAGTTATTTTATGGTGATCCTGATCGAATGAAAAAAGATATTCTTGGGGAAGAAGCTAATTATCAATTAACGCATCCGAGGTCTCAAGGCAATTAAGTTAAATTGTCACCGCCGTTTCCTCGAAGCCTAGAGAAGGTGAAGGCTTTATCTTCTGAACCATGTACTGCATCATTACATTAAATGTAGACTGGTGCTGAGCGATAGCGAAGTCCGGCACCAGCCTACGGCACAAATCGCTCCTTTGACAAGGTCAAAGAGTTTTCTTCAAAATATATTCAAGCTTTCTCTCAAGACACTTACTGTAACTTTGCCTTTCTTATTTTTTTCTCTTTTTAAGAGCAAATAAACTACTAAGTTTAAATCTTCATTTTTGGCATAAGCTTTACTGAGAAAATATTGACTCTCAATGGTGATTTGATCACTAGGAATGTTGAATTTTTGTAAAAGAGGATTAAGATATTTCACATCACTAATTCCCTTAGCGCCCCTGGTCTTTATTAACTCTTCTACCTGGTTCTGAGAAAGCCCATCTCCTAATGACATTAATATCTGTTTTCGAGCTGTATTAATATTAATAGCTGTTGTTTCGGGTAAGACAGTGATAAAGGGTTGAATTATTTGATTCAGTTCTGCATTGACGTCTTTTAAAAGTCTAAATTCTGAACGACTTTTCATTAATTGATGGCTGGGATAATAGGGTGGGGTTTGCGCTAGATAATAAGAAGTATAACTGTCTTTGCCGAGCGATAAATCATAGGCTTTTAACCAGTCTTGCACTGTTAATGCCAAATTAACTCTCTCTTTATCATTTGCTTTAGGGTAAATATGATTTAAAAGATTTAGAAACAGAACTAGTCCTTTTTTTTCTGTTAAATTATTAAGGTTTAGTTTACTTTGGAGATCATAAAGACCGCCGCTCAATTGTACGTCTTTATAAATATGCTCTAGATTCTTAGGGTATCTACTAACCCTTCCTTGAGCATCGGCATAAGTAAATTTCTTATTTTTATTATTTAATTCATTAAAAGACCAGAACATAATCACCTGAGAGGCTAAATATAATTTATCATGCGCTACTAAGAGACGAGTTCGATAAATGTCCAGTTGTAACCTAGTACTCATCGCTGTGGCAACAATAGCCACTAAAGTCATGATAAATAAGGCCGTAAGTAAAGCACCACCTTTTTTATGTTGGCGCATATAAAGCCTCAGGAACAATAAATAATAAATTAATTTTGCCCCAATCTTTTAAACTAAGATTAATTTGTAAGGCGGTAGGAAAGGTTTCAGCTCGTTGATCTAAACTAAGCGCTTGTTCTCGCCATTCGGGCAATGATTGTAAGTTATGATTTAAGTAACTAAAATGACAGTCATCTAGATTATCTATAAGAACTCTATCCTGATATTTATTGCGATCAATAGGATCTAGGCTATTCCAGGTACGATGTATTAATTGTCCTTCTAAGCAAGCAAAAGCAATCCTTTTGAGAGTACTGCGTTTCTCCTTGCTTTTAGGATTTATAATTCCATCACGAGTAAACTCCATATATTCAGATTGCCCTACAATAACAGGAAATAGACGCATTTCATTACCACGAATCGCTCTATCAATAATTTGTGAGGTATCTTGCTGAATAATGCTGATTGCTAATTGAAGCTTATTTAAGCGGTCGGCTTGTAAATTAACTTTGGTGCGAGTAGAAAAAGCATAGTAAAGTGAAGAAGAAGTAATTGTGGCTAATAATGCAAAAATGCTAAGCGCAATTAAAATTTCAAGTAGAGTAAAGCCCTTCATTTTTTGTAACCGTTCACTCTGCACGTAGGGAAGGCCATCTTTGGCCGATTTGGAACAGAAAAAGCGCTCATCGATGCTCACATACTGATGTATGCTGCGCTTGCTAATCGCTTTTTCTGTTCCAAATCGACTCAAAGCTAGCCTTCCTCCAAGAGTTATGAGCTCTCCCTGAACACTTACCCTTTTTTTCATGGCAAATACCTAAAAGCAATTAATTCCTCAGAAAAAGGACCACTTTGTTTTTTACTTACCGAAATGGTGATTTGTTGCATTTTTTTTACAGGAGTCGTACTGGCTTTAGCACGCCAATACCATTTTTGATCGAGCATCGTTGTAACTTGAGTCGATTCTTGACTAGTTGAGACTTGTACTAAATTCAACTGGATCATTGAGACCCCTTGCATTGCAATCCAATGACTAATGGTCTTTTCTTTAATTCTGTTGGTGTTTTCTATATTTTGAGCGGTTGTTTTTAACATAGCAGTTAGTGCAATTGCTATAATAGCAAGAGCCAGTAGAACTTCTATCAAGGTAAATCCATTTGTATTTAATTGATTATTTCGCATTATTTGAAGCCGTGGTAAAGCTCAACTCACCATTTTCTTTGCCTGTGAGTACAGCGATAGTTTTTTCTTTATTGGTGCCAAAATTTAAGGTAAAGGCGTTTGTTTCTCCAGAGGAGTTAATGATGATACCTGGCTCTTTCGAACTTCCTTGAATAGTTGTTTTTAAAGTAACAATCATGTCCTTCGGAAGATAATGGATCTTATATAATAAATGTCTAGAAGAAACAGCACGCCACTGAGAGGCATTTTGAAATTTAAGAATTTGATAGCTCTTATTGTCAATTCGTAAACCTAAAGTGCTACTTTCTAAAATGGCTTGTTGCTGTGCTAAACCCAAGGTCCTTTCTACTTGTTCTGCGGCATAAACTATTTTTTTGCTTTCACCAAAATCGCCAAAAGCTATTAAGGCAAAACCTAGAGTAATGCCTATAATAACTATAACGACTAAGATTTCAACTAAAGTAAATCCCTTATTTATGTTCATCCCAGTTACCAATCTCAGCATTAATTCCTGTTCCGCCGGGCTGGCCTTCTGCTCCCAAAGTAAATACATCCAGATCGCCGTGTTGGCCTGGATTTAAATAAAGATAATCTCTTCCCCATGGATCTTTAGGAACCGATTTTAAATATTGTTTCCAATTACTAGGTGTAGGATTTGTAGAGGGTTTTTCTACTAATGCCAATAAGCCTTGATCCGTTGTTGGATAAGTTCCATTATCTAATTTGTATAAATCTAAAGCATTTTGAATAGCTAAGACATCTTGTTTTGCTTTTACTTTTCTTGCTTCATCCGGTCTACTCATAATTTTGGGTACGACTATAGAGGCAAGGATACCTAAAATAACCACAACCACCATAATTTCGATTAAGGAGAAACCTTTTTGTCGATTCATCTTTTGTTCCCAAGTAAAACGAAAATGCAATTATATCATAATAGGGGTTTTTATATATGGTCCCTTAAGTCACTAATTGTTCCATAGAAAATATAGGTAAAAGAGTGGCAAGAACAATAAATAAAACAACAGCACCCATTATTAAAATCACTAAAGGCTCTAGTAAGGTTAATGAAGTATCAATAAGGCGTTTTACTTCATTATCTAAATGACTTGCTGCGCGGTCCATCATGTTAGAAAGTTGTCCACTTTTCTCTCCACTTGCTATGAGATGAATAGCCATAGGACTTATATAGCGCGTTTCTTTTAGCGCTTCATTAATTCCAGAACCTTCTCTAACACGTGAAGTTGCTGTATCAAAAGCCTGACGCATGACTAAATTAGTAATAAGGCTTGCTGAGACACGCATTGTTTCTAATACACTCACGCCTGCGGCAAATAAAATACCGAAAGTATGAATATAACGGGCTACATTCACCGTTTTTATTAAATAAGAAACAATAGGAATCTTAAGAAGTAGTTGATGCCATGCGGTCTTAACTTTGATATTGCGTAAACTTCTTTTAAACCCAATTAATAAAATAATGAAACCGATCAAAGTATATAGGCCATAATTTTTAACATATTGGCTTAGAGTGATGAGCACTTCAGTCATAGCAGGTAAGGTTTGCCCGCTGCTAGTGAAGACTTCAATTATTTTAGGAACTACAAAGGTTAAAAGAAAACTAATAATAGCGGCTGAAATGATGATCATTATTATAGGATAAATCAGGGCTTGTTGAATTTTTTGCCGAGTTTGTTGTTGATTTTCTGTATAATCTGCTAATTTTTCTAAAACAAGATCTATACGACCTGTTTGTTCACCTGAGCCTACAGTGGCTCGATATAATTCAGGAAAGGCATTAGGATATTGTGCCATGGCTTGGGCCAAACCATAACCCTCTAATACTTTAGCTCTAATACCAATGACGAGCTCTCTCACTTTATCTTTTTCTGTTTGCTCGCTTACGCCGCGAAGTGATTCCTCTACAGGAATGCCAGCTGCGAGTAAGGTGGCTAACTGTCGTGTTAATAAAGCTAAATCAGCAGAAGAGATTTTACTTTTACTATGAACCCCAGTTCGTTGTTGATTTAAGGTTTGAATTTGGGTTGGAATTAATCCTTGTTCCCGTAAAAGTTGGCGCGCATGGCGCTCAGAGTCGGCTTCTATGACTCCTTTATCAGAGCTGCCATTTTTTTTTAATGCTAAATATTGATAGGCGCCCATAAAATTTTCTATTGGATTAAAAACATTAAGTGTAATCTATTGGGTTTCATAAGTCACTTAAGGTACACTAGCTTAACATTACTGTGGAGGCAAATAATGACAAAAAATGTAGTGCTTGATGCGATTAAAGAACACGATGCTAAGTTTGTAGATTTAAGATTTACGGACATCAGAGGTAAAGAACAACATATTACTATTCCTGCTTCCGCAGTAGATAATGATTTTATTGAAAATGGTAAAATGATTGATGGTTCTTCTTTCAAGGGCTGGCAAAAAATACATCAATCCGATTTAGCGTTAATTCCTGATTTTGATTCAACTAAGTTTGATCCTTTTTTTCAAGATAATACCTTATTTATACGTTGTAATGTCGTCGATCCCCAAACAATGATGGGTTATGATCGTTGTCCACGATCTTTAGCACAGCGTGCTGAGGTTTATTTGCAATCTACTGGAATAGCAGATTCTGTGTTTTTTGGTCCTGAGCCCGAATTTTTCTTATTTGATAATGTACAATGGAAAACTGAAATCAATGAATCTTTTTATAAAATTGATTCTGATGAAGCACAATGGAATTCTGGAAAAGAAATGGAAGGCGGCAATATCGGGCATAGACCTTCTATTAAAGGTGGTTATTTTCCCGTTCCCCCGGTAGATTCTTCTCATGATATTCGTTCAGCCATTTGTTTAACCTTAGAGTCATTAGGGATAGTCGTAGAAGCACATCATCATGAAGTGGCTACAGCAAATCAATGTGAAGTTGCTACGCGTTTTAACTCATTAACGTTAAAAGCCGATGAAATACAAATATTAAAGTATGTCATTCATAATGTGGCTCATAACTACGGTAAAACAGCGACTTTTATGCCTAAGCCTTTAGTAGGTGATAATGGAAGTGGCATGCATTGTCATCAATCTTTAGCTAAAGATGGGGTTAATTTGTTCTCTGGAGATCAATACGCTGGGCTTTCTGATATGGCCTTATATTATATTGGAGGGATCATCAAACATGCTAGAGCATTAAATGCATTTACCAATCCAGCAACGAATAGCTATAAGCGTTTAGTACCTGGATTTGAAGCACCAGTATTATTAGCCTATTCAGCAAGAAACCGTTCTGCCGCCATTCGTATTCCTCATGTAAGCAGTCCCAAGGCGCGTCGTATTGAAGTTCGCTTCCCTGATCCTACTGCTAATCCTTATTTAGCATTTTCAGCTATGATGATGGCAGGAATTGATGGTATTCAAAAGAAAATTCATCCAGGACAACCTATGGATAAGGATCTCTATGATTTACCACCCGAAGAACTTGTTGATGTTCCTACTGTTTGTGCTTCACTCGAACAAGCAATGGATCATTTAAAAGCAGATCATGAGTTTTTATTGCAGGGCGATGTATTTTCTAAAGACTTTATTAACAATTACATTGGCTTAAAAGAAGAAGAAATTACTAAAATCAGGAGCTTAACTCATCCTTATGAATTTGAGCTGTATTATAGTCTTTAGGATAAAAAATGCTAAGACAACTCTTTGCCGTTTTCTTAAGCTTCATAACCTGCGTATCTTATGCGCAGGTTTATAAATGGACTGATAGCCAAGGCGTGGTGCATTTTAGTGATACGCCTCATTCCGGTGCTGAAACAATTAATAATATCCAAATCCAGAGCTACTCAACGCCTGACGCATCACAATCTTCTACTATACCCGCCATCCAAAATCAGATGCCTAGAAAAAATAAACTATATACTAACGTTGCTATTACCCAGCCCGCTGATCAAGCAACTATTCGTAATAACCAGGGATATGTTGTAGTAACTGCTCAAGTAGAACCTAGATTATTTCCTGGCAATAAGGCGCAAATAGTATTTGATGGCACAGCACAAGGAAGCCCTCAAGAGAGTTTAATGTTTCAATTAAATGGTATTTACAGAGGCTCTCATACTATTTCTGTGCAAATTGTTGACTCTAATGGTGAGGTACTAAAAACAAGTCCACGAGTCGTCATTTATATGCAAAGACCGAGAGTGGGGATGGTAAAGAAAAAAGCGCCACTTTAATAACCGCAATTATTAATTAAGATAACTTATGCTCAGTTTAATATCGCCAGCAAAAAAATTATTAGCAATTTCAAAACCATTTTCTGGGTCAATGACTCAACCTAAGTTCCTTACTCAGGCTGAAACACTTATTAAAATCATGCAAACAAAATCCTTGTCTGAGATTGCGCATTTAATGGATTTATCTCATAATTTAGCGAAGCTGAATTTTGATAGATATCAAAGTTTCTATTTTCAGAAGATACCCCTAGATGCCTCTTATCCTGCTTTATTTTTATTTCAAGGGGATGTTTACCAAGGATTACAAGCAAAGACCTGGAATCAAGAAAATATTGACTACGCACAGAATCATTTAGCGATTCTATCGGGTTTATATGGTTTATTAAAACCTATGGATAGTATTCAATCCTATCGCTTAGAAATGGGGGTTCGTTTAGAAAATCCCCAAGGTTTAAACTTATATAACTTTTGGAGCGAACTAATTACTCGGAATTTGAATGAACAGTTAGCCTTACATAAAAACCCCATCCTAATTAATTTAGCATCAACAGAATATTTTAAAGTAGTACAAGAAAAGAAATTAAAGTACCCAATAATGACCATTAATTTTTATGAACAAAAAAATAATGAGCTTAAAATGATTGGTATTTATGCCAAAAAGGCGAGAGGATTAATGGCTCGATATATAACTCAACATCGTATCGATGAACTAGAACAACTCAAAAATTTTAATGAGCAGGGCTATCGCTTTAATGAGCACAGTTCTTCTGAGGCTCATTTAGATTTTGTTAGAGAACATACTAAATAATATAAGACAATGTGGAATTTACTCAGTAGAGTTCATCAGCTAAATTATTTTCCTGATCATAATGTTTGTTGTTATGTGAAAAGGGATGATGAGTTAAGCTGTGGTATTAGTGGAAGCAAATTAAGAAAATATTCTAGTATAATCCCTTTTTTAATCACAGAAAAAATAAAGCATTTAATTATTATTGCCGGCCCTCAATCTAATAATTTGTTAGCTGCTTTACAAATAGCACGCGAGTTGCAATTAAAAATTACTGTTTTTTTACTCAAACCAAAACACCCTCAGATTCAAGGAAATTTTAAACTAAGTTTAATGTTTCTTGAGCCTGAGGATATTATTTGGGTTGAACGAAATGAGTGGGCTAATGTTGAGCTGTTAGCCCAAGAGTATTTAGAGGGGCTTGATAATTTGGCGTTTCTATTAAACGAAGGGGCAAGTGTTACTCAAGCAATGAAAGGAGCTATGAGTTTAGCTTGCGATATACAAAGGAATGAAACGGAATTGAACTTTAATTTTGATCATATTTTTATCGATGCAGGCACAGGATTTTCTGCCGCTGCCTTAATCAATGGCTTATCACAAGCCTCTCATCAGGCTTTGATACATGTTCTTTTATTAGCAGATAAAGAAGAAGTGTTTGAATTTAAATTAAGAAAATGGCTTGGCTTTTTTCCTAAAAACTATGTTTGTTTTTATCCTCAAACAGCGCGATCTTTTGGCTCCATCAATCAGGCTATTAAAAATGAGATCAAACGCTTAGCAAGAGAAGAGGGGATACTTGCCGAGCCTATTTATTCAGGAAAATTGTTTCATGAATCAAGAAGATACCTTGTAGAAGAAAATATTTGCGGAAAGGTATTAATTATTCATTCTGGTGGTCTATTAACCATGACTGGCTTTAATTTATAAATGTTTTTATTGTATTTTTGCCCCTTAAATAGTGCTCTGTGTTATATTAGCATTTCTATTCACATTGAGTTTTCTATAATCATTGTTTTTAATTAGAAAGCATTGTATTGGAAGAATAATGTCATGCTGACTCCAGAAGGCAAACCTGCAAAGAAAATTGATAAAGTAATGCTTTTAAACATGTGGGCTAAGTTTTTAGCAAAAGAGCCGGAAAAGAAAACTAATAGTATTAACCAATCTATGATTTACGCCGGTATGGGTAAACCGACTTATCCCCTACATCCTGATACGAGTAAATTTTTAGCGACCTATTGGAACAAGCATAATGGAGAGGCAATCGATTATGGTGATCCGCAAGGAGATCTAGAGGCTCGCGAGTTAATGTCTAAGGCCATGTCTAACTGGTATGGACACCAAATTAATGCCAATGATATTTTATTCACTGTAGGTGGTGTTGGTGCACTACATTCAATTTTTGCAGCTTTAAAGTCTTATTATGCTGATATTCCCAATTTTAGAGTCATTACTCCATTTCCATATTATACCTTATACGCTGATAATGATTTGCGTCTTCATCCAATACCTGTCATGGACAATCCAGGTTATCGACTTAACGCTGAAAGCTTATTAAAAAGTATTCAGTCGGCTGAGACCTTAGCAAAAGAAGATTTAGGATACCCCCGGGCCTTGTTACTTTGTGATCCTAATAATCCCTTAGGGAGTGTTCTAGGTGAAAAAGAACTAAAAAAAATTGCTGAGGTTCTTAGAGCTTATCCTGATTTGACTATCATTTTGGATGAAGCTTATGCGGAGTTGGTTCTTGACGGAACTAAGCATGTATCCTTACTTACCGTAGCTCCAGATTTAAAAAGTCGTATCATTTTAATGCGATCTGCTACTAAAGGATTATCAGCAGCAGGGGAGAGAATGGCTATTACCCTAGCTTTTAATCCATCGATTATGATCTCTATTTTAGAGCATAGTATTCGCAATTATGGTCATGCTCCACGCTCTTTGCAAATGGCTTATGCAAAAACAATGGAGAATTTTACTGACGCTCATCGGATAGAAATCAATAATTTCTATCGGCAAAAAGTAGACTATGTTCGCAAACGTTTAGCTGAAATGGGCGCTGTAATGCCAGACAGTCAATATCAGGTTCAGGGAGCCTTTTATATACTAGCAGATTTTAAAGAGTTAATGGGTGAACCTTTGCCTCCAGAAGCGTCTAGAATACTAGAGAAAAAGGGGACAATATGTTCTGATGAAGATATTGCTTATACCTTGTTAGATACTGATAACCTTATGGTTTCTCCAGCATCTTATTATGGTGTGAATAAAAATCATGGATATCTACGGATTACTTGTAGTGCTGAATTAGAAACATTACATGATTTAATGGATAGATTGGAACAGCATTTAAGACAAATTCGACTGAAAAAGCTAGAGCAATTAAAGCACTCTATTAATGAACAATTGGCAATATTAAAACCAATAAATTCAACACAAGCCAATAAGCTGTCTCAGCTAATGGTAGGTAGTGACAATAAGGTAGGTGGAACAACACTTAATTTGAAAAAAGAAAATAAAATGCTTGAACAACAGTTATTAACTATTAAGCGTTTTATTAATCTGTCAACTACTAAGGGGCAAGTTGAAGCCGCAACGATAATTCAATCAGCCTATAGAGGACACAGAGCAAGAAAAGACGCAAAAGAAATAATTAAAGCTCAGGATAAAGAATGGTTTAACTTTGTAGAACGAGTTTCCCCTCAACCAAATAATGGAATTAGATCCCATTTAGAACGATTAACTGTTGCTGAGCGTTTAGATTTAAAGCCGTGGAAAGAGCATTTAAAAGAAAAAGAAAGTTCTCTTTCTGCAAATTTCTTAATGAACTTTCTGAATAACACTACTTTAAATTCCTATACAGCCTTATTAGTTTTTATTGGACTAGCGTCAGCAATTGCTGGTAGTTTAGGTTTAGCAAGTATGGGTGTTATTGGTCTTACCGCTGCCTCTATCGTTGGTGTAAGTGCTCTAACTATAGGAATCGGTTTTTTTTCTACAACTATAAAAAATCATTTTTCAAGTGAGTCTTCGGCTGAAAAGCATATAGAAAAAAATTCACCTTTGAGTTTTTCGTAGAATAGGAATTAGTTCATATTCTAATAAGTCAGCAATATAAACGTAGTTTTTGGGCCTTTGTGCTTGAATAATTTTATCCAAGAGAGGCTCAATAACTGTATTGTTATGAAGTTCAGAATTTTCTATTAATAATTGTGATAGTTTTATTAATTCTGCATTGGCATAGGCATCTTCGCCCAAAATAAATTTTTTACTTATAGTTCTTGTCAAATTTAAAATGAGATCCATTCTGTCCCCTTGATAATAGCGCCATTTTTACCCGTATTATAAAATTTTATTTCTGGATGGATCGCGATAAACTGTTCTAATGCATCTTTATAGCCAATTAAATTAAGGAATGATTTTACTTTTTTATTATAGCCATTAAGTACGGCTATGTTTGTTTCATGAGTAATATGATGAGCAAAAGCACTATGTTCTAAATGTGATTTTTCTAAAGGAAAGCAAAAATCATAACCTACTAAAATTAATTCTTTGCCGCCCAAAAGAAGCGCTAAGGCTACATTACTGTGCGCAACTGAACCTCCAGAGTATAATGTAGCTTGAGGATGAGAGTAGTGGACCCCAAAAATGAGACAGTAGTGTAAAATATAACTATTGGCTCAAGGGGTTTGAAAAATGGCTAAAAAAACGTTCAGTTCGGAATTCAAAGCAAAGGTGGCTATTGAAGCACTAAAAGGTCATAAGACGACAAATGAATTAGCAACTGAATTTGAAGTTCATCCCACACAAATTAACAGCTGGAAAAAGCAGTTATTGGATGAAAGTAAAAATTTATTTTCCGGAAAAAATGACAAAGATATCGAGTCGTTAACGCAAGAGCGCGATCGCCTTTACATGCAAATTGGTCAATTAGCGGTTGAACTGGATTGGCTAAAAAAAAAGACGGGGCATCTAAGCTAAGCGTACGGGAACGAAAAGCGATGATTGATCCAGCCCATCCCGTCCTCAGTATTGCGCGCCAATGTGAATTGATTCAATTACCCCGTGCTAGCTATTATCGTGCAGTGGATTATGGCCCTGTTGTTGAAACAGAGGAAAACTTAAACCTGATGCGGTTGATTGATGAAGAATACACTCGACATCCCTTCTATGGCAGTAGGCAGCTCCGCAATTACTTGCGCCGACAAGGACACAAGGTTAATCGTAAGCGAGTACAGCGCTTAATGAGGCTCATGGGCATCATGTCTGTCGCGCCTAAGCCAAATACCAGTAAAAAAGGTAAGGCGCATAAGATTTATCCTTATTTATTGAAGAACTTAGTGATAGATAAGCCCAATCAGGTGTGGTGTACCGATATAACCTATTTGAGGCTACAGGGTGGCTTTGTCTATCTGATAGCCGTCATGGATTGGCATAGTCGCAAGGTGTTGTCTTGGGAAATATCCAATACAATGGACGACAGTTTTTGTGTCAGCGCGCTCGAGCGAGCCATCAGGCTATATGGGGTTCCCGATATCTTTAACACAGATCAAGGAGCTCAGTTTACTGGCAATGCTTTCATTAAAGTATTAACTGAGAATGGCATTAAAATTAGCATGGATGGCAAAGGCAGATGGGTAGACAATGTGCTTATTGAAAGGCTATGGCGGTCAGTTAAATACGAAGATGTGTATTTAAAAGAGTATCCCACTGTGGTAGCCTTGCGTCATGGCATTGGTGTGTACTTTCATTTCTACAATAATGAAAGACCACATGATTCGCTAGGGAAATGCACACCATCGGAATATTATGATGGGCTAAGAGAAGCTGCTTAATAAAAAAACGGCATGCTCTTAATGACTAGAATACCTTACGTTCAAGCAGTATCAATGAGCTTCCTTCGTGCCTCAGGACTCCTCATTGACACCGCTTTCTCTTCAGGTAACCTGTCATCAGAAGCAATGCCTCGGTGTTCCAATAATTGGACACTATCTAAGATTTAAGGTTTTACTGTCTCATCGATGGGGTCCACTTTA
>CANJQE010000011.1 GCA_947476305.1 Legionellaceae bacterium
CGTAGATTTTGAGGCCCGAAGGGGGATCAAAATCAAGGGGGACCAGGACGGCCAGGGCCGCCGGAGGCATACTTGTCGCCTGTTTTTGTCCCTGCCGGGGACTTGGATGTCCCGGCAGGTTTCTCAAAAACAGGCGACACGCTGCTGATAAGTGAAGTTCTTTATAAAATCTTTTTTAAGCAATGCCAATCCACCATGTAAATTCCATACATTATTAAAACTTAATCGTCGTAAAGATTTAACTATCTGCAAACTTCGTTCACCAGATCTGCATACAAATAGAATTTGTTGATTGTAGTCTTTTGTAAATAAAAGTTCTTTTATTAGATTAACGTATTTAGAAGGGGGGACATTTCTTGGTGCTTTTGATAGGCCTAAATCATCCCAAATATTAAATATAGCGGCTTCGGATATTTCTAAAACACTTATTATTAAAGGATGAGTCTCATTGTTACTAATAAAACTTCTAAATTCTTCAGGGAAAATGGATATATTAATATAATCCTCACCTATATTCTTTGCTTTTGTTACTCCGCACAAGGTTTCAGAAAAAACTTTTTCTAAATTAGCTAATTCATGATCGATTTCAATTTTTTTGTTTATAAAGAGATCAATGCTGGCAGAACTATTTTCATGTAGGGCTATTTGTATAATAGGTGTCGTTTCTATCTCTGTTTTAAAATTCGTGCAGAAACTGTTGTTGTAGTCATGGGCAGGACATATTACTGTTTCAGCATCAATGATTGAATATAGAGTTTTTAAGGAAGAATATAAAGTTCTAGAGCAGCTGGTTGGAAAATTAGTTCTTCCAAGACCTCCTGCTAAGAGCATATCACCTGAAAAAACAAAATTTATATCCTTTTTATTTAGATAGCCCCCTTTTGGGGTCCCAAGTAGCAGAGTAGTGCTGTCATCTGTATGACCAGGGGATTTTAATTGAGCTAGTATTAAAGTGTCTTCTGAAGTTGCATTAATAGTTATAGCAGGCACGATATCTAAATTCTCTAAAGTAACCATCTTTATAAAACTACTATTTTCTGGCCACCCTAATGTGTCAGAGCATTGCAAACTAACCTCACTAAAATATAAAGATAATCTATTTTCGAGCAAAGGACGAATAGTTTCGTGATCTGCATGACTATGTGTATCAAGTATAGCCAATACTTTTAAATCGTTACATATTACATACTGCTCAATCTGTTCTAAAGCCTCCAGATGGGGATCTATTATAATACAATTTTTAGTGGTTTCGTCCTTAATAATCCAAGTGTTTACAGATCCTGTTCGTAGTTGTAAAACTCTATCTTGTAAATTAGTGCCTTGTTTTATTGGTCCATTGTTTAAATATACTTTATTTAGAGCTTCACCACATTTTTTTAAAATAAGACAACATTCTTCTATTTCTGCGAATGTGGTACATGCACCAAAAGAAAGACGTATTGCTGAGGAACTAATTGATGGCGTTTTTCCCATAGCAGTCAGTACATAGCTTGTTTTTAGTGAAGAGGCACTGCAAGCAGAACCTCCACTTAAGGATAATCCAGCAGCATCAAACAGGTCGAGCAGCTCTTTACTATTAAGGCCAGGAACTGAAAAATTAATTGTAGTTGGCACAGAGATCTGAAATGGGGTATTAAACACTACTTCAGGAAAAATACTTCTTAATTGCGAAACAATTTTATCTCTAAAAAAAGCTAATTGTTTGCTAGATTGAAATATGGCCTTATTACCATTTTCTAAAAACTGACGAAGAACATAAGATAAAGCTGCAATTCCAGGCAGATTTTCCGTACCTGATCGAAAGTTATTTTCCTGGCCTCCACCAACTATCAAAGAAGAAAGAGGAGCTCTTTTACTATAATAAAGAAAACCAATTCCTTTAGGTGCATAGAATTTATGGCCGCTAAATACCGCATAATCAATACGACTTGAATTAAGTTGTAAATCAAGCTTTCCTAAAGATTGGACACTATCTACTAACCAAAGAGCCTCTGAATTAAGATCTATAAGAGTCTGTTCTATTTCCGCTAGATTATGAATTACTCCAGTTTCGTTGTTAACAGCCATAGTACAAATTAAAGCTGCGAATGGAAGCTCATTTATAAGTTGTTCAATAATTATTTGTCCATTTTCATTTACTGGCAATTCTACAATTTCATAGGGTAATTTTAAAATAGTAACCCAATGGTGGAGTGCCTGGGGGACTACTTTATGTTCGGTAGCTCCATAAAGAAGTTTAATACATAAATGTTCCGGTTTATTTGCACAAGCAATAAGTGCTGAAAAAATTGCTGTGTGAATAGCTTCTGTAGCGCCGCTAGTAAAGATAATTTGTTCGGGATCTGAGCCTACTACTTTTGCCGTAAGATTTCTTCCTGTCTCTAATATGGCTTTTGCTTGTATTCCAACAGCATGTGAGCTACTAGGATTTCCATACAAATTTATCATCGTATCTAATGCAGCGTCTGCTGCTCCTAATAACGTAGGAGTGGTAGCATTGCAATCGAAATAAACTCTATTTGGCCAACAATAGGTATTTTTTTTTTTACACAGTGGCATAGGCCATCCTAAACATTCTTTATTTTACCATAATATAAAACCTAGATCTCAGTGTATAGTGCACAAGATAAACATCTAAATTTCCGAGCTAATATTTAGAACTAGTTAGCTAATTAAATAAAAGCTATATAAAGAATATATTGCCTCTTTTCAGAGAGAATAACAAGAATTTTTGAGCTCAATGCTCAAAAAACGCTTGGTTTTAAATTGGTTATTCGCATGATACCATAATCTAACTAAGCTTCTATTTTTGTAATACGTTGAATTCAAATTGTGATGGGATCGCCAGTTTTTTTGAGGAAGAAAATGGCTGCCCGGCAAATTTGGAAAATGGGTTGTAATTATAGTTTAATGATTTACAGGTTTAAAATAGGACGTTCTATGACGAAAGTAGTTTTTGCTGTTATATATGAAGCCTATCAATTTAATGTTTTTATCCAATTATTTCAAAAATTATCTAGTAAGAAAAATTATAATTTTATTATATATTCTCCATATTATCTTCCACATACGGAGAGGTATCTTCAGATATGTGGTGATGAAGGATTTCACTATATATACAGTACAACTAGTCAAGGTGGAGATGCTAATGTTTTTGAGCAAATCAATAAAATACAGTTCCATTATGATAACAATAAGTGTTCAAAGCCTCGGCATTATAGTACCAGAAGAGCAGTTTTTTTAATCAGAAATAATATAAAATATTTTTTTAGACTACCAATTATTATATTTAAAAAAATGTTGCTTAATTTTATTTCAATTGGCAAGTTTAAGGTTTTTAAAAATCGTAGTGGAAAGATTTTGGAATATATAAATATTTACCAAAATACAGACAGACAAATCACTGCGATACTAACTGCCCTTAATCCTTCCATATTACTATTTACTGAAGATTCAGTTGAGAGAGACAGTAATATTTGGATTAAAAAATCTCATAGGAGAGGTATTTTATCGCTTATAGTCAGTTCAAGTACTGCTACTATTACAGAAGCCGCAGAAACTTATTTTAATCATCCAGATTATTTGTTTCCTTCCAACTCGCCAAAATACATACAATGGATTTTAAGCTTAACTTATAGAAAATGGTGTTTTAATTACCGAGGTAAAAAATTTATTCGTCTTCCTCTAAATCAATTAATTGCAATGGATTTGCTAGATTTTTCTCCCAGATTACCATGGACTATTAATAGTGGTGATGTTGATATGGTCTTAGTAGAAAGCGAATTTTCGCGTGACTTACAAATAAAAGATGGTATTAAATCAGGAAAGCTGCAAGTGATGGGGAGTTTAAAGTTCGACCTGATAAATAATTACACACAAAACTTAGAGCAAGCAAGACAGGAAATCTATAGTAAATATAATTTAAATCCGGATAGAAAATTGATCTTATGCGCATTTCCACCTTATTTACCTGAAAGGTTACTTCATGATTTTGAAAATTATGATGATATGATTACTAAATGGGTCTCCGCTTTAGAATCTTCTAACCTAAATGTTCTTTATTCCATACATCCTTCTGGGTTCCCTGTAACTGCTGATAAAATCAGAGCCTTAGGTCAAAATGTAATTGATGAGGCGCTTGAAATTTTATTACCGCACTGCGATGTATATTTGGCTAGTGTTTCTAGTACCATTAAATGGGCTAGAGCATGTAATAAATTAGTTTTGGATTTTGATTGTTTTAGATTTAATTACAAAACCTATGATGTTGATCAAGCAATCATTCCTGTTAAAACTTTTAATGAACTTGGGCAATGGATTGATTGTTTAGGTAGTCAATCGCTTCAAAGTATAACGAATAATTTGAATATATTGCCTCACCATTATTGGGGGAGAATTGACGGGCTTTCTTTTCATAGATTTTATCATTATATTGAATCTATTATTAAATAACTTGAGTGATAATTAAACTATCATCAGACATTTACTGATTAAGTCTACTGTTAGAGAAATTTATTCAAAGAAAAAATTGTTATAGCTTTTTAACTCAAATTAATTTCGGTTAAAATGTAGGATATCCATCTGATAATTTGGATAGCTGTTCTGGGCTTAAGTACGCATTTTAAATATGCCCTACTTGAGCTGGGCTCTTTACAATCTTGTGATAATATCGCAGCACCTTCCTGATATGTGGAGTCTAGCCCACTGGCATCTCACAGATATGGATTCGCACTATAGTCTTTGATGGATTTAAATTACTGCCTCATATAAAATATTAACAAAATACTGCCTGTCATAAAGAATTATAACTAGGTTAATAATTAGGTTTCCGAAATTATAGGCCCTTCATCCTGTTTTAAACACTTTTGATTAAGGATTTGAAATTATTATAAGCAATCGGACTTTTAACAATGCCATTTCAAGGAACTAATATCAATATTGGTGTTATTATTATTAACTACAACTCGTCGATCTATTTGGAGAAAGCTCTCCGAGCTTTAACTGAGCAATCATATAAACCATATCAAGTGATCGTTCTTGACAATAACAGTACAGAAAGTCTTCCTGAATGCATCTATAGCATTTCATTACCTGTGAAAATAATTATATCACCCATAAATTTGGGTTTTGCTGCAGGTAATAATAAAGCAATAGAAGCTCTTTGCCCAGAAATCAATTGGGTTGCATTACTCAATCCTGATGCCTATCCTCATAAAGATTGGTTATTAGAAATGGTTAAAGCCATCCAACAAAACCCTGAATATACTTTTATGGGTTCCAAATTAATTTGTGCAGGGGAACCTGCATTGCTAGATGGTACCGGCGACATTTACCATATTAGTGGTAAAGCCTGGAGAATGAACCATAGAAAACCATTGAATAAAGCCCCAGGCGAATTACACGAACTATTTTCACCCTGTGCTGCTGCGGCTTTATATTATCGCGATGCATTTAATTCCGTCCAGGGGTTTGATGAGCATTTTTTTTGTTATTATGAAGACCTGGATTTGGCTTTTCGATTATGGTTGTCTGGTTATAAAGGCTGCTATGTTCCCAATGCTATCGCAGAACATACCGGGTCAGCTACCACTACAAGGCATAGTGATTTTTATACCTACCACGGCCACAGAAATTTAGTATGGACTTACTTTAAAAACATGCCAACTTCATTACTTATTATTTCTCTTCCCCTACATATTCTATTAAATATCGCAACCATGCTACTATTTATCAAAAGAGGCCAAGGATCAGTTATATTAAAATCTAAAAGAGATGCACTAAAAGGATTACCACGAATTTTAAAACAACGAAAGCACATACAAAAAAATAGAACGCTCTCTTCATTTAAGCTATTAAAACTCATTAAAAAAGGGCTACCATGGTAGATTGCTTAGTTACAGTGGTTATAGTGAATTACAACGCGGGGGAAATGCTTGTACGTTGTATTGAGCAGATTTTAGCAGGGACAGTGGAGCCTCAAATTATTATATCAGATAACGTTTCATCAGATCATAGTCTCCAATTAGTAAATCAAAAATATTCCACATACAAGAATATAATAACTCACAAAAATAATACAAATGTAGGATTTTCAGCAGCAAATAATGCTGTATTTTCCAAAATTACAACACCCTATATCCTATATTTAAATCCAGATTGTTTTATCGAAACAAATACAATAGAACAACTGATTAAAACCATAGAGGAATATCCTAAAGCAGGAATGGTAGGTTGTTTGGTAACTAATCTGGATGGAACAGAACAAGTTGGATGTAGAGGACTTACTCCAACACCAGCCCGGGTTTTGAATCAAATGTTACAACTTCACAAAATATTTCCTAATAATCCCCAATTTAAAGGATATTTATTATCTAATGAGGCATTACCTCAGAATCCTGTTAAAGTTGAATTGATATCGGGCTCATGTATGTTTGTTAGAAAAACTGCATTAACCGAAATCGGACTTCTTGATGATAATTATTTTCTTTACTGTGAAGATTATGATTGGTTTTATCGTTGTATTCAATGTAATTGGGAAATTATTTTTACACCAAAGACTAAAGTCGCACATATCAAAAGTTTTAGTACGAAACAAATTCCGTTAAGAGTACTTGGTTATAAAGCCAAAGGGATGTGGAGATATTATAATAAATTTTTTAAACAGAGCAGTTCCCCTGGCACAGGATTTATTATTAAAGTAGGAATTATTAGTCGCTTTCTTTTATTGAGTAGTATTGTACTTTTTAGAAAAATAATAAAGATCAAAATTTGAGTCACCAAATTCAAATGTTGAACTCTAAAGTTTACGATTCTCAATAACAATATGGGATAGTGACTTAGTCTGCTTTATAGATTAATTTAACTTATGAATAGTATCCGTTATTGCTCTGGTTGCATTGATCATATAGTTACAACTGTCTTCATTAAAAAAGCGCTGAATATCCGTTTCAGTTAATGCATGTGTTATTTTTTCCTTTCCATATAAATAAGATAAAAAAACTGAAGCTGATGAGACCGAAATAATTTTGCATTGTTTTAAAAGCAGTGTAAGCATTTCCAAAGGCACAGACCTTAAATATTCAGGCAATATAATAATGTGATATTCGGATAAAATTTTTTTTAATTGAGTTATAAAAGAAAAATTAGAAGCAATATGGGGCTTTATAATAATAGTTGAACCAAGTTCACAATGACGATGAGAAAGTTCAAGATATAACTTAAGTTCATTTTCTCTGGTAATTAATTTACTCTCGTTTAAATTACTAAGCACGAGCAAATTAAGATCTGAGTTTGAATAATCCAGCCTTTCGAGAAAAATTTTTTCCTGGTTTTCCAAATCAGACATGTTTATTTTTATTAAATGAATTAGTTTAATAAATCTATTTTTCGATAAAATAATTGGACTAGATAAATTGTGTTGCGATACATTATTCATATCCATGGCTACATAAGCTGAATCATAACCAAACCATTGTTGAATATCACGTATTCGGGTGTTCCAAAACCAATGCTTTAATCCAGGAGCACGATCATCCAAACGCTCTTGTACTGAGGAGTATTTTTTAAATAGAAATCCCGGAGGGTCACCAAAACAAATTTTATGGGCATTGGGTAGGAATTGCATAAATACCTGCGCCGTGTGATCAGCACTTGCATCATGAGAAAAATAAAAACTAGTATAATTTTTTGCAGAAAATATTTTGGTTAAAGACTTTACTCGTTTTAATAGTACGCGATATTCTGAAAATTTGAATACACGTTCTAGCAAAGAAAGATGATAGATTGTACAATTACTTAGTTGAGCTAATTCTCTTATCATTTTAATAAAAAATACGTCAGCTCTATGATCAATCCAGCGATGGGACCAAACAAATATAGTTACAGGTGAATCAAGATTAATATTTCTTTGTTTTCTATCCGCTTGTAGAGCAGCCAGGGCATGTACTAATTGATGCGGAAAAGAAATTAGTATCATTGCCTCACTGGAATTTCTCATTTATCAATTTTCAATAATTTCTTCATGTTGTTTGAGAACATGATTGGCTACTTTGTCTGTTGATATCTTCCATTCCAGTTGTGGTCTAATCAAAGCATTTGGCCATTCATTACTCCAATTTCCTCTTACCCTTGGGTAAATCGAAGGATCTTCAGTTACTTCAAAACTTACTATGGAACGAACAATCATACGATTATCCAGGTTCTGACCAGACCAAAACTCGATATCCATACTATAATCACTGCTGTTCAACATTGGGGCCCGCACAATGCATTGTTCTATATAACGCCCAGCAGGTCGTATAGCTAATGAACTCCAGGAATGATTATCCATTGAAACTAATATAACTTTGCCAGAACTGTCTTTAAGATAAATATGAACATTAATAGGGAGTGTTTCTTTGATAATTGTAAAATCAATATCAAAAATTATATTTTCTGATAAATCAAAATTACTTTTTACTTTATTATTTTCATCCATTATCCGAACTTTATTAAGCTGAACACAATCTGAAAATACAGGACTGTCTTTTGTTAACCATTTTTTTTCAGGAGTGTATTTACTGCCAGAACGAAGGTAATCACGGGTAATATCCATCACTGAATTTTTATGCATACTCAAATCATTTATTGAACTGTCACTAACAATTTTACCATGAGACATTCGTATAGCACGATTACAAATTCGATTTACCGCATCCATATCATGGCTTACAAATAGTAAAGTTCGTCCCTGATTAGATAAGTCTAACATTTTTTCAGTGCATTTACGCTGAAAGGCTGCATCGCCAACGGCTAAAACTTCATCGACAATTAATATTTCCGACTCTAAATGGGCTGCAACAGCAAAAGCCAAACGAATATACATCCCTGAAGAATAACGCTTCACGGGCGTATCTATCATCGTCCCCAATTCAGAGAACTCAATAATCTTATGTAGACGGCATTTAATCTCATGAGTTTTCATTCCCATGATGGTACCGTTAAGATAGATATTTTCTCGTCCAGTCAGTTCACCATGAAATCCTGTACCAATTTCCAGCAAACTGATAAGACGTCCACGGAATCGAAATAAGCCTTTTGTAGGGGTTATAATCCTTGAAAGTATCTTCAATAATGTGCTTTTTCCACACCCATTTTGGCCTACAACCCCAAGCCGTTCTCCTTCCCCAATTTCCAGGTTAATATCTTTTAAAGCCCAGAAATGATTAGGTTGATCTTTACTTAACTGACTAGGATCCACTACCGTTCTGCTTTCAGCATTTATCGATGAAGGATCTACTAGATTAACTGCATTTGTCTTTTTCTTAAAGATTAAGCGTGAGAATGTTTTTTTTAGCCGTTCATTAACTAATTCAGCTGCTGTAACAGTGCTGCGACCGATACAATATTGCTTTGACAAATTTTCAATACGAATGGACCAGTTCATAGAATATCAATTACCTTATGTTCCATGTGATGAAATGATAAAAGTCCCACAAAGAAAGTTATTATTGCCATACCAGATAATGTTAATAGTATGGTAGAAGAGGGCCAATGTCCCTGCAAGACATCACGATAACTGGTAATAATAAGTGATAAAGGGTTAACCGCGTACCAAGGCTTTGCCCATATAGGAACAGCTGATACAGGATAAATTGCCGGGGTTGAATAATAAAACAATTGTAATGCCAAAGGCATAAAATGCTTAATATCCCTGAATTTTGCATTTATAGGCGCTAAAAACATACCTACACCTAAGCCAATCATTAACGTTGTTATAAGCAGAAACGGCATAATGATGACAAGTTTAATAGACCACACACCGTATAAAATAGCAAAAGGAGTTATTAAAAATACATAAGCCATTAAAAAATCAACAGCAGCTCCAAGGGCATAAGAACCACCAATAAGCACCCGTGGAAAATACACTTTGGTGATTAACGAAGCATTACCCTCGATCATTTGTACAGAAGGATTTAATACGTTTAAAAAAGAATACCATGGGATAACCGCAACTAGATAGAACATAATTGTAGGTAAACCATCTGTTGGTACTTTAATCATCACCCCAAATACAATGACAAAAACCCCAACTGTAATTAAGGGCGTTAAGATTACCCAGCCTAATCCCAAGATAGTTTGACTGTAACGACCTTTAAGATCTCTTTTACAAAAAATCCATAATAATAAGCGATACTCCCATATATTTTTCAATATATTCATTAATCGTATTTTATCAGCACCGAAGACAACAGTTTCTTTGGTCTTATTGTTTAAGGGTATTGCAGTAGTTTTCATTTCTTACGCCAATTCAGAGTTGTGTTGGTGTAGCAATTTATTAACCAAATCTATTATTCGATGTTTTGAGTTGCCATCCAGTACTCCCCAATCAGGAGCACTTTGTTCTTGAGCCTTTTTAGCAGTATTATATTGTTCCGAATCGTAGGTCAAATCATGGAGCACTTTATTGAAATCCTTATAATTGTCTACATTAAATACGCCTTTTGCATCAAAATCAGTATAACCATATTTATAACAATCATAATTTATAGCTGGTATTCCTTTTGATATAGCCCATCTTAGAGTTGATGAAACACAAGCGACAAAAAGATCAGAGACAATCATAAGCTTGATTGTGTCTTTATATGAAATATATTTACTTAGACCATATTTAACTAATATAGACTTTAATATTGCGGAATTGGTTACAGGATGGGGACGTATGATAATAGAGTAAGTATTTTCTTGTAAAATCTTCCTTAAACTTTTTGCCCATGCGTTACATAACGGCTCAAAGGATTTAAATTCTAATGGAGTAAAACGTGAACCGTATTGATTAGTTGGCCAGGCACATAGTAATATTGGCTTATTATAGTCCAAACCCAACTCCTTGCAAAGCGCCGCTTTAATTTTTTCCTTTTGATGTTCTCCTTCAGCTAAAATATCATCTGACAAGCTTCCAGTAAGACATAATTGCTCAGACGGAAATTGCATTGACTTATAATATGAATGCATTTTAGGACTTTCAACCGCAATATGCGTAGCGTAAGAACTATTTGGCAGCCAGGGGTGCTTGGGAGATAACCCTAAAAACTCTAAAATCAGAATTTGATTTCCAGTGAGTCGTAACATTTTTTCGCCTTTATAATAGTTCACCCACTTTGGGAATAATATTGATGCCAAACGATTGATGGGACTATTAAGTACTCTAAACTGTTTTTTATCATATAAACTTTCTACAATTTCCTTGGTGGTACCAAGAGCAAAAGGGATAATCAAGGTAGGGATGTTACTTTTTCGACAGCTCTTAATTAATGAGGAATTAATTGAACCTGGGTAATCTTGTCCAAATACCAATAAATCAAAATTATTTTTATTAATTACTTTATAGGCATAATAAAAATTATGGATAAAATGAAGTTTATAAAATGGCTTCATCAAAAGCATAAACGGACGTTTACTAAGGCGGAGTATTGTTTTATAAATTAATTGTGGGAAAATCAATGGCATAATAAGTAATACAATAAATATTGATTTAATTCGATAGTTTTTTTCGGGGTTCAATAAGAAAGAATATGGAATATATCCATTACCCAGTTTCTCCTCTATATCTGTTGCTTTTTCTTCCAAAATCACTGGAGCAGGAGGTAGATGCGATTTTGATGGATGATAATAGTTAAATCCATGAGATTCACAGATGGTAGTATCTTTATATAAATTAACATAATGAGATGATGTAAACAAAAAAGAACTGTTATATCCCCTGGACTTTAATGCCAAAGCAACTTTACTTAATTCAACAAATTCGCCCGCTTCATTAATAACAAACAAAATTGTTTTCATAAATTTATATAAATCCCATAATTAATTAATCTTAAAACTGCTTTCTACATTAATGTCAGCAGCTTTACACCTTATAAACTATCTATTGCCATTCCTATAAAATTTGAATGATTATAAATCACCCATAAGTATCTGGAGCTGACGTAAATCCAACTCAGTATCTAAATCTATTGAACGTTCAGAAGGCATATTATATGCGACTGTATCTTGAGTTACAAATTTTTTATTTTGCAAAAGCCAATTGATACGTGCAATGTAAACAGCCCCATTTAGTGAATAAATCTGAGGCAAATCCTGACGTCGACTAATTTCATTTTGAGGTAGTAATGACTGCATTGATGCATCTGGATTTAACAGATACATCCAGTAAGGTGATTCATTGGTTAAAGTTACGGACACACATGCTGGAGCAGATTTTTCATGACATAATTGCAATGCATTGCTGATGTCTGTTGATGTCCTTAATGGCGAAGTAGGTTGTAATACTACTACCCAATCATAACCACTACATTTCTGAATGGTATCAATAACCACATCCATAGTTGTAGCTGTATCATTTGCAAGATATGGCTCTCTCATAAATGGTACATCACAGTTGTATGTTCTGGCTACCCCAGCTATTTCTTCATCATCTGTTGATAGAATAACACGATCAATATAATCTGTTGATTTCGCTGCATCTATGGTCCAAGCTATTAATGGTTTGCCGCCAACAATCCGAATATTTTTTCGGGGGACACCTTTTGAGCCGCCTCTGGCAGGTATAATTGCCAGAACTGTTTCGTTATTTAGCATGGAACTGACCTTTTTCAATTGTTAAAGTTGCTATTATCTATCCTTGACTTTTCCTTCCAAAGTTCAATTATCTTTTTACTATCTAATACGTACAAGGCGCCAGCATGAATTCCCGAATACAAATCATTATCAGCTGATACAATAATATCACAATGGCCATTCCCATTCAGATCTGTTGCATCATAATGAAAAAATGGAGGGGCGAGCTGACACATAGGTTTACCAACAACTTTTAATACATTTCTATCCGTAATATCAAGCTGCCCTCTCTCTGTTATGTGTTCATTTAATAGAATATATAAAGCTCCGGCCTCATTCATGTGTCTGTGACCCACAAAAGATAAATCAGGCCTTCCATCACCATCTAAATCTCCAGCAATTGGCGACAATGAGGTTGAGATACCATCATAATCAGAATATTTATCACTACCTTTAAATAGTAAAATACAAGATATTCTAGATAACAGTTCTCCCATGGTCAATCAATAATTAGCAATAAATGACCACGTGTGGAAAGGAATACCGATTTTAGCTCTATTTAGACTATTTTCTGGTTACCTATTCCAATGTTGCAACGGGACAACGTTCGCTGAATATCTAGATGATATCAAATAGTTAAGCTTAATATCCTGAATAAGAATGCAATCATTTTTGTTAAAACAGTCTGAACACCTTGTGGACGCTCATAATGTACATTAATTGCACAATTAATGTATTGTTCCTTAAACAGAGTCGTTTATAATCCATTATTGGACATATAAATAGCGTGAAATTTAAATGAATAGTGACACCAGATAAATTTTCTGATAAAAAGCACCTATTTTTATATCTTAGATTTACTTTTAACTTCTGTTATCTAAATAATTGCTACTACCTTGATTTATCTATAACTTGTTTTAATACATATCTGGAAAAATGGAGATTTTTTGCTTATGTCAACCTCAACTCAATATAAAAATTATCATCATTATTTAACTGATGGCTGGAGCAAAGAACCCAAAGAAATGTTTAAATTTCTTGCTGAGCAAATGAAGACACTGCCTTTAATTTCCGGGCAAAAAGTACTTGATATTGGATGTGCTACTGGAGAGTTAATTCATTTCTTAAGTCAGCAATTCCGTCAATTAAGCTATTCAGGAGTTGATGTATTTGATGAACTGATTGATACCTGTAAACATCTGCAACCCCACGTACAATTTTTAAATGCATCGGCTTTGAATTTACCAGAGGAATTTAATAATCAATTCGATATAGTTACTGTAGTTAGCGTCATATCTATTTTTAATACAAGTGAATTACAGCAATTCTGGGATAATTTATTTCGAGTGACCAAAAAGAATAGTGTTATTTATGTATTATCACCATTCAATGAATTCGGTGTAGATTGTGAGATCCGTCATCGTAAAAGAATTGATGACGTTAAAGGAGATTGGGAGAGAGGTTGGAATATTTTTTGTATGGAAACAATTGCCGAATTTCTAGAAAATCGATGTGAACGTTGGGATTTTTATCCATTCAAATTTAATCTCGATTTAAAACAACGAAAAGATCCTGTTCGAACCTGGACCATGAAGACAGAATTTAATGAACGACAATTAAGAAATGGGATGAAATTGATGGTCGATCATTCTCTGTTGGAAATACACGTATAATAACCATACTTTGAGGTGAATATGAGACTAGGTCCTTTCGCAATAAATAAAGACAACCCCCCTGTTTTTTTAGCGGAAATTGGCACATTCTTTAATAAAGATATTGATATGGCTAACAATTTGCTACATCAAATAATTGCTATTCGAGATCAAGTCCCATACCAACCGCTCATTCTAAAAACAGAAATACTTAACAATGCAAATATCTGTTTGCCGGTTGATTATAATGAATCCTATGCTGGGAAATCAGGAACAGTTCGAAAAGAAAATTATCGTGCTCTCATTGAGAGAAAGACATTAAGCCTGGATCATTACAGTACTTTATTTTCTTCTTTAAGAGCAGCGAATTTACCTTTTATCGTTTCTGTATATGAATTTGACACGGCGAAGTTTGCTGTTACACAAGGAGCTTGTGCTCTAAAAACATCATCCTCTAATATTGTTCATATTCCTCTGATTCGATATTTGGCTAAAACTGGCTTGCCCATCATTATTGATACCGGAAGGGCAAATCTTGCGGATATTTTTAACGCGGTTGAAACAGCACGGCAAGCAGGATGTGACAGGATTATTGTTGAACATAGTCCTGACGGACATCCAGCGTTACCAGAGGCCCATAATTTGAGAATGTTACAAACGCTAAATAAATGTTTTTCATTACCAGTTGGTCTTTCTGATCATTATAATGGTGTTGAAATGCTGTATTTAGCTGTAGCTTTAGGTGTCTCCGTATTAGAAAAAGGAGTGCACCTTTATCCAGAGGATATTGATCAGGATTTATCACATACCATGGGAATTGATCAACTTTCTAAAGTTTTGGCAACAGTACATAATTGTTGGTTAGCTTTAGGGAAACCCATACGAGATCTGAATGAACCTATCAAGGGAGTTTTAGGAAGTTCTCAAAGAATGTGTCTCGTGGCTAAAGAGGAGCTCCACTGTGGTGACATCATTAATCTCGATAACGTGACATTTGCTTTCCCTTGTAAAGGTGTCCCCATTCAATATTGGGATTTGGTAAATGGTTGGCAAATAAAAGCAACAATTAAAGCAGGTGAACCAATTAAATGGGCCGATGTTAGACAAATCAATGATCGTTAAAAATCCTGCTTGGGACTCTCTCACCCCAGCATTGCCCCAATTCCGGACTGCGGACTCAGCAACATCGTCCTATTTTGAAAACCAGTTAAAAATGAACGGTCAATTGTTTAAAGTGGAATTTGATCAAAAATTAACAAGAGCCTATTTGTTTGAAAACAGTGAAAATAAACAGAAATTCTTTATTAAAAAAATTTCTGTTGAAGCGCAAAGGAGCCACCAGGATTGCGAATATTTAACGCAATGGGTTTCATCACCTAGTTATATAGTAAATACATCTATTTCTCATTTCTTTAATAAAGAAGAAGCAGCTTTTTACTATGTCTATCCATATATACAAGGATCCCGTATTCTCGCCAATGCTGAACATATGACTTATTTGGGCACTGCTCTTGTAAAACTCCACAAAAAACTTAAATATTATCCTCATATGCAGCAGATTAATCAAAATACCATTCAAAAAATAAAGACACTAAGTGAATTAAGAACAGAACTTGCTAATGACCAACATGTACAAATTCCTCATGCCTCTTTTGTTAAAAAACTTGCTCAAGATTATGATTTTGAATGCATAAGCTATGAAAATTCACAAGTTATCCATGGTGATTTAAATGCAGGCAACTTGCTTCTTTCATATAATTCCGTTTGCTTTTTTGATTTTGAAGATGCTTTACACAGTTTTCTTCCTATAATATTTGATCTCTTATTTTTAATGGAACGTATTATTTTCAATCAGATAGCTAGCGATTCTGAACGATTAAATTTAGGAAAAATATTATTAAAAACGTATAAAGATGCAGGGGGAACTTATAAATACCAGGAAAATGATGAGTTTTGCTTAACATTAATGTCTTTAAGAGCCTTTTGCCTATTAACTATTAAAATGGCACATGGACACAATGTACTTCATTCAGAATGGGATAAATTTTTTGAGTTAAGTCAAAAAGGAATTAATGATCAAAAAATAATTAAAAAAATTTTACAAGGGTAAACTGTGAGAATACTGGTTACTGCGAGAGATGTGGGCGCTACTTTAAACATCATTGAAATTGTAAAAGTCTTAAAGCAGATACCAGACATTGAAGTTTTTATTTATGTTCAATGCCCTGCTTCGGAATATTTTCTCCGTGCAGGTATCCAGTCTGTATATATAGTTGATATTCCACCTGTTAAAGAATTAAATCATAAAGCCAATGAATTATTAGCTTATGCGCATCATTTAATAGAGAAAGTGAAACCCGATCTAATTCTTAGTGGTCTGAGTTCTCCTGGAGAGGGAGGGATTGATGAGGCAATTGTAGCAGTATGTCCTGAGCATATTAAAACCTTCGTGATTCAGGATTTTTGGGGAGAAGTAAATTTTTTCTTTAAAAAATTAGCATTTTGCTATTTATGTATGGATGTTCATGCTGCACAAATTACTTATAAAAAATTTAAAGCACAGACTGAAGTTATCGGTTCTCCACGCCATTGGATTTATGAACAATTTGACATAACAACCCGACGTAAAGAGTTAAGACAAGCTATCAATATAAACCCTAATCAAAAGGTAATAGGAATTTTTGGACAATCTTTACATCAATTACCAGGCTACTTTGAGACAATATCTCTATGGTTAGATGCTTGCTTAAAGCAAAATAACAATGAAGTTGTATTATTTTATCGTCGACATCCTCGGGAAACCACGGAAGAAGCAAACCAAATAATTGAATTAATAAAAAGATCGGGATTAGATTATCGAGTTTTTCCAGCATCATTAATTGAAGAATCCTTAATGCTAAGTGATCTGGTTTGTAGTTTTTTTTCAAATTGTCTATATGATGCCGCTTATTTAAATTATTACTCGCCAGAACCTTTATTTATTCCTGTAATTCTGAATTATCATCCTAAAATCAAAGAGTACACAGATAAATTAGAATTATTTGAATGCTCACCATATCGAAATCAGGGGTTAGCTTATTTTTGCATGCATGAAGAAAATCTTACAACTGAACTTGATAATTTACTATCGGAACAATATAAACAAAATTATTGGAGACAAAGTAAAGTTGAATTATTAAACTCCAATAAATCAATTAAACAGATATTATCTATTTTGTTTTGCTATAACTAAACCTATACCTTGGTCCATAGTTTAAAAAAATCTATTCATTCATAATTTAAATGAATAGAGGACTGGCTTAATTATTATATTGGATAATCAGTTTGCTGATATATCAAAATGATTACTGCGAAAAGGCCTTGAAGAAGTGACTTCTTAAATGTAATTAATATTTTTAATTTTTTGTGCTCATTAATGATAAATAGAGAATTCCTGGTGCGTGTGAATTTACTTACCTATATTGAACATGCTACATACAAATGTTATGTTCCTATGATTTTAAGCGAGCTTAACTAAGAGAATACAAGAAATTTTATAGCAATCATAAACAAACAGGGGCTCCCTGTTATTGTTATTCTGTGGTTTATTTAGAAAAAGCTTTTGATAATACTGGATTCGGAGTCTAAAAATTCTTAAAAATATTTATGAACTTTGTGAGATTTAGATTGATGTTTTTTACCTCCTCTTATTTTAAAGCTACGAAAGTTAAAAACATTTTTATTACAAAGAGTAATGGGTGTGCATTTGTTACGTAACAATCTGTTTTATACTGATTTATTTCAAATATCAATTTCGAGATTAATGTGAAGCAAAAAAAAAGAATTTATACAAGAGATGAGATAGAGCTAATTGATCTATTAAACTTTCTCTCAAAGAAAAAATATTTTTTGATTTTTGGTATACTATTTAGTGTTATTTTATCATTTTTTTATATGTTCTTTCATGATCCTATATATGAAGCAAGGGTGATTTTAACTCCTTCAATTATAAATGATTTAAGCACTTTAAATTATAATCGTAGTCCAAACACTCTGTTGAAGAGGGTGATTCCCAGCGATGTGTATCTTCTCTTCAAAAATATTTTAATTGCAGATTCTACTGTAAAAAAATTTGTTAAACAAAAGGGTGATAAAAATTTTTTATATGTTAGTAATGGCTTGACCCGGTATGAATCATTAATTATAGCTAAATCATCTCAAAAAAAAGAAGCTTTAGAAAGAGTAAACCAATATATTGATTTTACTAATAAAATTGCTTTAGACCTTTTGTTGAACATACTAACTAAAGAATTAGAACAAGCTAAAATCAATATTAAAAAAGAAATTTATATTTTAGAAAAATCATTACAAATTGAAAAACAATTACTTCGTTTAAATGACGCTCTTAAAATTGTTCAAGCAAAAGAGAGTAAAAATGTAAATCCTACTTTGAATGTAGAAATAAATAATTTAAAAAAACCGGGCATGACAAATTTTCATAGCCAACAATTAATAACACTTAATAAGACATATGAAAAATTAGAGCATACAAATTTTCTTCATATGAACCCTATCCTAGCGAGAACAAGTGGAGATATAACAGTGTCAGAGAATTTACTGTATGTTAATTGGATTCGCAATGTTATAATATTCTCTATTTTGGGCGGGCTTATAACCTGTTTAGGGCTTACATTGGTTTTTATAAGATCAAATAGAGGAGTTGAGCTGATTTAAGGCTTGAGCACATTTGTAAGCAATTCCTTATCGTATTGGGTAACTAAAATTAACATGAAAATTTTAATAACAGGCGGAGCAGGTTTTATTGGCTCGGCAGTAATTCGTCATCTGATTGCTCATTCAAATCACTCAGTAGTCAATGTGGATAAATTAACTTATGCCGGGAATTTAAATACCTTGGCTTCTGTAGCTGATAATAATCGTTATAGTTTTGAACCAGTAGATATTTGTGATTATCAACAGTTACTTACCGTATTTGAAGTTCATCAACCAGACTGGGTTATGCATTTAGCAGCAGAAAGTCATGTAGACCGCTCCATTTCTGGCCCTGCAGATTTTATTCAAACCAATATTGTAGGCACCTATAATTTATTAGAAGCCGCTCGTTTTCATTGGTCTACCTTACTAGCGGAAAGACGGACAAAATTTCGTTTCCACCATATATCCACAGATGAAGTGTTCGGAGATTTAGAAGCGGGAGATTTTTATTTTTCGGAAGAATCTCACTATGCACCAAGTTCACCTTATTCTGCAAGTAAGGCTAGTTCCGATCACTTGGTTAGAGCATGGCACCGGACTTATGGTATACCCATTTTAATTACTAATTGTTCCAATAATTATGGACCATACCAATATCCTGAGAAGCTTATTCCTTTAACTATTAATAATGCACTTTGTGGAAAACCATTACCCATTTACGGAGATGGCAGCCAAATACGTGATTGGTTGTATGTAGAAGATCATGTTGTCGCATTATTAAAGGTGCTGGAGCAAGGAACTATAGGCGAAACTTATTTAATTGGTGGTCATAACGAGCAACAGAATATTGATGTAGTGCGTCTAATTTGCGCTTTGCTTGATGAGTTAGCTCCTTCTAAATTAGCCGGTGTCAGGCGTTATGATGAGCTAATTACTTTTATTAACGATAGAGCAGGACACGATAAGCGATATGCAGTGGATGCTAGTAAAATTAATAGCGATTTAGGTTGGGTTCCCCAGGAAGATTTTGCTAGTGGAATGCGTAAAACAGTTGAGTGGTACTTAAAAGAGGCTGGAGTTTTATCATGATTAAAGGCATAGTTTTAGCGGGTGGCTCAGGTAGTCGGTTATATCCAATTACTCAGGGGATCTCAAAGCATTTGCTTCCCATTTATGATAAGCCCATGATTTTTTATTCTTTGTCTGTGCTCATGTTAGCAGACATCAACGATATTCTTATTATTACTACTAAAGAGGATTATGCATCTTACCTACGTTTGTTAGGCGATGGTGAACAGTTTGGGATCAAATTAACTTACGCAATTCAACCTAGCCCAGATGGGTTAGCTCAAGCCTTTATTATTGGTGAGGAGTTTATTGGTTCTGATAGGGTTTGTTTAATTCTTGGTGATAATATTTTTTATGGTCAAGGTTTTAGGCCTAAGCTGTTAGAGGTAGCATCAAGAGCTTCTGGGGCTACAGTTTTTGGCTATAGAGTAAATGATCCTGAGCGTTTTGGGATTGTAACTTTTGATAAAAATAATCAAGTGGTTAATCTAGAAGAAAAGCCCAAAAGACCACAATCTAATATAGCTGTGACAGGTTTATATTTTTACGATAACAAAGTAATTAACTATGCGAAGCAAGTTAAACCTTCTCATCGAGGTGAGTTAGAAATTACATCAATTAACCAGATGTATCTTGCGGAGAAAACTTTGCAGGTTGAGTCACTTGGACGAGGCTTTGCTTGGCTTGACACAGGCACTTATGACAGTCTTTTAGAAGCGAGTTCTTTTGTTCAAACTATCGAGCATCGTCAAGGCTTAAAAATAGCCTGTCTGGAAGAAATTGCGTACAATAATGGTTGGCTTTCTTCACAGGATATTAAGGATACTGCAAAGAAGTTAAACAAAAACAGTTACGGAGATTATTTGCTTAAGGTGTTGGAAAATGATTCCATTTAATCGTCCACCCTTAGTTGGCACTGAGTTGGATTATATTCAACAATTACTTATCACACAAAATAAGTTGAGTGGGGATGGTTTTTTTTCAAGAAAATGTCAGCACTGGTTAGAAGAAAATCTACAAGTAAAAAAAACACTGCTAACTCCTTCATGTACCGCTGCACTTGAAATGAGTGCTTTATTAATTGATATTCAGCCTGGTGATGAAGTGATTATGCCTAGCTTTACTTTTGTAAGTACAGCAAATGCTTTCGTATTGCGAGGTGCAAAAATTGTTTTTGTCGATATTTGTCCTAAAACTATGAATATTGACTCTGGTCTCATTGAAGATGCAATTAATTCAAAAACAAAAGCTATTGTAGTAGTGCATTATGCAGGTGTTGCTTGTGATATGAGCACAATTATGACTATTGCTGACCGCTATAACCTTTATGTTATTGAGGATGCAGCGCAAGGAATAATGAGTTCTTATAAGGATCGCCCTTTAGGATCAATAGGGCATTTAGGGTGTCTTAGTTTTCATGATACTAAAAATTGCACTGCAGGAGGTGAAGGAGGCGCTTTATTAATTAATGATGAGTTTTTTATAGAGCGAGCAGAAATTTTAAGAGAAAAGGGCACTAATCGATCACAATTTTTACGAGGGCAAGTTGATAAATACACTTGGCATGATATAGGTTCTAGCTACTTACCTTCAGAATTACAAGCTGCTTATTTGTTCGCACAGTTAGAAGCGTCTCATCTGATTAATGATAAACGTTTAAAGGTTTGGAATAGCTATCATAATGCATTTGCTGCTTTAGAATCTAATCTACTAGTGGAAAGACCCTATATCCCAGAAGCGTGCACGCATAATGCTCATTTATATTTCCTCAAAATGAACTCTCTTGAAGGTCGTGATTTATTCATTAGCCAAATGAAAAAATTAGGCGTTCAGACGGTCTTTCATTATGTGCCTTTGCACTCCAGCCCAGCAGGGAAGAAGTACGGTATATTTAGGGGTAAAGATTTATATACTACCAAAGAAAGTGAACGTTTAGTTCGTTTACCATTGTGGTTTAATATTAATGATGTAGACATAGCGTCAGTAATAGAAAACACTATGAAATGCGTTCTAGGGGCAAGTATTGAGTAGATTTAAAAGTGCAAGTTCTATTGCGTTAGCACATTTAAGTAAGCTTTTAGTTCATTTATACATTATGAAACAAATCGCTTTAACCCACGGTCCTCAAGGGTTTGGTTTTTTGGGTAACTTCATTTCTCTAGTCACTCTCTCTACTGGTTTAGCTGGAGGAGGAATTATTTCTGGAATTATTAAATATACTACTGAATACTCTAAAGAATCCGACCGTCAGAATACGTTTTGGGGTAATGCTCTGGTTTACTCATTACTCTGTTCCGCTTTAGTGTTTATCTTAGGTTGGCTTTTTATACAATCTTTCAGTAACTATATTTTTTTATCTCCTGAGTTTCAAGGTTATATATATTTTTTTCTTTTTGTCCAAATATTTATTTCCTTAAATAACGTTGCTTTTGGTATTTGTAATGGACTTAAACGTACGGGACTCTATTCTACTCTAATTATTTTGGGCAATGTTATTGCCTTTATAGTTTCTTCTTTTGCTATTCCTCATTATGGTTTTTGGGGAGCTATTATTTCCATCGCATCACCCGCAGTTGCTTCATTTTTCCCCTTATTAGTTTACGGGTTAGTGTTTACAAATAATTGGCGCATTAAGGTGCAATGGAATTCATTCCTTGAGGACAGTAAATCATTGTCTCACTATAGTATCATGTTGCTATGCGGTAGTTTATGTTTTCCCTTAGTGGAAATGACTCTAAGAAATATGATAGTGCAACGTGTAGATCTACTAGCCTCAGGTTATTGGCAAGCAACAACACGTTTATCAATGGCTTATTTGAGTTTTTTTTCTTTATTTCTTTCTGTCTATTTTGTTCCGTTAGTAGTTGAAATCAAAGAAAGGCAGCAATTACTTATGGAAGTGAAACATATGGTTGTCTTTATTCTAATGTTATTCATTCCCATGATGTTCATTTGTTATTTATTAAAAGAACAATTAATCGCATTAGTGTATTCTTCTACTTTTTTCCCTGTTGAGCAATGGCTTTTAATTCAGATGCTGGGAGATCTTTTTCGTGTTTTAGGATGGATTGTTGGCTTTATTATAGTAGCCAAGGCTTGCACTAAACTGTATGTGGTGGGTGAGATATGTCAAGGCGGTATTTTCATTGTCCTAAGCATTATACAGTTGAATAAGGATAAAGGAGTGGAGGGTGTAGTGTTTGCATCAATGATTACTGGCATTTTATACTGTATAATTTCTTTTTTAGGATTGTTCCTATATTTATGGAATAGCCAAGTAATAGCTTTTTTCTCTAAAAAGTTTAATCTTAAATTGGGTAATTGATATACGGCATAATATCAATTTACAGTTTATATATTGTTGAGGTTTTATGAGTGCTACTGTGGTTGTTTCTTGTTATAATCAAGAGTCCTATATTGATGAATGTTTACAAAGCATAGTACAACAAAAAACGGATTTTGATTTTGATATTTTAGTTGCTGATGATTGTTCAACTGATGGAACGGTCCAGCGTATTCAATCTGTTCAAGAAATTTATGGGAATAAAATAACTCTAATTGCTCGTCCTCATAATATTGGTCCATCAAAAAATTATATTAATTTACATAAGCAAGCAAAAGGCGATATTGTTTTTCATATGGATGGGGATGATGTGATGCTCTCTGGGAAACTACAAAAGCAATACGATCTGTTTCGAAATAATCCAATGGTAAATGTTGCTTTTCATCGAGCCCAATATTTTTCTGATGATGACAGTTATTGCTCTGATACAGGAAGTCCCATACCAGTAGATAAAAATGGGCTATTGTTTTTTGATGTAAAAGATTTAGCTTGCTGGGGCACTATCGCAGTACATAGTACTTATGCTTATCGTAGGGCTTCTCGTCAATTTGTGCGCGATGATGCGGATTTTATGGAGTGGTTTTTTGCTATGGACTCTCTGTTGCCTGAGGGGTGTGGTGTTTATCTTAACGAGGTTTTGCTACGATATCGTTGTAACGTAGGTGGAAATACTTATTTATCAACCTCAAAAGGTCGATTAAAAGCTTACAAAATTTACTTTAATGATATTTTTTATTATTTTAAAAAAAATCCTGATTTAAAAAAAGAACTGTATTCTAATGCTTTGATTACCTTTTGTGCCATGGCGAAAAATCGTTACTTTTGGTTAAAGCCGCTCTTCTTTTTTGTGAGAAACGTGAAGTTTTTTCGAGTAAACCTACTTAAAGATACGATCCGTATGCGTCGCTCTGTAGTTCCTGCTAAGGTGATTAGATAATAAAATCATATGAAAAATAAGACTTATAATATTAATCTATTGTGTTTTAATACCCTTATGATCTTATCTTTAGCGCTGGTCATTGGCTATCGGCCTTTGTCCATCGGTAGTGATACATTAGGATATGTTGCGTATTATAATAGCCTAGTAACAAAACTTTTATTAAATTCTTATTTTGAATATTTATTTGATTTTATCGCAAGAGTCATTGCTTACTTAGATCTTCCTTATAATTTTTTTTTTACGGCAGTGGCCCTAATATCAAGCGTTTCGATTATGTTCTTGGCCTTAAAATTATATGATTACTTAGAAGATAGCTTTAGTTATTACCGAATCCTCTTATTGTTGCTTTCGCTTTTATTAATTTCCCCTTTTTTTTTCTTGTCTGAAGTAAATGTCATACGTCAAGGAACCGCAATTGGAATTTTATTCCTTGCTTATTTGATGTTTTTGGAGCGCTCATGGGGTGGTACACTATTTTTAGCCTTTATTGCATTAAGTTTTCATTACACAATTATTTTTTATCTATTAGGTCTTCCTCTCTTATATTGTCTTAGTTATACATCCATAATGAGAATTGGTATCATACTATCTCTTGCTTATTTAACTAATATTAATCAGTATCTTCTTCAGCACGTACCTTACTTTTATAATAAAATTATAAGTTATGGTATCTTGGCAAGTTACAAACGAGGGACTCGTTATGACTTTCTTTTATTTACTGTGGGTATTGGTATCGTAGCTCATTTTTTGTCGAAATATTTACTAAATAAAGAAGGACAAGACAAGGTTTTCCCTTTGTTGAGTATTTATTGGATATTAGCATTTCCTTTTTTTATAGTAGGATTTGGTGCATATTCGGATCGTTATCTTTTGCCCTGCTGGTTATGGATATCTGTTGTAGCAACGGTATTTGGGTTATTTTATTTCAAACGCTTTAATTTCAGCGTGCTATACTATTTTATCTTTTTTATACTTTCTTTTTTATACTTCTTTTCAAAAATTCAAGGAATAATAGCCTAGAATCTGAGTTGTAAGTAGCTATTTTAAGTGACTATAATGACAAATTTCCTAAAAAGTATACCTATTGCTCGGGTTTCCACAGTTGCTTTTTTTGTGTTCACTCAATTACGGGCTCAATTAGAGGCTTTAGCTGATGCCGATGCCACCATTTACATCGTGGCTAGTAATGATGATTTAGGAAACAATATCCAAGGGATTAAAAATTGTATTTTTAATCCCTTGGATATTGAACGGCAGATTAATTTTCCTAGGGATTTAGTTGCCTTAATAAAATTATGGAAATTCTTTCGCAAAAAGCACATTGTTATTGTCCACTCTACAACACCTAAAGCTGGTTTACTTTGCGCTCTCGCAGCTAAGTTAGCAGGCACAGAAGTCTGTATTCATACTTTTACCGGTCAACCTTGGGTTACTATGGGGGGTATAAAGAAATGGCTAACACGATGGAGTGATAAATTAATTGCTTCCTTGAATACCTGTTGCTATACAGATAGTCGAAGTCAAAGGGATTTTTTAATTAAAAATAACATTTGTCGTGGAGATAAAATAAAAGTACTTGGGAGCGGTTCTCTTGCAGGAGTAGACCTTACTAGATTTACTACAGCACGTTTTTCTAGCCAAGAAAATAATGACTTAAAGAGATCTTTAAATATTAAAGACTCTACAAAAGTCTTACTTTTTGTTGGTAGAATTACTAGAGAAAAAGGTATTTTTGAGCTCCTTGAAGCCATGGGCCATCTTACACACAAGCATGATGTAGTATTAATTATAGTTGGTCCTTTTGAACAGGACAATAAACAAGAAATTTATGATACTGCTAAGAGATTTTGTGAGTCGCAAGTTCGTTTTGTTGGTTTTCAGGAGGAACCAGAGCGATATATTGCGATTAGTGATATTTTATGTTTACCCAGCTATAGAGAAGGGTTTGGCACAGTTGTAATCGAAGCAGCTGCCATGGGTATTCCAGCTGTAGGCACTAATATTTATGGTCTTAGTGATGCAGTTGTTGATAAAGTAACAGGTCTATTAATTGATCCCCAAAACATTATACAATTAGTAAACGCTTTGGACTGTATGTTATCTGAAGACTCTTTAAGACTTCGGATGGGAGAGCAGGCGAAAATTCGTGTACTAAAGGAATTTGATAGTAACTATTGTAGTCAACTTTTAATTGATGAGTATATAAGGTTATTGAATCGTAATTCCGAAGGTAAATGACTTCCCCTTGTAGTCGTCTAAATAAAATCTTTCTGTTTGCATTGCGTCCTATTTGTAATTATAAGTATAATTTTTGCTTCATTTCATAGTTAAGTTATGTTTAAATCCTCATTAAGAGCAAAGCATTTCAGATTAAAACAAAATAAAGGATAACTCTACTACTAAAATAGGAGTCCTAAGATGGATGTCTTTGTTTCCAATTCCAAGATGTGCGTGGTGATTAACGGGGGTATTTGGTAGAATTGGGTAAATAGTTATTATAATTTTCGGCTTTCTTTAAATGAACCATCTAAAAAAATCAACAAATTATTTATTACTTAAACAGTATGCCCAAGAAGTAATTGAATTTGATTTCCGGAATGATCATTTCGGTAATTATAAGTTGCATTCTGAACATCTCGAAATTAATTATAATTGTCAAAGGGCTACCCCTGAAATCCTGAATGTGCTTTTTAATTTAGCTAGTGAGTGTAAATTAGAGGAAAAAATAAGAGCCTTAATACAAGGGGAGCGAGTTAATACAAGCCAAAATATACCTGCATTACATACAGCCCTAAGAGTGGCAGAACCAAGCTTGTTATTAGTAAATGAGTTAGATGTCATGCCAGATATTCTAATTGTGCGAGAAAAAATGCGGCTCATTTCTGAGCAAATACATTCTGGAGAGTGGTTAGGGTATAGTGGCAAAAAAATTACCAACATTATTAATATAGGTATAGGTGGATCGGACTTTGGTCCCAGGTTCTGCTTGAATGCTCTAAAGGATTATGTGTTATCAGGGGTGGATTATCGATTTATTTCAGATGTTGATCCTAGAGCATTTCAAGAGGCAATTAAAAATTTAAATCCAGAAACTACATTATTTATAATTTCTTCAAAATCATTTACCACGTATGAAACTTTATATAATGCAAAAAAAGCAATGGACTGGTTTGATGGCCAGAACATTGATAATCATTTTATTGCTGTAACAGCAAACCGTAAAAAAGCAGAGGAATTGGGGATTTCCAACATTCTACCTATTTGGAATTGGGTAGGGGGACGTTACTCTTTGTGTTCTGCTATTAATTTAATAACTTGTATTGCTATTGGATATAATTTTTTTATGGAATTTCTTGCTGGCGCTCATAGTATGGATCTTCATTTTCAAAAGCAGGATTTTCATGAAAATATGCCAGTTATTCTAGGGTTATTAGGAGTCTGGAATATTAATTTTCTATCTATGTCTAATTTATTAATACAAGTGTATGGACGTCAACTGGAGCTTTTGGTTCCTTATATTCAGCAATTAGATATGGAAAGTAATGGTAAAGGATTTGATACATCTGAACATAAAGTTGATTATGCTACTGGCCCAATTGTTTGGGGTGGGATGGGGAATCAAGCGCAACATAGCTATTACCAGCTGCTAAGTCAAAGTAATCATAAGGTGGCGGCTGATTTTATTTCACTTAAAGAGTACGATGAAGAGCCTATTAATCGCTTTTGTGCTGAGCAAATACATGTTTTAAGTCAGGGGGCTTCATCTATAAATAATCCTTCGGGAACCATCTCAGGGGGGATGCCAATTACTCACATTAAACTGAAAGCATGCAAACCTAGTAATTTGGGTGCATTGATCGCTTTATATGAGCATAAAATATACGTTCAAAGTGTTTTATGGAATATTAATCCCTTCGATCAGCCGGGTGTAGAAAGTGCCAAGATTATGAATAGACGATTAAAAAAGTGATATCTGCTTAGTATATTACTAGTGTACTCTGATATGAAATTGGTTTTAAACAATACAACAATAATAGTTTAGGATGCATATTCTTTAGTTTGAGGGTTTAATCATGATGAACTAATAATAACTAAACGGTATTTCAACAGTTATGACAAAGATCATCATTGTAAAATCGGAAAAAAGAAAGCAAACGGTCGCTATGTATTAAGAGCCGATATGTCCGTCTTAGATATCAAAGAATTAAAAAATGAAATCGGTGGTAAATAATTTTATATATATATAAATAAAGTCAATTTGTTGAAAAACATCAAAATATTTAACTATTAACAAATAAGAGTACATATCACTTTATAAGATGAAATAAAAAGCTCTTTTTACAGATACAAAATGTGTCTTTTAGGAAAAGAAATGCAAAAAATTTTAATCACTGGTGCCACTGGTTTTGTAGGGCGCAGCTTAGTTCCTGTTATTGTTAATGCAGGTTATGAGGTAATCTGCGCAGTATCGAAACAAACAGATTGGTTGCCCGGCAAGCAGGTGGTAATTAATCGCCTGGAGTTGATGACGGACTGGAGCCTAGTTTTGAATGGTGTGGATGTGGTTATTCATTTGGCAGCCAAAGTGCATGAGATGAAAGGGGATGTTTCTTTAGATGAATTTTGCTCAGTCAATAGTGTTGCTACTAAAAATTTGGCAGAGCAAGCGGCTCAGTGTGGAGTGAAACGATTAATTTTTATGAGCTCTATTAAAGTAAATGGGGAGTTCACTTTAGAAGGGGTGCCCTTTACTGAGGACAATGGCTTGGAGATTGATGATCCTTATGGTAAGAGTAAACTAATTGCTGAGCAGAGTCTTTTGGAGTTAAGTAAGAAAACAGCTATGGATGTAGTTATTTTACGTCCTTCTTTGGTTTTTGGTCCTGGTGTTAAAGCTAATTTTTTAAAAATGTTGGAGTTGGTGAGTAAAGGTTTACCCTTACCTTTTGGTCGGATTAATAATAAACGTAGTTTTGTTTTTATTGATAACTTGATTTCGGCAATTCTCGCAGTGATTAATGATCCCAAAGCAGCAAATCAAGTGTATTTAGTGGCGGATAATGAGGCATGGTCTTTGTCTGAGTTATTAGAGTTCATCACACAAAAAATGGGTAAAAAATCTCGTTTGTTTACTATACCTGGTTTGTTACCTTTGTTTAAATTATTTGGATTAACTACTTTAAGTACGCGTTTATTTGGCTCTTTAGAAGTAAGTAATGGTAAAATAAAAAAACAATTAGGGTGGATTCCTCCAGTTACTTCTGCTGAAGGCATTAGTAAAACGGTGAAGTGGTATAAAGATGAATATAAATCTTAGCGTATTATTTATTGCACTGTCGATTGCTGCAACTAAAATTTTTTGTTATGTCTCAAGAAACACTAAATTGATGGATATACCTAATGAACGTTCATTACATTGTACACCCACGGTGCGTGGTGGTGGTTTGGTTTTTATTAGTTTATTTTTATTGAGTTTGCCCGTTGTAGGTTATTATTATCACACTTCTTTAGTAGAGCTGGGGGTTTTATTTTTCGCGGTACTTTTTATTGCCTTGATTAGTTTTTGGGATGATATGTATAACCTATCCGCCAAACCTCGGTTCGCTGTTCAATGCCTAATTGCTGGTTTAATTTCTTTAACTGCCCTACCTGAAACATTAAATTTTGTTTTATTTACTTTAGCTAATCCTTATTTGATTATGGGGTTAACTTTTTTTATCACTATTTGGTCTATTAATCATTTTAATTTCATGGATGGTTTAGATGGATTTTGTGGTTCCCAGGCTCTATTTTTATTTTTTGCTTATGGTTTATTATTTGGTATAAATAGTGCGTTTTTCTATCAAGATCTGTGCTGGATTTTAGTTTTCGGACTTATTGGGTTTTTAATTTTTAATTTTCCACCTGCAAAGTTATTCATGGGAGATGTCGGTAGTGCTACTTTAGGTTTTATTTCCTTTTACTTCGCTTTAATAGGGCAACAAAAATATCAAATACCTATTATGTATTGGTTTATTTTGAATGGTTTGTTTCTGTTTGATGCTACGATTACTTTATTACGCAGAATATATAAACGAGAAAAGTGGTTTGCAGCACATCGTAAACATGCTTATCAGCGTTTAAAACAATATGGATTTAATACTCGTTTAATTATATTAGGACAGACATGTGTTAATATTACCCTCTTTGCTGGGGTTTTATTAATGCAGCAAAAAACTATTCTTCAAAATGTTATATTCGTGTTTTGTTTGAGCATTCTTATAGTTATCTACAGTTTGATTGAGAAATTATATCCGATGTTCAAGGAATAGTTCGTTACCATCAGCAATGCAAATAATTCATATGTAATCGGCTCTTTTACAAACAAAACGTGGAATTAAATAAATGGCACATAAACAACATGGTTAATACAATTTTAAAATCTGAAAAGGAAAGCAAACGGTTTAATATGAATATATTAAGAGCCAACATGCAATCATTAGATACCAAAGAATTAAATAAAGAAATTTTAAAAAACAATGCAGATTTAACAATTTTAAGAATTCCTTGTGAACATGTTGCTCAAATTTCTAAATTAGAACTATTAGGTTTTCCATTTTTTCAAACAGATACTTTGGTATATTACTGCTCTGATTTTGAAAAACATACGCCGCGGGAATTAAAAAACAAAGATTTAGTTTTTATAGAAGCTACCATTAAAAACAAAGATAAAATTGCAAATATGGTCGATGCAATTTTCCCCGAATATACGAATCATTATAATTCAAATTCCTATATTGATAAAAAAAATATTTTGGAGGGTTATAAAGAATGGGTTCTAGATTATATTGAAAAAGAAAAAAAATATGTATTTATAGTAAATAAAAATGGAAAGGAAATTGGGTTTGCAACCTGTTCGGTTGAAAACGGAGAGGCAGAAGGAGTTTTATATGGGGTTATGCCAGAAGCTGCCGGAAGTGGAGTTTACTCAGATATTATTAGATATACTCAATCTTTTTTTAAGAGTTTAGGTATAAAAATAATGAAGGTCTCAACTCAAGTACAAAACTATGCTGTGCAGAAGGTTTGGAGTAGAGAGGGTTTTGTTATGACTAAGTCATTAGCAACAATACATATAAACAGCTTTTTAAATTATTCCCATTTACCACAAATCAACTTTGAATTATTCATTACAAATGACGACATTAAAAATTTTGGAGATTTAAGTGGAGATTTAAATCCAATACATTTTGATGAGCAATTCGCCCAAAAATTTGGATTTCACCAACAAATTGCTCACGAATTAATTGTAAATTCGGAAATTTCTAAATATTTTGGAATGGAGTTCCCTGGTAGTGGTACTTTGTTTATGGCCTACTCCTATAAGTTCTTAACACCATTGTACCCCAATCAAAATTACAAAGTTGTAATCACTTTTCCTTTTATCAACAACGTCAAAAATGTTTATAGATGTTTGGTAAAGATTTACGATAAAGAAGATAACTTGTGTATGTTTGCATATAATGATTTAGTAAAAAAAGTAGCACAATCTGCGAACTGAACCTCCCTCGATTTACAGGACACCTTGTTTAATGGGTATAATCCAAGTAACGAGGAGTTATGATGAGCAACAACAGCTACACAAAAGAATTTAAAATAAAAGCAGTAGAGATCCTTGAGCAAGGGAATAAGTCAGTAAGGCAA
>CANJQE010000012.1 GCA_947476305.1 Legionellaceae bacterium
CCCCCTTCGGGCCTCAAAATCTACGCTCCCCAATGACTGACGCCTTTTCGTATGGCCTTATATTTTCCCTGCGGAAAAACATCCGGCCCTAAGGCTACCAGGGACTACTCGCCCGCGCCTTCGGCTCTCCATGGCTCGCAGCGATAGAATTATTTACTTTAGAATTTAATATGATATTCTTTCGCCTAGGTATAGTTATCACATTCTCTAAATTAAATGGATACTAGGTTAAAAGTTTAATTCTACTTTCTGTACCAAATTGTAAATTTACAAGTGAAATTTAAATTTTTCTCATATGGCTGAGGAATAAAAAACAGTACAAAGGACATTAAATGCCTAAATATATTTTGATTGCGATAATAACTATTACAACTTTTTTTTTAATAAAACCCCAACATTCAATAAACTGTGATTATAATATTACCTCTATACCCGTTGTAATTAAATCTCCAGGGAGATGGTGTTTAGCTAATAATATAGATGCTTCTAAATTTCCAAACGATGCCATACGCATCAATTCTGATCACGTAATTTTGGATGGGCAAGGGTTTAATTTAATCGGTCCTAAAACTCTACAAACTGTATCCAGAGGAATTATTGCTTATGATCGAAATAATGTTACCGTTAAAAACATACATATTAATGGCTATCATACAGGGATTTTATTTGCAGATACTACAATACAACAAAAACCATATAAAGCTAGCTCTAAAAATATTATAATTAAAAATGTTTTGATTGAAAACTCAACATTGCAAGGAATTCATTTACGCGGGTTTAATTTTATTATAAAAGACTCCAGAGTTATGGGCGTAGGTCCAACTTCCACTACACCCCACGCTTTTGCCACTGGAATCTATGCAGTAGGAAACTCCTGTCTTATAGAGCATAATGCAATAAAACTGGGTCAGCCAACTGGAAACGGAGAAAATGTAGGAATTGCTCTATATTTAGGTTCTGGTTGCCATATTGCAAATAACAATATTGCATTTGATCGATGGCCACAATGGGGTCGTAACTATGGAATTTGGACTAAGTCAAGTACTGGCGAATCCCCATTGGTAGAGAATAATATTATTCACGGTGCTAGTTATGCCCTTGGCCCTTGGGGTCTATTTAAAAATAATATAGCTTCTAATTTGTCATGTGAGTTATTTGTCACTCGTAAAAATGACATAAATAATAAAATTGATTTGGGTGGGAATATTGCAACTTATTGGATTCCCGGTCGTGATCCTGTACAAGGCAGCGGAACATGTCCTGATAATGAACATTATGCCCAGTCTAGATACTACTCAAATCTCAACCAACACTCTGCTTACGCAGCAGCCATGGCTTCTGGTGAAGGAGGGGCTGATACTTTAGTTGAAACATACGCATGGTTTTTAGTTGCCGCGCATTATAATCACGTTATAGCCAATAATGTTGTAAAGTCTCCTGGCGGCTCTTATACACCAGAAATAATTAGGTCAGCCAAGCTTTTATCAGATAAAATTCTTAATACTAATAAAGGGAAAAAATCACACCACAGATCTGCTTAATTTTTGAACAGTAAAATTGCTCTCTTTGATTATAAGCTCTTTGCCTAAAGAGCTTTTGTAATCCTTTAAAGAAGAACACAAAGGCCGACAATTTTAATCTAGGGATAATGACAAACATTAACGAACAACATTACTTCCAATAGATCCAGCTGTTCCAGTGATCAAATATTTTAATTCGATAGTTCAGTATTTTTTTCACTAATAAAATTGGCTATAACTTCAGGTAAATATCTATTCCAATCATGACATTTTATACCCAGCTTTTGTTCAATTTTCATAGTATTTAGTACTGAGTTTTTAGGTCGTCTAACTTTAGTAAGATATTCTTCAGAGTTGATATTAATTAAAGAATTTAATACTGGATCTAAACCTTGTTTTTTAGCTAAATCAATAAAAACACGTGCAAAATCATACCAATTAGTGCTCCCTTCCCCGGCATAATGATAAATGCCCCAATTATTGAATGGAGTATAGCTTATTTTATTTACTAGTTCTAAAATTACCCTTGCAATATCACGAGCTGATGTCGGTCGTCCCCATTGATCGCCAACTATTTTAATTTGCTCTTTGGATGAGGCTAAATTTAAAATAGTTTTAACAAAGTTTGTACCATGCACACCAAAAACCCAGCTTACTCGCAAAATAATATGTTCTTTTAATTGTGCAAGAATCGCTTGCTCCCCTTCAAATTTTGATTGTGCATAAACACCCTGGGGATTAGGTACATCAGTTTCACAATAGGATTTTGGATTGGTACCATCAAATACATAATCAGTAGACAAATGAATTAGAAATATTTTATTTTCACTACAATAATAAGCAAGATGACTAACAAATGCTTTATTCACTAAAAAAGCCAAATCAACTTCTTCTTCCGCTTTATCTACTGCAGTATACGCTGCGGCATTAATAACTATGTGCGGGTGAACCAAAGTTAAAATAGAGCTCATATTGTATAAATTGACACAATTTAACTGATGTCTGGTAAATCCTACAACTTCATGTGACGTGTTTTTAAAAATATTCATGAGTTCAGAGCCAACCTGACCATTTGCTCCTATAATCAATATTTTCATATATATCTCGGCAAAAAATCAAGCTCAATTAAATGCAAAGGCTTTGCTTCAGAATCTTTCACCGATAATTTAATTTCATGATTTAAGGGCCAATCAATTGCTAAATCCGGATCATTATAACAAATAGATATTTCACTTTCGGGATGATAGTAGTCGGTACACTTATAAACAAAATCTGCACAGGCACTTATTACATAAAAACCATGCGCAAATCCCTTTGGAATCCAAAATTGGCGCTTGTTTTCAGCAGAGAGAACCACGCCAACCCATGAGCCATAAGTTGGAGAGCCCAGTCTGATATCTACGGCCACATCATAAACTTCCCCTGCTAAAACTGAAACTAGTTTTCCTTGGGTTTGTTTACTCTGATAATGCAGACCTCTAAGCACCCCACGCTCTGATCTTGAAAAATTATCTTGAACAAAAGGTTCTTTTATCCCAAGCAACTCACTATATCTCTTTGCTTGAAAAGACTCATAAAAAAAACCCCGTTCATCTCCAAAGACTCTAGGCTCAATAATTTTGATTTCTGGTATAATCATACTAATTATATTCATTGCACCAATTCCACACTAATTAACTCCATGTTAATGCTAGATAACAAAAGATAGATTAGTAAATTTATACACAATTTCATCAATTCTAAAACTAGACTGTGTCGCTGATTTTAAGTCATTACAAATAATCACAGCATAAATAACTAAACTACTTCTGTATTGAATTTTTCACAATTAAATATGTCATGCACACAATGAATTACTCTATCAATATCCCTTGAACTTAAGTTAGAGCCCGAAGGTAAACATATTCCCTGATCGAACAAATAATCAGAAACACTAAAGTTCTCATGATGAGGATAATATGCTGCCCCAGAAAACAAAGTTTGTCTGTGCATTGGCTTCCATGTTCTTCTTGCCTCTATACTAAATGGTTTTAACTGCTCAATTACCAAATCTGGTCTCATTTCATATTGATTAGCTTTAATTAGCATAGTGGATAACCAGCGCGTACTGTATCCATTATTTATTTCGGGCATCATCTCAACAAAGGGAAGCAACTTGAAGGCGTCTTTATACTGCTCAAAAACATTTCTTCTTGCATTAACCCGCATCTCTAATACCCTTAATTGCCCTCTCCCTATTCCAGCAAGAATATTACTCATTCGATAATTGTATCCAACAACACTATGTTCATAATGAGAAGAAGGATCACGTGCCTGAGTGGCAAGAAATCGCGCTCTTTCAATTAAATCCGAGTCTTCTGATACGAGCATTCCACCACCAGAAGTTGTAATTATCTTGTTTCCGTTAAATGAAAATACACCTAATTTACCAAACGTTCCACTGTGCTTTTTATTATAAGTTGCCCCTAAAGACTCTGCCGCATCTTCTACAATTGGCACATCATATTCGTTACACAATTGACATAAGGCATCATAGTTAGCACTTTGGCCATATAAATTCACAATAATAACCGCTTTAGGTAATTTGTTTTGCTCTTTACTTTCTTTTAATGCTCGCGCTAATGCCAATGGAGACATGTTCCAACTATCTAAATCGGAGTCAATAAAAACAGGTGTTGCTCCCTGATATAAAATTGGATTAACCGTAGCCACAAAAGTAAAGCTTGATGCAAAAACTATGTCACCTGGCTTCACTCCAAGTAATACTAGTGCCAAATGAATAGCAGCTGTTCCAGAACTTAAAGCGACAGTTGATTTAATATTAATATACTCTGCGACTTCCTTTTCAAACGCATCAACATTAGGTCCTAAAGGGGCAACCCAATTAGTGGTAAACGCCTCTTGAACGTATTGTTGTTCGTGTTCCCCAATATGCGGCGAAGACAGCAAAATATTAGAAGATAACTCTCGTCTATGAATAAGTCTTACTGGCTTATTATTTGTATCCAAAACAGGAATATGGTCTAACTCAAATTCCTTCATTAAATTATAAGCATCTTGAATAGTAGATGAAATGGGTAAGTATTTTGATGAATGTTCCGATAATTCATTGAGGGTTGATTCTAAAGTACATCCTTTTAATAATAATCGTCTAATGTCACCGTCCGTAACTGTTCTGATAAAACGCTCTTCAGCATCTACTAAAAATAATACACCTTGGGCAGTCTCATCCAATTTACCCAAAACAATTTTTAAACTAGAGTTTTTTTTTATATATAGTTCTTCGATATTAATCATTTTATTCCTTTATACAGCAGGTACACCTTTAACAATAGTATCTTCCTTTACATCCTTAACAACTACCGAACCAGCACCAATTATTGCTCCATTACCTATAGTAATACCGGGTAATACTACTGCACCGGCACCAATTAATACACGGTCTCCTATTTTTACATTTCCCCCCAAGGTAGAATTCGGGGCAATATGTGAACAGGAACCAATTGTTACTCCGTGATCGATAATTGCACCATGATTAATAATACAACCCACTCCAACATGACTATCTGGCCCAAGTATGGCCCGTGCAGCTATAAATACCCCAGGGTCAATATGGGCTGATTTAGCAATTATTGCGGCTGGATGAATAATAGTAAATAACATTGAATCAGGATGCAATAATCGAATGATGTTGCTTCTTATTTTATTATTTCCAATGCTTATGTGGACATAACCCACATAATCCGACAAACTTTCTATACTAGAATCTATCGGTATGCCATATATTTCTTTTCCGTGTAAATTCACATCTCTATCACAAAGTGATATGTTTTCCAGAGTATGTCTACTGAGAGTCAAAGCATCAATCACTACCTTGCTATGCCCACCACACCCAACGATTTTTAAATTAGTATACATTGCTTTTATTCAATATTAGTTTATCTAAAGATATGCACTTCAATAATTGATAACATCGTTGAGCAGTATTCCCATCCCCATAACAGTTAACGTATGTTTCAGTGGGAAGTTTCAATGCATCTTTTATCCCATTTACGATACTATCATAAGAAGTGTCTACGTCAATAACATTCATACTGCGCTCTCTTAAGTTTTGCCTATTCCCTACATTGACAACGGGCAAATTAAACGAAGCTGCCTCAATAATTCCGCTGCTTGAATTACCTAACATTACATCTGAATTGGCTAAACAATCAATAAATTCCGAACGATGCAAGTGTTTGATAATTCGAACATCCTTATAATTAGTAAACTCATTAATTATTTCTCTAATTAAATGCCCCCCTGCATCCGAATTAGGTTCTAAGCAAATGATCTGTAAATCAAAGGCCAATGCTGCTTCAATTACATTTTTAAATTGAATTTTAATATCATTAAATTCCTGGACAACAGGATGATAAACTAATAAACAAACTTTCTTTTCAATATTAAATTCATATCGTTGATAAAAGGATGTCGGACTTGATTTAATAAATGACTTCAGCTCATCAATACCGGGGGCACCTATTACAAAAACATTATTTTCATTTTCACCCATTTTTATCAAACGTTGTCTTGAAGAATCAGTAGATACAAAATGATAATGTGCTAATTTTGAAATGGCATGTCGCACCATCTCATCTACAGTTCCAGAACGCTCTCCACCATGTAAATGTACTATTGGGATATTTAAATGAACTGAAGCTATAGCAGCAGCTAACATTTCACCTCTATCACCCAACAATAAAACAAGATCTGGATTTTCGCGTTCAAAGGCTTCCGTTAAACCTATAATTCCATATCCAATAGATTTGGACATTGCACCATATGATGTATTTTCAACATCAACTGGAATAGTTGCACAAATTTTAAATTGGTCTCGTTCAATTTCCTGGATGGTGTTTCCATATAAAGCGGAAAGATGCATTCCAGTAACACAAATTAACAGTTCTAGATCAGAGGAAACATCAACTTGTTTCAGCACTTCTCGCATTAGTCCATAATCGGCTCGTGTGCCCGTAACATAGATTATTTTTCTAGTCATTTGTTTCAATATGTTCCCATAATAATGTACTGCCTGCTGACATATTAAAATTCAATCGAGTTCCAACTACTTTTGAGAGGGAGGAAGGCTCAATGCCTGTACCAGGTCTTAATAAAATCAGATCGTCCTCCTTAAGCTGGGTTCCTTTAAGCAATTCATGCTTTAAGGTAACACTTCGTCTGACTAAAGCTCTAATAGGCAATTCGTTATCTGTTGGTTTCTTCTCTCCAGAACCCAATACTGACTCAGCATCACGAATAGTACGAACCAACTCTTTTAGCTCATTAGGATTCATTGAGGCTAAATGATCCGGGCCTGGAAATGATTTATCTAGAGTGAAGTGTTTTTCAATCACACAAGCACCCATACCTATTGCTAAAGTAGAAACTAAAATACCTAAAGTATGATCTGAATAACCGACTGGTAAATGAAGCTCGGAAGCAAGAGTTTGCATCGCCTTAAGATTAACATCTGCATAAGCTGCTGGATAATTTGAAGTACAGTGTAATAATACTAAATATTTTGAATAATCATCGCCAAAGTAAGGCTTTACAGTTTCAACCGCAATTCTGACCTCATCCAGATCACACATGCCAGTAGATATTATTAGTGGAAGACCTTTACTGGCACAATGCTTTAGATAGGGAATATTAGTAATTTCACCAGAAGGAATTTTAAGACGCTTGATACCTAATGAAACAAGGAAATCTATAGTTTGATTATCGAATCCTGTAGACATAAATTCAATACCAATAGAAGCAGCAAGCTCGCTTAATGTATAATGATTATCTTCCGATAGCTCTAGCGACTTAAGCATTTCATATTGCGTAGTAGAGTCATGAGATTTATTTTTTTGGTATTCGGCTTTACCAACCGTTTTATTAACTAAAGTATCAGCTTTAAATGTTTGGAATTTAACCGCATCTGCCCCTGCTTCTTTAGCAGAGTAAACTAATTCTTTAGCTATTTGCAGATCGCCATTATGATTAACTCCTGCTTCCGCGATTATAAAACAACTCATAAGATTAATTCTCCTTAAATTTCTAGTAAGCAAGGGATTCACGCGAAGTAATATCAAATATCATCACTATTGTTAGATTTTAAATAATTTAGAAACCCATCTAAAAATCAAATATATTGATGTTCTTTCTCTAGACCTTTAATTTCCTATTTTATATCTGTAATGTGATACTTTCTTAAATTTGCAAAAATTGCTCTACTATTTTCAAACCTATTCCACCACTTTTTTCTGGGTGAAATTGACAACCATATACATTATCAGACTTTATCACGGCGCTAATAAACTGACCATTATAATAGGTATCAGCAAGACGAGTCTTTGGGTTGGACGGTATTACGCGATAAGAATGTACGAAATAAACACTAGAACTCTGAGGTATATTTTTTAAAATGGACTCAGACCATAATCCCCCATGTTCTGTTGGTGCTAATTCGTTCCATCCGATATGTGGAATCTTGTGAGGAACACCATTAATTCCTTTAGATGGAATAGGTTCAACTTCACCACCAATCAAATCAAGCCCTAAATGCTCTCCAAATTCAGAGCTTTCAGTTAACATCATTTGCATGCCCAGACATATACCTAAAAAAGGTTTGCCACTCTTTGCATATTCTTTGATTGGATCAACAAGATTAAATTCCCTAAGCCCTTTCATTCCATCTTGAAAAGCGCCCACTCCAGGTAACACAATACGCTCAGCCTTCAATATTTCATCTGGGGTATTTACTAAATTCACTTTAGCACCAAAATAATGAAAAGCTCTTGCAACGCTCAGTAAATTCCCTACTCCATAATCGATTATAGATACTGCGTTCATATTTCTCTCACTTGAATACCATTTTCCCGAGCGTAATGTCTTATTTCGATTAAACTCAATCTTTTATAGTGCAGTACATCAGCCATTGCAACAGCATCAGCCTTGCCAACTGAGACAACAGAAACCATATCTTCAAGTTTTCCCATTCCACCACTGGCAATGACTGGAATAGAAACGGCTTCAGATACTTGCTTAACCAGCTCCAAATCAAAACCTTTACGAGTACCTTCCTGTTCTATAGAGGTCAGCAGTATCTCCCCAGCACCAAACTCTTGACCCTGTCTGGCCCAGTCAACTACATCCATACCGGTATGCTCTCGGCCATTGTCTGTCATTACTTCCCATCGGCCATCTGCAGAACGCATAGCCTCAATAGACAATACAACACACTGAGAACCAAATCTTCTTGCTACATCAGACAGAAGAGACGGATTTTTAGTGGCTTCAGTATTAATTGCAACTTTATCGGCACCACATCGCAATAATTGTTTTACGTCATCCACACTGCGTATCCCACCACCAACAGTGATAGGGATAAATACATTCTCTGCAGTTGTTTTAACAATATCGGATAAATTATTGCGCCCATAAAGAGAAGCTACAGTATCCATATAAATAAGTTCATCAGCACCTTGAGCATAATAATGCATGGCGAATTCATTTGGATTTCCAACTACTCTTAGCCCTTCAAGATGTATCCCTTTAATTAAATTAGGTCCTTTAATATCCAATCGTGCGATAAGGCGGACATTACTCATTAAACAGTCTCCAGGTAGTCCGCTGTAGTTTTTTCAAAATTGGTTACCGAATGTCTTAATAACCATTGATCCCCTTCTTTTTTCCATAAATGCGGAGATCTGAAAGTATCCGCTAAAGCCATAAAATAAGCTCTATCTATAATAGGTTGTTCAAACATCTTAGAAGCTGTTGGAAACTCTTTGGAGTTAATACTTAAATATTTAAATATTTCTTCAGCAAAACGCTCAGGAAACTCCAAATCAAATCGTTTGACAAGAGCTACGCCTTCTTCACGAGTAATGTCACCAGAACGTATCTCTTGTGATGCGTCATAAGTTGCTCTACCTATACCAAATTTGGTCATGGTAGTAAAATAATGAAAATCATCGATTTTATCATCTATACTATTGTATTTACTATAAGTACCAGGAGTTCTCTCGGGAGATGCTTCAAAACCACCATGTTCCACTGAATAATAATAACAGCTTTGCGGATGCCACTTCAGGTAATAACCAAGATAATGAACCTCAATTTGCTTGTCTTCAATTTGTTGAGGATCTGCTGGCAGATAAGCATCTAAATCACAGTTAACCAAACCATAGTTCTCCTTCAGTTCTTGAACTGAAGTACCACCTAAAAATATCTTACTTTTATCTTCTGCTGTAAAATATTTCCAATCTCTTTTTGCAGACTCGGTATCACCAATAGGGTTACCATATTCCGCTTCGTTTTCTCCATAAATAACCAATTTGATATTGTGAAGCAACGCCATTTTTGGTGCATAGGCCTTTTGACCAATCATGAATGGTTGGAATGGATGAAAAAGATTTTCTACTGCTAAACGGGTAACCAGTCGATGAACACGTCCATTTGGAGTAAAAAGATGATTATCAAAACCAGCATGCAACCATGATTGAAAGTTTCTCCAACCCCAGGGAGTGTACATATGTGGAGCCCAGGTAACAGTCAGAGGATTCATTCTATATTTATACTTTAATATATGAGCCGCATAGAAACTATCCTTACCGCCAGAACCGGGTACAACACAATCATAAGATCCATCTTTACTTCTAAAGCGATCACAAAGCTCTCTTAACTCTGCGTCTCTTGCTTCCCAATCTATGCCTATTTTTTTGCGTTCTGCAACATGGCAAGCATCACAAATACCCTGCTCATCAAAATGAATAGTTAGTTTTTTTGACTCTTTTTTATGTTCATACTCAACTGCTGAGTTCGGACGTTGATTTGAAATAACACAACTTCTGCAAAACGCTACGTGTTGCGGTAAACCGTATTTTGTTTGTTGTTGTTTTTGAGAAGCCTGAAAAGCAGCTGCATCTATAGACTTAGGTACAAAAATTTTGCTCATATCAATTCCTTGCGTGGCAGAAAACATTTTTATAATTTTGGAAGTATACAATAAAATTTTAAGCTATTAAACAAATCCTCAGCGATTCCAGCAGTTCCCGTTAACAAAAAAAATTGTCCCCTCTTACAATGAATTTTTCTAAGACATAGAAAGATCATCTATTGTATATATCGACAATAAAGAAAAATATTTACCATGGTTTATTTGTTTTAATATAAGTAATTCTTCGATAACAAGATAACTAAGAAGTATATGTAGGTACATCAGCACTACGTTCGTAATGATGGCGGGATTTTTTGAACCATTGACTATTTTTCTTAAGCGAAGTAGTGAATCTTAAGATGTCTAGGTAGGTATCCTCTAAAACAATTTAAGTAGAATAATTTTTTTCTCAAACAGCTGTCGCCAAGCGACCCGAATTAGAGATATACTTAAATGATCGAAGAAAAATAGGAATGTTGCATGTCCTTGAAGGCCATGTATAGTCAAATTGCTGAAAATGATGCTACTGCTAATCGCTTTGGTGCGATTAGTGAAAGCCATAAAGTTGCTATCGAACAAATGAAAAAATTTTATTTGGGGTTAAAACCTAATTATAAAATTTTGGATTTAGGAGTTGGCAATGGCTCTTTATTGCAAAAACTATACAAAGAAATGCCTAGTGCAGAATTTACTGGTATTGATGTTTCAGCAGAAATGTTAAAACAAGCTCAAAAAGCCTTACCTTTAAAAATTATAGAAGGCAATGCTGCGGAAGCGGAGCGTTTTCTTCCTCCACATAGCCAGGATTTAATATTAGCTCATTTTATTAATGCCTATATTCCAATAAGTGCTTTATTTAATGAAGCTAAACTACTCACTCGTGCTAATGGTCATTTTTCTATGATCACTACAACTTATGATTCCTTTCCCATTGCACAACAGAAATTAGCTGAATTTATTGCCAAAGACTCCGTCTTAAGCAGTGTAATTGGTCATTACTATAAATCCATGGTAAAAAATACCACTGTCGCCGCAAGTGACGATGAATTGATGCTTGCTTTTAAACAATATCAATTCGAAATCCTTGACCATCAACGTATTGAAATTCCTATTACTCTCAATAATATTGATGAACTAGCTATTTTTGGTATTGATGGAACCTGGTTTCTTAACAGTTTATCTATACGGATGCTACCTAAATACTTTTTAATTCAAAGACTTAAGCGTCTATTCAACAAAATTTTCACCTTTCCTTATCATGACACCCACATAATTGATGTAGTTCTTGCAAAGAAATGATATTGTTTTGCAAATTCGAAATGGAGTGAGCTAAGGTGCACTATGATTGCGCAAACAATAAAAAGCTATTTTCCTGAATTAACTATTCGACAAAAACAAACCAATAATATTATTTTTATCACCTTTTGGAGCCAATTTGCGGTTTATTCATTAAATACCGTTTTAATTCTTTTTTTAACCAGACCATTAATCCAGGAAGGATTAGGCTACAGTCAGGCTAAAGCTTATGCCTTTATAGGAGTAACTCAAGCTACAGGCTATCTAATGCCCATTTTAGGTGGTTATATGGCAGATAATGTAGTAGGTATTCGTCGTTCTATTCTTATTGGCAGCATCATGCTCGCCTGCGCTTATCTCTTTGTTATGATTAGTGGTTATACAGTAGGAACCTTAGGTGATACCCTATTTATTGCGGCCTATGCCTTTATTCCAGCGACTAATTCTTTGTTAATGGGTACTGCCTCAAGTATGGTGTCTCACATTTACTCGGATGAGGCAGTAAAAGCAAAATCAGCAATGACCTACTATTATATGGCCATTAATGTAGGTGCCCTTTTAGCAACTTTTATTGCCCCTACTTTACTCGACAGCCGTTATGGCCCACTTTCCGTGCTCGCACTTACCTTTATTGGTAAGTCTATGTCTGCTTTAAATTTTGCCAAGCGTTATTCTATTTATGACAACATCATTTGGGGTAAAGACACGAGTAAAATGTCTAAAAAAAGCACCCTTCATTTGCTAAGTTATCTTGCCATTATTTATGCATTAACCCTATTTGCTTATTCTCATGTCTATATTGCCAGTACACTGATTACTATTGGTTGTGGTTTAGGCATCTCTTGGTTTTTAGGAAAAACCGTCGTTCTAAAAGGTGAAACCCGCATCAAACAAATGATTGCTCTCCTTCTTATCATCGAAGCTGTTGTTTTTTTTATTATTTATAATCAGATGAATAGTACCCTAGTATTATTTGCAAACAGTAATTCTAATCATCATTTATTAGGGTTTACTATTTCTGCTGCGCAATATCAAATGTTAAATCCATTATTAATCCTACTTATTGGCAGTCAATTACCACGTTTCTATAGATTATTCCCCCGTTTCACCATTCCTTATCAATTTGCTGCCGGCACTTTACTTGCTAGTGTTGCCTTACTAGTAATGACTTTTGCTGCTACTCGTGCAGTTAATGGTTTAGTGGAAGGAAATTACATTGCCCTAACCTATATTTTAATTTCGATTGCCGAATTATGGGTTAGCGCAATTGGGCTGAGTATGATCGGTTTGTATTGTGATGGTAAAGACATCGCTTTTGCCATGGGTGTTTGGTACTTAGCGAGCTCACTTTCCAATGCCATTTCAGGCCGAATCGCCGGTTTAGTAGCAATTCCAGAGGGGATCCACTCCCCCGTAGAAAGCTTAGCTTATTATAAAGACTATTATTGGCTTATGGGTATCTGCGCCCTAGGAATAGGACTAGTAATGTATCTTTTTTCATATTTTTTGCATAAAAAAACCAAGAAAATAAATATTCATTTAGCCTAATTTTAGACCATATCACTCGGACTCATTTTTATAATTTTTTAATAAATACAAGGATCTACTTATTCTATTTTTTCTTAATATTGTCATTAAATTGTTAATGACAATATAGACAATAAAGTCTCCCTATTGACAAACCGAATTAATTTTGGTCAGACTGTGGTAAATGGAAAAATAGGAGAAAGGAATGAAATTACAAATTGATAGAACATCATTTTTTACGCGCCCTTCATCTGACTCCGCAACAACAGGGACAATTCACAGGGATGCTACTGAGGTACATCGCGTACAAGCAGCTTGGGTTATCCAGCGATGGTGGAAGCAATTGCATTTAAAACAAACTGCTTCAGAATCATTTCATTATGTTCATGATATGGTTTCACTCGAACAAGCCCAACATGAATCCTTTCCACAATTAGAAAAATTTCTCCTTGACCCGAAAACACAAACCACCACTCGTAAATTATTAATGCACTTAAAACAAACGAAAGACATTGTTTTGCCCTCTCGTAGTAGTTTATCTAATGTCTATCACGCAGAACGCCAATTTCTATCAGCTTATATGATTGCTACCAAATCAAAATTTCTCTTTGAATCACCTACGGATATCGACGCTCTCTTATTATCTCGAGCAGAAGAAATGCTTAAATCCTTTGAAGATTTATGTGCTTATATGAGCGAAGTGTACTTAAAAGAAGACAACTCTCCCACCTCACCAATAGCAGAAAGTACACCCTCCGCAGACAGAGTACTTTCCAATGTAGATAGTGAGAGAATGAAAAATGATCGCCTGTTCATGACCACAGGCCGTGACTATTTAGAAACATTTCATAACAAGCAAATGGCCTACTATGAAACATTTTCTGAATGGGAATCTAAAAATCGCTATAAGCTTGTCAAAATTTTAATCGCTAAGTATTTAGAAATAGAAGCAAAACGTTTTACTGTACTTAATAGTCTTGACCCAAGAATGCTAGAACTATACGAAGGCTATGGTAGTCAGCAAGAGACACTAAGAAAAAGAGTCCGGTCTTTGTTGGGCGAAGAAGGTAACCATATGCTTGCAGAAGAGTTGAGTACACTTCAGACTTCTCTTGAGGCAAGTAAATGGGTAACTTCACCAACAGAATCTTTAATTCATGAACTTGCATTAAACACAAGCTTGGTACTGCCTCCAGAAGCCTGCGTGATACGGCCGCAAAAAAATATAGATGAAGCAATAACTGCCTTATTTGCAAAGACTCCAAATGTGGATTTAATACTCGATGTATTGGAAGAAGTTCGCAATAAGCTAGCCTTTTTCACTCCTAATAACCGGCAACAAATCACTAGATTACAGCAAGCTTTTAGTCGAGAGGCTATTAAAGCACAAATTGAAAGCTTAGGTTTACATGAAGGTTTATCTAGAGTCATCTATTCATTTATAGAACAAATTAAAAGTTTAGAATCACCTGCGCATGTACGAGAAACTAATTACTTCCTAGACGATATTAGTCGAAGAGTAAGCGAGCCAGGGGATGCCAGTATGCTATTAAAAGAGGCCCTGGATTTTATTTATCATAAAATGTCCCAAATTAATCTAGAGCTTAAGAATTATCACATTAACCAATCACGAGGACTAGTTGCCCGGAATATCGTTGCTCTCGAACAGAAGAAATTTCAAGAACGTTTATCTGGTAAACAATTTAATTTAGAGTTTACTTTAAACTGGATTGATAAATTTGTAAGCTCGCCAGAGGCGTACCGACTTGATGTACCCATTTTATGCTCAAAATACCTCGGCGCCTATGCCTCTCATGCCTTATTGATTGCCGTTTTACAGCAACCTGAAAGCTCTGTTTTACACACAGTACCCGAGAGCTTTTATCTTGATCGACTTCGAATAGTAAACTGGCATGCTCAATATCAAAATATTCTTTATACCGCTACCGCATTAGGCTATTTAGAAATGTTCTGTCAAGACCACAGCATAAGACTAGCTCCTGGGGAGTTATTAGCAGAGAAAAATAGATTGATAAAACTTCTAGAAGCTGGAGCACTTCTTACCCCCAAAGAAAAGGCCGATGATCTTATCACTGCCATCAATGGACAATTAGCAAAGCAGGAAAAAGAATTAAATCTTATCGATAAACGTAGCATTACTTCACTTATAGAAAAATGCTGTTTAGGTACAAATGAGGTTACTAAACTTATTAATAAACGTTTAGGAGATCAGCTGTCATCTTACTTTTTCAAAGGCCGTCCACCTGAACATTCTATGCCTCTAGTCAGAAGATACGGTTTAGAAACAGAACTCAATAAGCTAGGTCAAGGAATAGTACCTGTGCTACGTCTTCACACTAAAGTCCATGGAGCATTTTATCAACAACAAATTGAACTGCGCTTATGGAAGCCATTATTTTTGACACTAAGACAAACAGCAATACCCACAGCACTTCCTCGTCTACTTTCACCAGAAGAAGAGACTATCCAAAATACGCACAATTATCTGCATAAACTTGCTTTTGTTCTTACTGGTTTAGCATTGATTCAACAAGCAGTGGTCTATTCTGACATGTGGAATTTAAACTTAACCGTAAAAAATGCTACTTTAAAAGAACTGGCCGGTTCATTTGGCTTAATTGAGATGATAAAAAATCCTAGTGTTACAAAGGATGCTATTGAAAGCAAATTAATGGAGCTGATGCAACATGTTGCCAGCGAACATGAGATCTCTTTCGAAGTAGCGGAAAAGCGCAAAATGGCACACATGCTGCGTTTAGCCAAGAATGAAAAATCCTTAGGGTGCAAAGCCTTTCTGGATGAACTAATCGCACTATCGAAGCACAGTATCGTAGAAAATAAGGAACCAAATCCTAATCCCAATAATTTACTTGCCGAATTTAAAGCAGAAGTAACTCAACTAGGAATAAAAACAAAAGAGATCATAGGACAGATTAAAAACGCACATACCGCTGAAGAAGTTGATCCTGTAGCAGCAACTATTCCTTTGTTGCGTTCAGGAAGGACAACTGATGAGGTGCGATTCAGCATGTAAGAATAAATTCCTGCGGTGTTTGCCGCAGGAATTGCTAGTTCCCAATTAAAGGTACAAATTAAATAATGTAGGTCGAGCCAAGGCTCAATGGCACTACCTTAAGGAAAATCCACTCTCCCAAGTATGGGGGAGGGTTGATTTTAATACCCCTCTCTCTAACTCTCTCCCCTTAGGGGAGAGAGGATTTTAAAGAAAAAGTCCTTAAGGTAGTGCCATTAAGCCAAGGCTCGACCTACATTATAGTCACCAAATGGAGTAATTAACTATAAACCTAAGTTATCCCGTTTAAATATCCGATCAGCTCTATAACTCGACCGAACTAAGGGACCAGATGCGACTTCAAAAAAGCCTTTTTTCAAGCCTATTTCTCTGAGTTCAGCGAAGGTTTCCGGAGTAACATAGCGTTGGATGGGTAAATGATTTTTTGTCGGTTGTAAGTACTGCCCTAAGGTTAAAATATCTACATTGCAGGCTCTTAGATCATCCATAGTTTGGATGATTTCTTCATCTGTTTCACCTAAACCGAGCATTAAGCTAGTTTTGGTTAATACATCTGGTCTGTATTTTTTTGCGAAAGCCAAGACATTTAAAGTTTGATGATAACCGGCTCTATTATCACGCACTGGATGAGTTAAACGCTCTACCGTTTCAACATTTTGCGCAAAGACATCGACGCCACTATCAAGTAATACTGCAACATCCTTTTCTACTCCTTGAAAATCAGGGGTCAAGGCTTCAATTTTAGTTTTAGGAGAACTTGCTTTTATAGCGCTTATTGTTTTTGCGTAATGATAGGCACCACCATCAGGCAAATCATCTCGATTTACTGAGGTTAATACCACATAATCCAAATTCATGATTTGCACTGTTTTTGCCGTATTTTCTGGTTCTTGGGCATCTAACCACCCCTGAGGATTACCCGTATCAACAGCACAAAAACGACAAGCTCTAGTACAAATAGCCCCCATTAACATAATGGTTGCTGTACCATGAGACCAACACTCTGCAATATTAGGACATTTAGCTTCTTCACAAACAGTAGCTAAGCGGTGTTTTTGCACTTGTTCTTTTACTTGGTTATAAGCAGGAGTAATTTGATTAACAATGCGCAACCATTTTGGTTTTGCTAATCGTTCATGAGTTTCTTGGGTAGATTTAATACCGTCTTTAATTGCAGTGACACCGTGGGATGTGGTGTATTTTTTACCACTTTCAACTACTACGGGAATGTTAATGGGTTTGCTCATAACATAGCCTAGAAAACAAAGAATCATGATGATCCCAAATGATTGCTTGAATAGCAAGTCAAATTTTTACTAAAAGAGAGGTCTTTTATAAGATAGCGCTACGATTACGTCCAGCATCTTTTGCTTTATACAGTGCACTATCAGCACGCATAAATAATGATTCAATGTTATCTCCTGCAACAATGGTAGTAAGACCAAAAGAAACGGTAACATCTACTTTATTGTCTCGATAAACAAATTGACAATCCTTAACTGATTTGCGCAGTTTTTCTACAATTGCCAGAGCGGCCTTACTCGTTGTATCTTCAAAAATAAGTACAAACTCTTCACCACCATAGCGAGCAATATAATCTGAATCTCGCATAGAAGATTTAAAAATAGAAGCGACTTTTTTAAGTACTTTATCCCCAGCCAAATGGCCAAAAGTATCATTAATAAATTTAAAGTGATCGATATCTCCTACTGCAAGCGATAATACCTTACCACTTTCTTGCCAACGTTGCAGCGCTTCCAAAATATATTCATCATAAGACTCACGATTAGGTAAGCTCGTTAAACTATCATGGTTAATTTTATATTTTTGATAAGTAAGCAAATTTTTAATTTCTTCAGCATTTTGTTCTGATTCAGTAAGTTTTGATTTAAGTTGCTTCACTTGTTTTTGATACTGCTGATCTCGTTGCTGCTCATTCGCTCTATATTCTTTTATCCTATCACCAATTACACTCAGGTTGTTATTGATTCTCATTGATAACTCTTCAATAGTTTTAGAGTTATCTATATGATTTTTAATTTGATCTATGTCCTCTTGGATCGAGGTTTCTAATTGGCGACTTTCTTCAGAGGCTTCAGTTCTGTTTTCATCAGAAGATTTTAGAAAAACATCAAAATCTTGCAATTGGGTGGTTAATTGTTGTAAAAATCCTTTAAAACGGTTTTGCTCTACATTAAAGGCATCTACTACCAGCTCCGTGAGTCCATCAATAACTTTACTTAAATTTTCTCCGGTTAATTGCTTTTCTAATCGGACTTTAAGAGTATCTCTTTTTGAATCTAAATCCTGTGGAATAGAAAGATGATCAATCAATTGTTGTAAACTAAGATTCACCTTAGGATTTATTTCTTCTAGCTGAGAGGATGGGCTATTAGAACTTTGTGCTTCATCTAGCTCTTTTAATAGGGACAAAGTACAAAGAGATAAAGCTTCATTGAGTTGACTTACTAATAGCTCATGATCTACTTCAGAACTGAGCATCTTTTGCAACTTGCTTACGGCACGTTTATCTTGTGATTTACTAGCTAAGCGCTCCAATGATTCAGAGCTTTCTTTGATAAAATGAATGATATTACGTTTTTTCTCAGCTTTTTTCTTTTCTAATTTATCAATTACATGCACTAAGCGCTTTACTTTTTTATCTATAGCAACTGCATCAAATTCCGCATCCAGTTGAGCCTGTAATTGCGAAAAATGCTCGTCTTTTTCGTAATTGATACCGGGAGTAATAATTACCTCATTAATGGCATTTTTTAAAGTGTCAATTTGCAATTGTAATTTATCGCACTTAAGCTCATATTTACTCAGCGTATTGGCAATTTTTTTCTTCAAATCCAAATCAATCATGAGAGATTTCTTTAAGCCTTCTTACTATTAAGTGTATTCTATAAATCACATAAATATAAAAGAACAGCATTTATTTCTTAATATTGCTTCTTATTTCTGTACCAATTAACAATAATTCCAGCAACAATCCCTAACAATAAAGTGAGATAAGATATTAAATAATAAGACAATAGTGCGGGCTGGATCAGTAAAAATAAAGCAATAAAACTAATGAATAATAAACCTATATTTTCTAATGCGGATTTAAAAAAGTTAAAAAAGTTAAATGAACTAAGAAGCCAATAAACTAACAAAACTACAATTAAAGGCAAACAATACAAAACTTGATAAATTAACTGCAATAACCCTGGCTGCACTCCTGATAATCTTTGGTTAGTAAGCCATTGTTCAAAGATATAGGACCAGTTCATCACACAGGTTTGTTGATAAGCATAGACTGTTAAAGCGAAGAAGAATGTCCAAATAAATAATAAGTAAGGTTTTATCACTTGTTTTCTATAATACAGAACCGCTAGATAAAGACTACTTAATCCCATAATTACAGCAACAATTCTAAACCACGGTAAGATTTGATAAAAAATATTAGTTTGAGTTTGTTGAAACCAATGTACAAAAACAATTGCTAAAATAAACAAACAGCCAGTAAGCAATTGATTTTTTTTGCTATGCTGAATGGACAGTACTGCTAAAAAACCAAAAAAACAAAATAAAGAACAAGAATTAGTAATATCTAAAAATACTACTACTAATAAATACTGCAGGATTGAAGGCTGCTCGGTCATACTAGCATTGTACATATTAGCATTTGCCCAGCGCTTAATCACATTCACTGCCGCGTCCGTTAGGGTTCCTTTCTTTTCTATTTGTTGTTTACAATAGTTCAAAGCATTTAGAAGGTCTTTACCAGTAGTTTCTGCTGACTCAAATCCCAACCAACGCGAATTACAAAAAAACATGGATGGCACCGCAAAATCACTCGCTTTTTGCTCTGTTAAAAATTGATTAAAAAGAGTTAATGCATCTTTGTCTTGATTGATCAAATGACGTTGAATATGTAACCAAGGTGTTTTAGGCTCAATTTCTTTGAAAAATGCATCCGCTTTCTGGCAATGAGGACAGGTCGAAGAAAGAAATAACTCAACATTAAGCGTTACTTGTTTTTTGGCATCCATGGTATACCATGAATAAGATTGAGTATTTGCCCAAAGCGGAATACTGCACATAAAAAACAACAAGAATCGAATTGCTGCCAACATAAGCGCCTATCACCTGAAAAAAAGAATACTATAACATCCCCTCTTTATTTTGCGAAAGCATTAGCTATTTATTATTTAAAATCAGGACAAGCCCTGCAAGAGGGAGAATGATTGAACCTTGAGGAAAAGCCAGATTTGAGTCCAGGTTTGACGAAAAAAAAAAGCTGAGAAAGCGCAGCATACATCAGTATGTGAGCATTTATCAGCTCTTTTTTTCGTCAAAGATGGACCAAATCTGGCTTTTCCAGGACGATTAGTTGACTACGCGCCACGAACCATCCGCTTGACGACAAGCTTTGCCATAAATTTGCTCTGTTTTACCACCAATAATCGCTTTAGTAATGTACTCGCGGCAAGGTTGTGAAGAACGGTAATAAGTACGAACAGGTTTTACAGTATAACGGTTTCCGCTATCTGGGTTAGACCATACCACTGTCCTACCCGTCGGTGCAGTTTCTAAAGCACGTTGCATTTCCATGCGATCGACTTTATCCATGGTTTTACCAATTTGCCCACCTAAATAAGCACCAAGAAGCGCGCCACCTGCAGCAGCCATTACTCTACCCGACCCGCTACCGAATTGGCTACCTACTAATCCACCAATAACGCCCCCACCAATAGTACCTACGCCTTCATTATTCATTGGTGCGCAACCTACTAATAAAACAGAAAAAGACAAGGCTGCAACAGTTAATTTTTTCATTATAATTCACCTGACTAAAAGTTTTGCAATAGAAGCTAATTCTATCATCACGAACATTTATTATCCATAACTCAGGGTAAGTCTTTTATACCCCAAGTTACCTCTTTTACTAATCAATAGGCCTTAAAAAAATTTCGAATGAGGTCAAATCAAATACGTGGTCTTTCTGTAATTTGACAAAGCAACTCATAGCCTATGGTTTTAGCTGATGCAGCAATACGCTCTACTGCAATATGTCTCCCCCACAATTCTACCGAATCTCCAATTTGTACTTCAGGATAAGTAGTTAAATCAATAGCAATCATATCCATAGAAACTCGCCCCACTATAGGAACCTCCCTTCCACCCACCCAAACTGGAGTATTAGGGGCAATATGGCGAGGATATCCATCACCATAACCCACTGGAATAATCCCTATAATGGAGGATTTGTCACTGCTCCAAGTAGCTCCATAACCTACTGAGGCTGAAGAAGGAGTATTGTGAATTGCAGTAATGGAGGAGACGAAACGCATCACTGGTTTTAGACCTAAACTCAGGGCTGTTTGCTCAGGAAAGGGAGAAACCCCATACAACATAATCCCCGCACGCACTGCATGAGCTGGAACTTCAGGAAAAGAAAAAATGGCAGCTGAATTAGCAATACTTCTTTGCTTAATCCCTGAAAGCTTAATACTGTTAAATAAGGAAATTTGATTCTGATTTTCCAAGCGCTCTGGCTCATCAGCACAGGCTAAATGAGTCATAAGACTAAGATCTTTATTAACCCAAGAACAATGTTCTAATTGCTCGATGACCTTTGGAAGCTCTGCAGGATTAAAACCCAGGCGATTCATCCCCGTGTTCACTTTAATCCAGATGCTTACTGACTTAGCCAAAGGCGCGCTTAGAAGCCACTTGAGCTGTCGCTGTTGATGAATGACACAGGCAAATTGCTTTTCTGAGACTGCCTGCCATTCTTCCGGGCTAAAGACTCCTTGAAAAAGGATACAGTTCGTTTTTATACCGAGCGCGCGAATAGTTAATGCCTCTTCAAGACAGGCCACACCTAAAGCATCAACACGCCCCTCTAAAACAGACACGACTTTATCTAAACCACAACCATAAGCATTGGCTTTAACCATAGCAATGAGTTTTTTACCAGAAGCTAGCTGTCTTATTTTAGCTACATTGTGTACTAAGGCATGGGCATCAATGATAATTCGAGTTGGTCTCGACATCAATCAACTCCTTGATAACCATTAAATGCTAAATCTTCAAAGCGTGTGTATTTACCAATAAAGGCTACACGAACCCTACCAATCGGGCCATTTCTTTGTTTTGCAATAATAATTTCAGCGGTGCCCTTGTCTGGGCTGTCTTCATTGTATACTTCGTCACGATAAATGAAACAAATTAAATCTGCATCTTGCTCAATGGCTCCTGACTCTCTTAAGTCAGACATTACTGGGCGCTTATCGGCTCGTTGCTCCAAGCTTCGGTTTAACTGAGAAAGGGCAACCACAGGCACCTGTAATTCTTTAGCCAAAGCCTTAAGACTGCGCGAAATTTCTGAAATCTCTGCGGTTCTACTGTCGGCGCTAAAACCAGGAACCTTCATCAATTGTAAATAATCCACTACAATCAATCCTATGGAACCATGTTCTTTGGCTAAGCGCCGCGCACGAGCTCTCATCTCACTAGGGCTCATAGCAGGTGTATCATCTATGAATAAGGGTGCTTCGGAGAGCATGTGTACAGCCGAAGTAACCCTTGGCCAATCATCATCTTCTAATTTACCGGTTCTGATTCGATGCTGATCGATACGACCTAAAGAAGACATCATCCGCATGGCTAAAGAATCTGAAGGCATTTCCATAGAAAAGACTAAAACCGGTTTACCCGATTTGATAGCAGCATGCTCCGCCATGTTCATTACCAAAGTGGTTTTACCCATGGAAGGACGTCCAGCAACAATAACTAAGTCTGAGGGCTGTAAACCAGAAGTCATTTCATCTAAATCGGATAAACCTGTTGCAAGACCGGTAATTGAATCACCACTATGATAAAGAGCATCAATTTTTTCTACGGTTCGTACCAGAATCGATTTAATATTTTCAGGCCCACCATCTCCGCCGGTTTGTTCCCCAATGGCAAAGACTTTACTTTCTGCTAAATCCAATAATTCAGGTACTTGTCGCCCTACGGGGTTATAAGCTGAATCAGCAATTTCGGTCGCCACAGTAATTAACTGCCTTTGTACTGATTTTTCTCTAACAATATCAGCATAAGCAGTAATGTTAGCAACACTGGGGGTATTATTAGCCAATTCAAATAAGTAAACTTCACCGCCTGCATCATCTAATTCATTATGAGACTTTAAAACATCCAGCAAAGTTACTACATCAAAAGGCTGATTTTTTTTGGCTAAAGAAGCAACTGATCTAAATAAAATACGATGTTCCGTTCGATAAAAATCAGTATCACATAATTTAGAGCTGACTTTATCCCATACTTGGTTATCTAACATCAAACCACCAATAATGGCTTGTTCCGCCTCTGCTGAATGAGGAGGCCGTTTTAAAGGATCAACGGATTTTTTAGCGGTTGGAGTATCGAGCATCATGACAAAAGCAGAATAAAAATTGATTGACCCGTATTCTAATTGGCTTTTCTAAAAAAGTAATTAGTTAATAAGAAAAATAGACTGTTATAAAGTAGACGATTACACAGACTCCTCTTCCTGAACGGTTGAATTTGAGTTCAGGTTGAACGAAAAATGTTGGGGGAAAGCCCATGTGAGCATTTTCCCCCAACATTTTTCGTTCAAGATGGACCAAATACAGCCGTTCCTCAGCGAACCCAGACTTGCGTGCGACCCAACAAAGACACACCTAAGTATCCTCGCACATAAAGTTTATTACCTTTTAAAGTCACTTTAGCTTTATATACTTTGCCTGTTTTAGGATCTAAAATAGAACCACCCGACCATTCATTATCGCCATCGGCTTTGAGACCCCATAAGAAATTTAGACCTTGAACTTTTTTCCCTTTAAAGGCGCCAGGACAATTATTGCACATTCCTGTATCGCCGGCTTGTGGGAATACCTTTATTATCGTGCCGCTTAGAGTGCCGCCAGAATCAGAAACTCGTACTACAGCTCTTTTTGCACCAGTTTTATCATCAATGGTGGTCCATGTTCCCGCAGCCGATCCTGCAAAAGCTAAAGGTAAATAACAACTTACTAAAAAACCACATACTGCCTTCCATAGTTTCATATGCTTCTCCATAATGGTCATCATTAAAAGCATAAGTGATCATTCTTTACTTTGCTATGTTTTTATTACATTTTTCTTATGAAAAAACAAAAAATGCTGTGCATTCGCTTGCTCTATTTTAATCTGCTCTCAACATCTAAAGGCATAAAGAATTGCTCTAAATCAGCTTCTGTTAAAGACAAGGTTTGTGAGGCATCCGCGCTCAATATACCATCTACTAGTTGTCTTTTTCGTTCCTGCATTCCTAAAATTGCTTCTTCAACCGTTCCTGCAGTAATTAACTTATAAACAAAAACTGGATTTTCCTGGCCTATTCGGTGCGTTCTATCAGTTGCTTGATCTTCAACTGCGGGATTCCACCAAGGATCATAGTGAATTACTGTGTCGGCCTTAGTTAAATTAAGTCCTGTGCCACCAGCCTTTAAGCTGATAAGAAAAATAGGTGTATTCCCTTCTTGGAATTGCTCAACTAAGGCTTGTCTATTTTTTGTTTGCCCCGTTAGTTTTAAATAATCATATTTTTTTGCAACAAGCTCCTCTTCAATAAGCTGCAGCATAGAAGTGAATTGAGAAAAAATTAAGACTCTTCTTTTTTCCTCCACTAAGTTATCCAACAACTCCATTAAGACTTCTAACTTGGCTGAAGTACCACGAGCTATTTCAGCTTCGGGTAAAGATAATAATCGAGGGTCACAGCATACTTGTCGTAGTTTCAGTAAAGCATCTAATAATAAGATATGGCTTTTTCCTAAGCCTTGTTTAGCAATAGCATCTCGAACTTTCTTTTCCATACTCATTCGAATGGCCTCATAGAGATCACGCTGAGCATCTACTAATTCTATGGTACGAGTCATTTCCGTTTTCGGAGGCAATTCACTTGCTACTTGATTTTTAGTGCGTCGCAGCATGAACGGTTTTACTCGCCGGGCTAATAATTCACGACGGTCATTGTCCGCATATTTCTCTATCGGTGTTCTAAACCATAATCTAAATTGTTTACTGTCCCCTAAAAGACCCGGCATGAGAAAATGAAATAAAGACCATAATTCACCCAAATGATTTTCTAAGGGAGTTCCTGTAAGGCATAAACGATGAGATGCTTTTAATTGCTGAATAATTTGCGTTGTTTTAGTACGCGCATTTTTAATGAATTGGGCTTCATCTAAAATCAAATAATAGAAATGATAAGCAATAAATTTTTCTTTATCTCGATGAATTAAGCCATAAGTAGAAATTATTAAATCATAATCCTCAAAATTATCTTGATGCCTATCACTACCATGATAAATTAAAACCTTTAACTCAGGGGTAAAACGTTGAGCTTCGGCATACCAATTCCCCACTAAGCTCGTGGGGGCAACAATTAAAGCGGTATGATTTAAGCGCCCTTGCTCTTTTTCATATTGCAGATGCGCCAGAGTTTGTACGGTTTTACCTAAGCCCATGTCATCCGCTAATACGCCATTAAAGCGACTTACACGCAGAAATTGCAACCAACTTAATCCATATAACTGATAATCTCTTAATTGTGCTTTAAGTCCTGCAGGCGCTTTAATTTCAGGAAGCTCTTTCATCTGCGTCAATTGTTTTAATTCCTGTCGCAATAATTCAGCACCCTGCCAACGAGCTGCAGTAGCAGCTAATGCTAACTCCGCTTCTTGCATCAAAATTAATTGATATTTACTAATTTCTAATTGCTGCTGCTCATTAATGTGGCGTGTACCAAATTGTAACAAAAGGCGAACTAAAGGCTTGATACGTCCCATGGGCAATTGTAAAGCACGTCCATTACTTAATGGCAAAGTCACTAATTGATCATCCGCTAAGAGATCCAGCGTACTCCCTGTATAACGTTGAATTAAATCAGCTACTAAAGGAACTATACTAACCGGTTTACCTTCTACCAAAATACCTAATTGATAGGAAAAAAAGTCAGTCGTATTTTCCTCTAACTCGGAATACCATTCGACATCGTCAATATGAATTATTTCCTGATATAAAGGACTGGCAAATTCAATATGCCAAGCTTTTTGCTTTAGATAGGGAATAGATTGGCTATAAAGTAGATCTAAATCAGAAAAAACGCGAATATGCTCCAAAACAAAAAAAGATTCTTCACTTATATTCCATTGCTTCGCTTCCCAAAGCTCAGTAAGTCGTAAGGCTATAGTCTGTTGCAACTCCTCTCTTTTCAAAGATTCAAAAGCCGTATCGCGTTTATATTCAACAAGGATATCTTCCTGTTCACGCATGACAAAGGGGCAATGGTCATTATAAGGTATTCTTATTCCATCATAATCAAAAACAAGCTTAGCTATAAAGATGGCTTCGATCGCTTCATCTTCTTCATAAAGCCACGAATACTCCATATCTTGCTGATGAATAGTATCTAAAATTAGTACAGGAATAGGCGTTTTTTCTACGATTTCCCTTTGCTTAAAGACTTTTGGAGCAGGGAAATCAGGACAAGTAGCAGCCATTTTTTCGCTTAATAACTCTGCCTGCTCCAAAGGAATAGGCGGAGCATCTAATAAATGACGTAATTGTTTCGCGGGATAAGACGTATGTAATCGGCCCATTTGCGCCTTATCATTATCAGAGTACCAACATTCATCCAATAATAAAGGCTCTAGTATTTCCTCACCCTGAGTAAGAACTAAACGTTGATTACCATTAGCAGAAAGAATCCATTGGCATACACCCTCTAGATCTTCACCTAATTGAATAGGTGCTTCATCCTGTTCTACAAAAAAGGCACGCCCAGTAGAAATAATGCGTGCTAATAACTCACTATTACGAATCACTAGACTATCAAACCACCCTGCTACGGCACATTTGAATAATAATTGGGCTATGATATCTTCATCTTCTTCAATAAAATGTTGTTTCTTTGATTCAGCTAAACTATTAAAAACTATTTTTTTACCATAGCCTCCGCGTTTTAATAATTTAGCAAGTGCTAAACGAATAATAACTTTATGCTCATATCCATCTAATTTTAATTGAATTAAATAAGTTAAGTGATGACTAGATGCTGATTTTTGCGGGTTTTTTTGTTCCTCTTGAGCACGCAGATTTTTTAACCATATATCTAATTTTCTATCTAATCTATCTGGAGAGTGGGAAGTTGAATTAAGCTGATCCCGATCTCTTAAAGCAAATAAACAAGCCGCTGCATGTTTACAATTTTGGTGATAAACACAAGTACATCGAGATGGATTTCCTGGCCAACTTTTTAAATCCATATGCACATCATAGATTTGACTAGAGCTTCCCTTAACTCGACCGCGTAGTAATCCTTCACTGAAACGAATATTTAGAACTTGACCTTTTAAAAAATACTCTTGCCCTCTGAGCAATATTTTTGACTCAAATGCTTCCGGCATTTTTGAGATTGCTTCATTTAGCATACAGTGAGTTGTTCCAAAAAAAAGGAGTTATTGTAGTCAATTTTTACTCTAATTGACAGTTGTATCTTGGGATTAACTATACTTTGTATTAAACTATGATTCTATTTAATAACTTAAATTACATAAAGCATGATGCCTAACCACCTTAAAATACTGATGGCTCAAATTAATCCGACTGTAGGGGCCATCTCTGACAATGAAAAAAAAATTATTAAAACCATTAAAAATAATCAGAAAAAGCATCATGTTATTGTATTTCCAGAGCTGGTCATTTCTGGTTATCCACCAGAAGATTTACTTTTTCGGAAAGAATTTTACCAATCCGTGGAAAAAAGCTTAAAAAAAATTCAAGAGATCACTGAAGACTGTTACGTAATCTTAGGTCATCCAACTTTAGAACCTGAAGGTTGTTATAACAGCTTAAGTGTTTTTTATAAAGGTCAAAAAATACGCCAATACCATAAACAAAATTTACCGAATTATGAAATCTTTGATGAGGCGCGTTATTTCCTATCTGGGCCTCAAGATCCCTGTATTTTAACAATTAATGAACATAAAATTGGCATCCTTATTTGTGAGGATTTATGGCAACAAGGACCTGCTGAAGATTTAATAAATGAAGGCGCTTCTACCATTATCAGCATCAATGCCTCCCCTTTCGACTACGATAAATATTTTAAACGCGAAGAGGTAATTAAAGATTATACCTTACAAGGAGTTAATATCATTTATGTGAATCAAATAGGGGGGCAAGATGAGTTGTTATTTGATGGACAATCATTGGCAATGAATAAGCAAGGAGCACTCTGTGCTCGTTCTCCCGTTTTTATCGAAGATTTAACTACTGTAGAACTGCAAGAAGGTAAAATGACTGGGCCTATTGCGCCTCTTCTTGATATTGAAGAGCTAATTTATCAGGCCTTAGTTTGCGGCACTAGGGATTACGTCGAAAAAAATAAATTCCCCGGAGTAATTTTAGGCTTGTCGGGAGGAATTGATTCTGCATTAACCTTGGCTATTGCAGTAGATGCTTTAGGCGCCAATAAGGTTCATGCAGTTATGATGCCTTCAATTTATACCGCAGCAATGAGTAATGACGATGCCTTAGAAGAAATTAAGGCCCTAAATGTTTCTTATTCTATTTTACCCATTAATCCTATTTTTCAAACGGTAAATACCACCTTGGAAGAAGTCTTTAAAGGCTTAGAAGCTGATCTTACTGAAGAAAATATACAAGCAAGAATTCGCGGAATGCTATTAATGGCCTTATCCAATAAAACAGGAAAAATGGTGCTAACTACGAGTAATAAGAGCGAAAGCGCCGTAGGCTACGCTACCTTATATGGAGATATGGCAGGCGGTTTTTCTGTGCTAAAAGATGTATTAAAAACCCAAGTCTATGCTTTAGCTAATTATAGAAACAGCCTTTCTCCAGTTATTCCTGAACGAGTTATAACGCGAGCCCCTTCCGCAGAACTAAGAGATAATCAAAAAGATCAAGACAGTCTTCCTGAATATCCTATTTTAGATGCGATTATTGTAGGTTATGTAGAAAATAATTTAACTGCCTCTGAAATAGTACAAGAAGGATTTGATCCTCTTGTAGTAGATAAAATAATAAAATTGATTAAACGTAATGAGTATAAAAGAAGGCAGGCTGCTCCAGGAATTAAGATTAGCCCGCGTGCTTTTGGTAAAGATTGGCGTTATCCAATTACCAATGGTTATCAATAATAGTTAATGGTTTATCATCTACCCATGTTATCTCAGGAGCTTCTTCAGGTCGGTGAGCAAATAAAGTAGTAATAGCTGAGTACTCACTTAATTTTAGCTTTCCGGTCTGAGCCACTTTTGACTTTTGTTTTTCAGGAGTGACCAACTCAGATTCTTGCGACTTTCCCGCTTGACGTCCGAGACATCGCTCCAGATCTTTAAAAAGACCTAAATCTAAGCGTTTACTTGGAGCAGCTTGAGTTTCCTTAGAAACAGCAGGCCTACGCAATAAACAATCTTGTAATTTAGTTTTAAAATCGCCCATACCAATAGCATGAGTGGTTTTCACTTGGACTAAATGGGCTTTTAACTGAATTAACTCTTCACCCTCAATAGTATCTTGGCAAGATAAGAAATCATGTAGTTCGGGGTAGGACTCTAAAGCGATTGGTGCTGCCTTACCTAAGGTATTAATCCAAGAAATACCGTAGTCACCAGCTTGACCACGAACAACAAAAGATGCGGTTACTCCCTGAGTACTAAGTTCTTCATTACTGAGTTCAACTCCAGTTTTAGGATGTTTAGGATTAATGAGAACCTGTGTTTTTTCAAAAAATGCGTCGCGAATTTTCAAGCATTCTTTCTTAATTCGCTTGGCTAATACTGCATTTACCTTTTCTATTTTTTCAATATCATGCTCGTTTAAAAAAGTTTCTAGCTCTTGGTTAAGCTTTAGAGAAAATGGAGTACCAATGGAGTCAATCCATGATATACTGCGCGCGGTCACAAACTGAGGTTTTCTTAAACTAGCCATTATGCTAGCCTAACGGCATGAGCAAATGGGTATACACATACGATCCACAAAGTGGTGGTAATAAAATTCCATCTAAAAATCATTGGCAGATCTGCCATC
>CANJQE010000013.1 GCA_947476305.1 Legionellaceae bacterium
GAAAACGTTATTGGGATGCTTAAAAGATTCAAAATAATATCAGATAGATATAGAAATAGACGGAAACGATTTGGATTACGATTTAACTTAATTGCTTCAATTTATAACATGGAGTTGGGGTGATCGGGGTTTCGAAAGAGGTCTAATCTTATTAAGTGGAGTATTAATGGCTAAAAAAGCATACAATCTTTTAACATGGGCACCCCATTTATACTTATTTTATAAGGAAAGAGTATTTCGTAAATTATTACCCATCATGGTAGTGATTACTGTATATGAAATTCTCGTTGGCGTTATCTTTCCCCATATTACTCGTCATGACCTGGGTCAATTTCATCTTATTTTCTCTTTTATTTTGACCATTGTTATCTCGTTCAGAGTAAATTCCAGTTATGCTCGTTGGTGGGAAGGACGAACTTTATGGGGCTCTATTGTAAACAATTGCAGGAATCTGGCATTAAAATTTGATAGCTATTTTGGCTTGGAAAAATCTCCTGAGTTTTATCTCTTGCTAAGTACGTTGCCAGTAATTGTTATGGCAAATCTACGTAAAGATAAAAAAACTCTGGAAGATGAGTTAAAGCAATTAGGCTTTAAAGAAGTGAATTCACTTCACCCTGTACTGCTTGTAACTCAACGTATGTATTCAATTATTAATCAATTTCGTGACGGAAGTCTGGATAGAATGCAACAATGTGCTCTTTTGGAAACTCATGTGGCCAATCTCATTGATATGATTGGTGGTTGCGAACGAATTGCCAATACGCGAATGCCGCCTGCTTTTGCCTTTTTTGTAAAGCAAGCCTTACTCTTTTATGCACTTATGTTCCCTTTTGGTTGGCTGAACACTTTTGGTCTATTAATTATTCCTATGATGCTAATGATAGTTTATGTTTTGTTAGGTTTGGAAATCCTTTCCGAGGAATTAGAGGAGCCGTTTAATATTTGTGACAATGGTCTGAATCTCGAAGTGATTTCCAGAAATATCAAACTTAACGTGGAGCAAATAGCAAGTTATAAGAGTTAAAGCTAAAGTTATTCCAAGAGAGATCGGATGAAGAATAACTATTAAAATTGCATCTAAGTTAACAGCAGTTTCCGATAAGTATATTTATATAAATGTAGGTTGGGCCTTGGCTCATAGCCGTCAGGCTAAGGTTCCAGATTATTTTATTTCGTACAATTTGAATAAAATAGGGTCTTCCCCGCGCAGGCGGGGATCCATTTCTGAGCTGGCATTATACTAAAACAGGGATGGATTCCCGCCTGCGCGGGAACGACACGTACGTAAATTATCATAGCCGTTCGGCTAAGGAGTTTTCTACAAAACACTCGTCGTTGCGTTTAAAAGAATAATGCCAGGAAATTGTAATGAGTAGTTAGAGATGTGTATTAGGCTTTATTCTTTAACAAAAGAACGAATAAGCTCAGGCAGCGGTACTGATTTTCCCTGTGCATAATCGACCCAAACAATTTTGCTCGTTCCATGGCTCATTAAGAGTTCATCTTGGTATAAATGATGATCCATCAGCATGCTCGAATTACCGATACTGTGAATACTGCTGCGTAAAGTGACCGTAGCAGGATAAACAACAGGTTTTAAAAAAGTGGCGGAAACATGAATGACAACAGGTCCAGTTGTACCGGCCATAGAGATATTAAGCTCTTTAAGCCATTCAATGCGTGCTTCTTGAAAATAATCCAGATAACGGCTGTTATTAACATGACCTAAAGCATCCATATCGCCCCAGGCTATTGCAAAGGTTCTTTCATGCACGTTAATCGCTTGTTCAGTCATGTTAAGTCCATAGGATCAACATCCACATTCCAGCGGATGCCATTAGTTAATTTATTCATTGTTAACCATTCACGCATTGGTGTCAAAGCGCTTTTCAAGGTTTTACGTGACGAAGATTTGATTAATAATTGCATTCGATATTGATTAGCCTTACGAGGTAGGGGTGCAGGTGCTGGTCCCATAATGGTAAGACCTGGGATTTGTAGGTATTTTTTAGTGGCCTGTAATAATTGAGTCACCGCCTTTTGGGATTTACTTTGCGCTCTTAAAATGGCTAGAAAATGAAAGGGAGGGAGTTCTGCTTGTTGGCGGGCCAGTAATAAAGCCTGTGCAAACTCTTCATATCCTTGTTGAATTAATAAATTAAGTAGAGGATGTTGCGGCAAATGCGTTTGGATTACTACCTCCCCAGCATGTTCTGCTCGTCCGGCACGCCCTGCTACTTGGGTAAGTAATTGGCCTAGATGTTCTGTGGCGCGAAAGTCCTGGTTATAAAGCCCGGCATCCGCATCGAGAATGACGACCAAAGACAAACGGGGAAAATGATGGCCTTTTGCCAGCATTTGCGTACCTACAATAAGTTGTGCTTCACCCAGAGTAATTTTATTTAAATGTTCAGCAAGGGCATTTTTTTTGCGTGTTTCATCTCTATCAATACGTAAGACTTCGGTATTAGGAAAGTACTCATGCAAATACTCATGAATGCGTTGTGTGCCTGCACCTACAGGAATTAACTCACTGCTCTTGCAACTAGAGCAGCTTGTAGGGGGGCGATAAGTTAAACCACAATGATGACAGATCATCTGCCCACTTTGTTTGTGTAAAGTTAAATGGCTATCGCAGGCTCTACAATCCATCATCCATCCACATTGATGACACAGTAGTACCGGAGCAAAACCACGGCGATTAATAAATACTAAAACCTGATTATTATTGTCTAAATGTTTTTTAATGGTGTCTACAGTGGGCGTTGCCAATCCATGATGTAGCACTTGTGCGCGCAAATCAATTAAGTGATAACGAAGCGGAGTATCCGATAAGGCTTTATGATGTAAAGGTAGTATGGTGTATTTGCGTTGTTTCCCATTATAAAGGCTTTCCAAGCTTGGCGTCGCAGAACCAAGAATAATAGGGATATTCGCACGATGAGCACGCATTAAGGCAGTATCTCGCGCTGAATAACGCACGCCCTCCATTTGTTTAAAAGAGGCATCATGTTCTTCATCAATAATAATTAAACCTAACTGTGGCATAGGAGTAAAAATAGCTGCGCGGGTGCCAATAAGAATTTGTACTCTATTTTCTTTAGCCGATTGCCACGCAATTTGTCGTTCTGATTCATTTAAATTGGAATGGATAACAGCAATAGCTTGATCAAAACGTTCCCTAAAACGAGCAAGCAATTGTGGCGTTAAGCCAATTTCTGGGACTAGGACTAATACTTGTTTGTCCTGAGCTAAAACCTGATTAATCACATGGAAATAAACTTCTGTTTTTCCACTTCCGGTCACCCCTTGTAATAAGAAACAATGATAATGGTGAAGATGCTGTTTTATCTCTGCAAAAGCAGCTTCTTGCTCCTCATTTAAAGTGAGTGCGGCGATTTTATTAAGAGCTAATGAAGGCTCTTCATAAATCTGTTGTGATAAGTTAATAACACCCAGTTCCAGCAACGGTAAAAACTGACTGGAAGTAAAGCCTTGCGCGCTTAAAAATGATTTGGCAACGGCTTCCTGTCGTTTATCAAGCCATTCTAGCAATGCTCTTTGCCGTGAGGCGCGGGTGCTTATTTTTTTCAGCGCTTCTTCTAGAGGAATAATTAATTGATAAAAATCAGTTTTAGGCAAATCACAAGGATGTCCAAGGCGGTATTTTTTGGGTATGGCTAAAGCCAATACTTCAGAAAGAGGTGATTGATAATATTGGGCAATCCACCGGCATAAAGTTAAGAGTTCCTCTGTAATTAGAGGGGATTGATCGATTACTTCGTCAATGGCTTTAAGTGGTTTTTCGAACGAACTATTTTCACTCTGCTCAATGACGATACCTAATTTTTTTTGCTGCCGAAAAGGTACCCATACTCGAGCACCAACACAAGGCGTGCATTGTTCCGCTTGATACTCGAAAAAATCTCGATGTGTATTAGGAATGCAGACCTTGTAGATCGCGCTCATTTAACTTCTTTGCCATTCATGGCTGGCTGATTGTCCAGGCGCTGAAAATACTTTAATCAATACTTTCTCAATCTTATGCTTATCGAGTTCTTGGCGATCATGAATTAATTCATTGACAAACCAACGGGATAATTCTTCAACGGTAATATTAGTTAAAGGCATTAATAGGACGTCTTCTTTTAAGAAAGGAATTTTTTTATGGTTAAAAGTAAAATAATAATATTCTTTATCTTCAGCATATTCTAAAAAAGGAGAAAATTGCGGCATTAAAAAAATTTGATTTAATTGACGACAGAGTTTGTGAACGCGCTCTTTATAATAACGATAATCAAAGGTCATTCCATTTTCTTCAACCCAAAGAGTTAAAGCTAAAGAGACTCGATACATATGACCATGTAGTGGTTCACGTTCCGTTGCTGAAAAAATGGTAATGTGACCAGCTGAGAATTTCATTGACTCTTTTTCTAATTCAACAGTGGTTAGATATCCTGCCATAGTTATAAGCTCACTCGTTTATCATTCAGGAGAAATCCGTTTAATGGGATGTCTAAGTTTTTTGTTAAGGCAATAATTTTGAATAATTCACCCATTTCACTGGGTTGAATTAATTGTTTTACTGCTTGTTTTGCTCGAAAGGACTCTCGTTCCCGTTCAATGTTATTGACTAAGTGTAACAAACCATTAGCAAGCAAAAAAGAGGCCTGATTTGTATAACCCGCTACATGAAAACCTGCATTTTGCCCCGCCTCGGCAATATGAGTAAAATCTACATGAGCAGTAATATCTTGTTCTCCTACATGGATTAAAGGATTAGAATGGGCATGATGCTGATAATGGCACATGAGGGTGCCTTGCTGGCGATCTGGATGATAATATTCATGACGAGGGAAGCCGTAATCAATGAGTAGCACCATCCCTTGTTCTAAAAGTTGGTAGTTCTGTTTTATCCAATCATCAATGAATAAATTAACTTCAGAAACATACACTGGCTGTAAATGAGGGAGCTTATTGTGTAGATAAGTTAATAAGCGTTCATTATGACAGGCTTTGAATTGCTCTATGAGTTGTCCTTGTGGATCTATACTAATGTAGCTTTCTAAGAGCCTATCCTCACTAAGCTTAAAACGATGAACCGGCATTGCATCTAAAACTTCATTAGCAATAATGATCCCATTAAAAGAGGTGCTGGGCCACTGTTCAAGCCATTGTACTTTGTGGGCTAGATGAGGGATTTTTTCCTGCACTAGTTCTTTTTGACAATGACGTAAATGAGCACTTAATTCTAAAATTAAATACGCTTCGGGAAGCGCGGTTAATTGCTCTAAATGCTCTAAAACAGCGACACATAAAGCACCGGTTCCTGCCCCAAACTCCAAGATCATTGGATTCTTAAGCAGAGATAAAACCTGTTGGCATTGATTCGCCAACGTGTAACCAAATAAAGGAGTTAATTCAGGAGCAGTAATAAAATCACCCTGTGAGCCAATTTTAGTTAAGCCCGAACTATAATAACCTTGATGAGGATCATAAAGAGCGAGTTGCATGAACTCCATAAAAGGAATTTCTTTTTCTTGCGCCAATTGTTGCTGCAACTTTTGTAATAAGCTCATAATAAATCAGTTTAGGAAAAATGGGGCAACCTTACCTCGAATTCAACGAACAAACAAGAACAGGCTAAACGCCCGTAATATTTTTTTTTGCCTCGACTTTGGGTGTTTCTAAGTCGTGAAGAACTAAGGAAATACTAGAAATAGATCTTCAAAATTAATAAAGGATGAGCGATGAGCCATGTGAAACAGATTTTATCTTTAGTAAGAGAGGGCGATTTTGCGCATCCGGGGGAAATAGAAGCCATTGAACAAACGCTTCGCCCTATTCCAAAACAAGCTAATCAACTTATCCTCGATGTGGGTTGTGGTCTAGGCGGAACAGCCCATTATGTGCAAGAACAAGGATGGGGGCGAGTGACTGGTTTAGATCTTGATCAAGGATTAATTCACTATGCAAAGGAGCATTATCCCGAGTTATTCTTTATTCAAGGCGACATTCTTCAAACTGTTTTTCCTCCTTCATTTGAATTGATTTATTGTTTTAGTTCTTTTTTTTGTTTTGCTGATCAAGAAAAAGCCTTACAACAATTGGCGCAAGCAGCAGCTAAAGACGGTCATTTAGTATTATTTGATTATTCACGGTTTGCAGACCAGGCCATTGAAAGTCCTTTTTTCTGGTCTTCTACTGCTTTGCGATTTTATCCCATTTATTTGCCGGAACTAAAAAAACTTTTAGCTAAGACAGGATGGATTTATAAAGAAAGCTCTAATATCACGAGTTCCTTTGTGCAATGGTATACAGATTTAATGAACCGCTTTGAGCAGCACCAAGCACAGATCATCAAGCAATTCGGACAAAGCGCTTTCAACCAAATGTATCAGGGCTATCAACAATTATTGAAAGAGCTGAAGGTAGGGCGCGTGGGGGGTATTATTGTGTATGCTCAACGAGCGTAGTATGCAAAAACTGGGGAATCTTATCTAAAGAGTTCAAAGTATAAAACTGAAGCAATTGTTCTTGAGCTAAGTGATTACGGAAGTAATAACGGACTAAGGATTTACTTTGTAATAGCGCTTTATATTCATCTTCTAGTTTTGCTAATTCATAGAGATGCTGCATGAATAGCTTTATTTTTGTGGCGTTATCAATACGAAGTTTTCGTTTTTGCAGTAACTCTTGATAGAGCCAAGGAGCACCACTGCCCCCTCGGGCAATCATGTAGGCATCACAGCCCGTTTCTCTAAAAGCGCGCTTTAAATCTTCTCCATGACGGATATCGCCATTGGCAATAACAGGAATGCTAATCGCCTTTTTAATAAGCGAAATTTGTTGCAAATCACAGGCAACATCATAATCATCCTGCCAGCGTCTACCATGCACAATAAGTGCATCAGCGCCTGCGTCAGCGATTTGTTGGGCAAGGGTTAAATCCTGAATAGTTCCTTGAATACGAATTTTAATCGTAAGCGGAATAGTAATGGCGGCACGCACCTGTTGAATAATAGCAATTAATTTGCTGGGCTCTTCAAGCAATGCGCTTCCTGCTCCTTTCTTGCGGATTTTTGTTTTAGGACAACCACAGTTAATATCAATTAAATCAGCACCCTGAGCTTGTAAAAATAAGGCTGCTTCCGCAAGAATCTCTTTTTCAGTCCCCGAAATTTGATAGGCAAGAATCTGCTCGCGTGCATCTCTGTATAGATAACGGGATTGGCGGCTGTGTTTATAGAGAATATCGCGTGCGGAACTCATTTCAGAAACACAGTAAGCTGGGGGAGTAAATTGATTAAAAAGGAGTCTAAAGGGGGCACAGCTATATCCAGCAAGAGGTCCTTGAATCAGTCTATGAGGCAGTGTTAAAGCACCGATTTGCCAAGAACTATTGATAAAGGTGTGCATCAAATCAATTACAAGATATAATTGCCTCATTATAACATAAAAGTATTACAGAATGGATCGCCGTTATTTATTACCTTTAGAACTATTAAGCACCTCAACGCAACATGCCTACTGTGCCGATTACTTATTACGTCATGTGGCTTTGGGCGAACTCGAGCGCGGGGACGGCATTGATGTCCTTACTCCGGTAGTGTCGTTAATGTATCAAGCTTTTCAATTGCTTTTTAAAGCCTATTGCTTACACGATCACCGACCTGTTAAAGAATATAAAAATTTAGTGGAACTGATGGAGCTTAACAGTCACCTTGGTTTATCCAGTCAAGAGATTATTCTTTTAAAAACCCTATCAAGGCAGTATGCCTTCCATAAGGGCGTGGATTATGAATTGTGGGAAAACCAACAGCAATTGCATGTGTTTTGCGAAAAAATTCTCTCCCTTTATGAGCGGGTGCAATTAATGATGCCACTTGAATTACAACATGATTATCTTGCTTAAAGCATCCTAATGGGCATAAATTTGTTCTAGGGTTAAATTTAAGGCATCAGCTGTCGCGGAATTTGTTTTTCCTTGAGCAAAAAATAAGGCTTTGGCTAAACTTAATGGCGTTTTATTGGCGCAATAACGACCCACCCGCCCACCAAAAATGCCTGGATGGTAGTTAGAAAAAAAGCGCTCCTGAAATTGGTTTGGCGCTATTTGTTCTAGAAGATGCTCTAGGTCATAACTGTCATGGCTATGACGTGCTACTTCATAACCCTGAAGGTAGAAAACCCAAAAACTTTTATTTGAAGAAATGATCGAACGTCCGAGAGAATCAGTAGGTAGACTCCAATGGCCTCCAGGGTTTCTTCCAACTGCCCCAGTGTTCGCTTCAATTACACTGTATTTGAAAAAAGGTTGTTTTGATAATTCTTGGGCAATACCCTTAGGTAAAGCCGCACTACATGATTCCAGAGTGACTATTTTAGGGGCAGAGGCTAAGCCCAATTGCTTTAGTTTATTAATGCATTCGCTTGCATCGTCACCTTGGAGATACAAACCCGTATCACCTAGTTCTGTTTCCCCATTTTTGGGAGGCTCAGTCGTATGACCGACAATAGTAAAGTGATCTGCTGTGTTTACTTTATGAAGTTCATCATCATTTAGTACGGTATAATGATGAGCTTTGGCATTATTTTTTTGGCCGATAATTATATCCTGACGGGATTCTTTTACATAGTTAGTATGAAACCAGATGTAATGCTTCATAAAGTTAAGTCCTTAGTGAAGACGCTTTTTAATTTGGTCATTTAGGATGGTTAAACTCACTCATTAAAAACTTTTTTGCCGCGCCCTTCGGGGTTTTTTAAAGCCAATTAATGTTGCTTGACATGTGTTCATAAATAGTACTTTTATTTTTGATCATTGTAAATGCAATGTGGCAATTTTATTGTCCAAAATATTTTTTGATGTCACTTTAAGCTTCGGTTCTACTTGGCATAAACCTTAATTCACGCTAGGATAAGATTTTTGTGGAAGATATACCTATGGAGCAGCTAGAGGATAAAACTGTGGATGCGGTGCGACAGCAAATTGGCCAATTAAATGCTCATTTGAATGCCCGTATTTTGGGTCAAAAAGGCCTAATTTCTCGTTTACTGATTGCTTTATTAGCCGATGGCCATTTATTGGTCGAAGGTGCGCCTGGATTAGCAAAAACCCGTGCAGTAAAAGAACTTTCTGATGGTGTAGAGGGAGATTTTCATCGTATTCAATTTACTCCTGATCTATTGCCCGGTGATTTAACCGGTACGGATGTTTATCATCCGCAAAATGGTTCCTTCGTCTTTCAACCCGGCCCTATATTCCATCATTTAATTTTGGCTGATGAAATAAATCGTGCGCCGGCAAAAGTACAATCTGCTTTGTTGGAAGCTATGGCAGAACGTCAAGTGACGATAGGGGGCAAAACCTATCCTTTACCTGAATTATTTTTAGTAATGGCCACCCAAAACCCTATTGAGCAAGAAGGTACTTATCCCTTGCCTGAAGCACAACTTGACCGATTTTTAATGTATGTAAAAATTGGCTATCCGGACGCTAAAGTAGAACATGATATTTTAACTCTGGCGCGTAATGAAGCGTTAGGTCTCTCTTTAGGAAAAGATGTTAAAACCCCAAAATTGGCACAAAAGACCTTATTTGAAGCACGTAAACAGGTATTGAAAGTACATACTAGTGAGGCTCTAGAGCATTATTTAGTGCAATTAGTTATCGCTACTCGTAATCCAGGGGCTTATGGCGAAGAATTAGGTAGATGGTTGCGTTTTGGCGCGAGCCCACGTGCTACTATTGCTTTAGACCGCTGTTCTAAAGCGCATGCTTGGCTTGCAGGTCGCGATTATGTAACGCCAGAGGATATTCACGTGATTGCTCATGATGTATTACGTCATAGAGTTTTATTAAGCTTTGAAGCTGAGGCTGAAGGCATTACTAGTGATGACTTTATTGATTCTTTATTGCGCTTAGTTGCTGTACCTTAGAGGCTCTTATGGTAAATGGTGTTGTAGCTGAATTAAATGAGTTAATCGATTTTAGGCGTTATGCTCAATCCATTCACTATTATCCTGAAGGCAAGGCCTTGCGCTCTGGTCTTCATTTATCGAAAATACGTGGGCGTGGAATGGATTTTTCTGAGGTAAGAAATTATCAGGCCGGTGATGAGATACGTCATATGGAATGGCGAGTGACCGCACGCACCGGACGCCCGCATGTAAAAATTTATCAAGAAGAGCGAGAACGACCAACCGTACTTTTGGTAGATTTTAATCCTTCCATGATTTTTGGGACAAGAATAGCCTTTAAATCAGTAGTCGCTGCTCGTTTAGCTTCTTTATTAGCATGGACGGTGATTAAACAAGGAGATAGAATCGGTGGTTTCTTTTTCTCAGCGACGGAACATAGTGAGTTTATACCTCGTGGCCGTGATTCCGGAGTTTTGCCTCTTCTTGCTTCTTTAAGTCATTATACGGAGCAGGTAAACAAAAAAAGAGAGGAGCAACCCCGGGCATTAAGTGATGCTTTAATTCGTTTACGACGAGTGGTTCGGCCTGGGAGTATTTTGGTGCTTATTAGTGATTTTTATTCAATGGATTTAGAGTCAGAAAAGCATTTAACCCGTTTACGAGCTAACAATGATATTTTGGCTTATCATATTTGTGATCGTATTGAACTCGCGGCCCCTAAGCCACAGCAATATGCAATGACTAATGGACGAGATGAGTTAATTCTTGATACGACTAAACAATCGATAAGCTCTGCTTATGACCAATATTGCAAGCAAAAAATACAGCAATTAAATGAGCAATTCAAACGACTACAAATTCAATACGTGCAAGCTACCGCCGAAACCGACCTTCCTCGTTTAGTGCGACAAACCTTTCCTCGGAGGGGTCGTGGCTGAAGTAGATCCCTTAACACAATTAAAAGATATTCATCTGCCCCCCGCGGTAGGTTGGTGGCCTTTAGCGCCAGGTTGGTATGCTTTAATTGTACTTATTTTTGTCCTGATAGGCCTAATTAGCTTTCTTTGTTATAAACGATATTTAAATACCCGCGCTAAAAAACAAGCTTTAGTCTTATTGCAAAACTATCTAACTTTCTATGAGAAAGATCATAATGTTCAGTTAGCTAGCGCCCGTATTTCGGAGTTACTGAAACGAGTTGCCTTGGTTTATTATCCTCGTGAAGAAGTAGCAAGTATCCATGGACAAGAATGGATTGGCTTTTTAAATAAAACGAGTAAAGGCCTTGATTTTGAATCAGTAAAATCCATGCTTTTGGATTCGCCCTTTAAGCATAATGAACAGATTAATCTACAACCCTTATTCCTCAAGGCACAGCTTTGGATTAAACAAAGGAGAGGGCCATGTTCGAATTAGCTAGTCCCTGGGTTTTTGTCCTTCTTCCTCTACCTTTGTTTTTATGGTATTTGCTACCTCAAGCCAAAGTAAAATTTATAGCTGCTTTAGAAGTACCGTTTTTTGAAGCAATGAAACAAATTGTTCAAAAAGAGCAACAGTCTATGATTGCTCAAGCTTCTTTAATTATACCCGCGCTTATTTGGCTACTCTTAGTAATTGCTTTAGCAGGGCCGCGATGGGTTGGTGAACCAGTACCTGTAAAGCGTGAAGGCTATAACATCATGATGGCCTTGGATCTCTCCGGAAGTATGGAGGTGACCGATATGCTTTTACACAGTCGTCCTGTAAGTCGTCTTTTGGTTGTTAAACGTGCTGCGAAACAATTTGTTGAGGATAGAAAGGGCGACCGGATTGGCCTTATTTTATTTGGGACTCAAGCCTATTTACAAACTCCCTTGACCTATGATCGCCATAGTGTGCTCGTGCGCATTGATGATGCAACGGTGGGTCTGGCAGGTAAAACCACGTCTATTGGTGATGCGGTCGGCTTAGCAGTAAAACGTTTAGAAGACGTGCCAAAACAAGGCAGAGTTATTATTTTATTAACCGATGGGGCTAATAACTCGGGGGTATTAACCCCTTTAAAAGCGGCAGAAATAGCTAAAGAAAACGGTATTAAAATTTATACTATTGGCTTAGGCGCTGAATCAGATCCTGGGGCTATCACCCCTGATAATTTTTTTGATGTGAATGTTTCTGCTGATCTCGATGAAGATACTCTGGAGAAAATGGCAAAAATGACTGGTGGACAATATTTTCGAGCTACTGATCCTGACTCCTTAGGAACTATTTATCAAAAAATTAATCAGTTAGAACGAATAAAACAAGAACAAGCAAGCATTCGTCCGCAAAAAGAATATTATCCTTGGTTTATTGTTTTGGCTTTACTATTAGGTGATTTTTGGATTGTTACTCAAACGAGTTTAATTCGTAAATTAAGCCCCTCTGATATTCAAGAGGGGGCCGTTTGATATGATAACAGAGCTGCATCTTTTAAGACCCTGGTGGTTATTAGCGCTTATTCCTCTGCTGGTTTTAATCGTCATGCTCTGGGGGCAAAAGCCTAAATTACGAGGCTGGTCTGAAATCTGTGATCAGCATTTACTCCCTTATCTGCCTCACAGCCAAGGCGAAAAGAAACAATTTTTTTCGTTCTTATGTTTATTATTTAGCTTTATATTTATGATTATTGCGCTTGCTGGCCCTGCGTGGCATAAACTACCGGTTGCCACTTATAAACAAGTACAGGCTAGGGTATTAATTTTAGATATGTCAGAACATATGATGGATACGGATTTAACCCCTAATCGTTTGAGTCGGGCGAAATTTAAATTACATGATTTACTTGCTCGCAAAGAAGTAGGGCAATTTGGTTTGATTGTTTATACGGGTGAGCCTTTTGTAGTTTCTCCGCTGACTGATGATGGACAAACCATTTCTTCTCTTTTAACAGCATTAAGTCCTGAAATCATGCCGGTGGCAGGACAGAAATTAGAAAGTGCTTTGGATGAAGCAAGTCGTTTAATCAAACAAGCTGGATATAATCAAGGACAAATTCTAGTATTAACTGCGGACACGCCTTCGAATGCAGCTATTGATAGTGCTAAAAAGTTAGCAGAGGAGGGCATCTATGCCTCTATTATGCCTATTCGCGCTGACAAAGATTTAAATCCCTTATTTGCGCGGTTTGCGCGTGCTGGTGATGGTCAATTGCTTCCCTATAGTTCTGACTCAAATGATTTAGATCAATGGATAAATAAAAAACAAGAACAGTTTATAAAGAATAGTCAAGATGAAATACCTTTGTGGCGAGATGAAGGTCGTTGGTTTTTAATACCGGCACTTTTACTCTTTTTGCCAGTGTTTCAACGCGGTTGGTTGCAGAGGATGGCATTATGACACGTTGGTTATTTGCACTAGTGTTCTCATTATTTTCTTTACAAGCTGGGGCATGGACTTGGGTCGATTTATGGTTTACTCCAAATCAACAAGCTCAAAAATTAATGAATAAAGGACAATTCGCCAAAGCTAAAGACAGATTTGAACGCGAAGATTGGAGCGCAGCAGCAGCTTATAAAGCCGGTGAATATCAACGCGCTGCAGATTTATATAAGAAAATGCCTTCAGAGCATGGTTATTATAATGAAGGAAATGCTTTAGCTCATTTAGGGCAATATGAAAAAGCTTTAGATGCTTATAATAAAGCTTTAGCTATAAATCCTAATAATCAAGATGCGCGTCATAACCATAAACTTGTTAGTGATTTATTGAGGAAAGACAAAGAGCAGAAACAAAACAAAGATCAACAAAACAAAGATCAGCAAAACAAAGATCAACAAAACAAAGATCAGCAAAACAAAGATCAGCAAAACAAAGATCAACAAAACAAAGATCAGCAAAACAAAGATCAACAAAACAAAGATCAACAAAACAAAGATCAGCAAAACAAAGATCAGCAAAACAAAGATCAGCAAAACAAAGATCAGCAAAACAAAGATCAGCAAAACAAAGATCAGCAAAACAAAGATCAACAAAACAAAGATCAACAAAACAAAGATCAGCAAAACAAAGATCAACAAAACAAAGATCAACAAAACAAAGATCAACAAAACAAAAATGAGAGCAAGCAACAGGAAAAGAAAAATAAAAAGAATAATAAAAAGCAACAAGTTGATGTACAAACTAAGGAAGAAAAAGAACAACACCAAGCAAATGAACAGTGGCTGCGTTTAATTACAGATGACCCGGGTGGTTTATTGAGAGAAAAATTTTTACGTGATCACTTACGCAGAAAACGTGGATGGTATCAATGAAAAAACTATTTTTTGCTATTACTTTAAGTATTTATGCATTATTAGCTCATGCTGAAATACAAATACAGATTAATCCTTCTCCTGTAACGAGTGAGGAAAATTTTCAATTAACCTTAACTCAATCTAATGTACAAGGCGGAGGTGTTCCTGATCTTAGCGTTTTGCAAAAAGACTTTATTATCTTAGGTACGGCACGTCAGGTAAACTACTCAGTTGTTAATGGGCAAAGCAGCTCGAATAGTCAGTGGGTTGTGACCCTAAAACCATTAAGAACCGGGGTATTGTCAATCCCTGCTATTAAAATGGGTTCGGAAACAAGTAGTCCAATGACTATTAATGTTGAGCCTGCAGGAGCACAACAAGACAATAGCAATCTAGACCAACAGGATTTGTTTTTACAAACTAGCCTGGATCAAGACAAGCCCTATGTAAATCAGGAGCTTATCTATACCGTTAAAATATACAACACTAAGCGCTTACTGGATGCAGATTATGAAGCCCCTCAGGCAGATAATGCCTTAATTATTCCGCTTGGTGATACAAAAAGGTATCAAACGGTGCAAAATAACACGAGCTATGTGGTGGAAGAACAAAAATATGCTGTTTTTCCTCAAAAAAGTGGCGTGTTAACCATTAGTTCCCCTACTTTTACAGCCTTAGTATATGACGCTGAACCGCAACGAGTGAAAGTTCAGGATAAAGAAACAAAAATTAATGTTCAAGCCATTCCTCCACAGTATCAAGGTGCATGGTTGCCCGCGAAAGAGGTCACCTTAACCGAGCAATATGAAAATGCAAGCCAGACCCTAAGCCAAGGAAGTACTTTAGTACGCACGATTACCCTAGAAGGAGTAGGTATTCCTGCCCAATTATTACCCTCTCTTGATTTTAAAGGTTCCGATATTTTTTCTGTTTATCCAGAAAAAGGTATAGATCGCAATCAAATACGGCAAGGAGAGTTAGTTGGTCGTACTGAATTTAAGGTGACTTATTTATTTAATAAACCAGGGAAAATAATTGTTCCTCAGCTGAGTCTGTCTTGGTTTAATACTCAAACTGGAAAAGAGGAGCTAGCTATTTTAGCACCGAGAAGCATTGAAATTACTCCTTCACTTAATGCAACAAATAATATAACGCAGGTGAACTCGCAAAATCCTATGTCCTCTAAAGCAGCATCCGATAATTCGGTAACAGCAGTACCAGCACTTTCTAGCCAAAGTAGTGAAAATAATTCATGGGCTTGGTTTGTTGCACTATTTTTTGCTTGCGCTTGGATTCTTACTCTCATTTTAGGAGCATGGAAAAAAGGCTGGACCCTTGGTGGTAAAAAAACATATAAAAAAGCGCTGAAGGAGTTAAAAGAAGCGTGTACAAATTCTAATCCTCAAGCAGCTCGCGATGCTTTATTAAAATGGGCTTCCTTGCATTGGCCTGATGTACGGATTTTAAATTTGAGTGAGTTCGTACAATTAGTACGTGATACCCAGTTAAAAAAACAAGTGCATCTATTATCGCAAGTGCTCTATAAAAATCAAGAAAGAGGCTTATGGCGAGGGGATGAGTTATTTCGTGCAGTATCCAATATTAAATTGACCAAATCGCCTACGATAGGAAAAAATACAGTATTACCGTCTATTAATCCTCATTAATGAACGGATGTTATATTTTGAGAGTAATTAGGTAGGAATTGTGGCCCAACCAATAACACTTAGAGCCCCAATACCAATGATAATATGAGAGACAATAGCGCCAAAAATATTCTGCTGTTTATAATATAACCATCCCCAAAATAGGCCAGGTAAAAAGACAACCATTACGGCTATAAGACCAAAATAAGCGTGGGCACTGGCAAAGACAAGACTTGCTAATCCAATCGCATAAAATTTTTTATGTGGAGGAAAAACTTGGCTAAATATGCCTTGTAATGAGCCACGGGCAATAATTTCTTGAAAGATTGCATGGATAACATACAACAAAAGAGTAGACACAAACATCCAGAAACCCATCGGTTCCCCTTTCTGTAATTCATAGCGTGCGTATGCAGGGAGAAAAAGAGGTGTAGATGCATATGTTTGGGTAAAATGAATGAGACAATATTTTAAGAAAAGGAGAATCAGAAGAATAGAAAAACTAATTACAACTGCTTCAAAAATACTCTTTTTTAAATTTTTTGTAGTTATTCCCACTACCGAAAAGGGTAAATTTAAAGAACGAAGACGTAGCAGAACAAGAATAGAACCAATAAATACTAAGGGAGTGGTAATAAGCGTGGGATAAACTACTTTAATCACGCTTTCAATATAAGGGACGAAAATAGCAAATAAACTTAAAAAAACTACGATATTTACTAAAAAAAAGTTAATATTTTTTTGCGTATTAATTAAGTCAGTTGCTTTTTCATTAATTTTATTAAGATAAGCAATAGTTTGTTTATGTAAATTCTTTCCAAACTCAGTAACTGAAATAGGATAGCGTGCAGAATATTGTTCAATAAGTTCATTGGGAATAGTAAGTACCTCTGATGGGATTATAGCGCGAACAGACGTGGTTCGGCGTTTTTCACCGAGAATAATACTTTCTCCAAAAATATCACCAATTTGAATCCGGTTTAAACTGTAACAACGCTGCATTTTATCGATTTTAAATGCTTCTAGTTCCCCTTTCATAACAACGTAAAACTCTTTGCGAGCCGATTGTTCTTCAGCAATAATTAATTCACCAGGTTCTAGAACTGTAATTTCTCCTTGTTCTATAATTGTATTCAAAATAGGCGGTTCTAGAGGGGCAAATATAGGATTAGTTTGCAGTATTAGCTGTTTCAGATCTTTAGTTACTTGGTTCATATTATTTTGTACTCGAGTTTTGGCTTTGAACCTTAGTCGCTTTTTAATTTCTTCTTACAGAATAGCCAACATAGAGTTGAAAATAAAGCAAATTCAAGGAATTAAATTACCATCTTGTTCATCATTATTTCAATTTTAAATTATATTTTAAGAGGGATAGATTTCATCACGTACTTAGGACATAATGCAATAAATTAAGATTGGCAGGATGCATTATGATCAAAATCATCAATCTCTTTTTAATTATCTTTTCTGTAAATACTTACGCAATTAGCGTAAATAATCTCGATTTTCAAGCTACTAAAACCTGTCCGGCCTATCTATCGAAAAACCAAGGTACTAATCCTAATAATTTAATGGTTGAACCCAATAAAATTTATCCTGTGCGTGAGATAAATAAACCCTCGCCTGATTGGTATCGCATAGAGATGCTTGAGCAGCATGCTCTACGTTGGGTTAGTAGTGAGTGCGGACTCACGCAGCAAAATGGTCAAGCAACTAGCACCTGCGATAGCGCTGGCATGGCAGACTCCTATGTTTTAGCCTTAAGCTCTCAGCCAGGATTTTGTGAAACCTATGGTTTTGAAGCAGGCAAACCTGAATGTAGGAAATTGGCGAAAGATTCCTACCAAGCCAAACATTTAACCTTACATGGTTTATGGCCGAATATAGATGTTTGTGGACAACATTATGGTTTTTGTAATGTGAGACCTCAAACAAACCACTGTGATTATACTCCAGTTGAGCTATCACCTATCGTCAATGACGAATTAAAAAAATTAATGCCCAGTTTTAATTATGGTAGTTGCTTAGAACGGCATGAATGGAATAAGCATGGCAGTTGTCAAATTTTATCAGCCGATGATTATTTTAGTTTGGCTATGCGCTTAACCACTGAAGCCGATAGGTCTCCTTTCGGTGCTTATTTAACAGAACATCAAGGACAAACAGTAAAATTATCGGTTTTGCGGGAGATGATTGATAAAACTTTTGGTGTTACTAATAGAGAAAAAGTGTACTTAGGTTGTAAAAACAATGTCTTAGTTGATATATTTATTCAATTGCCAGCAGTAATTAGCGCTGATTCTTTAATTAGTCTGGTTAATGAAGCCCCCAATAATCATAACCGTGATTTGTGTGGTAGTAATGTGATTATTTCTCATTTTAATAAAGGGTCTTGGTTTTAGTGATCTAATGACTCTTTATATTTAAGAGGCCTGGTAGGTATTTTGAGCCACTGTGATGAAGATTTTGTCTCTCGGCATGCTCATGAATCTTATTACAGTCTTGCGCAATACACTAACTTCCTCTAATGTAGAGGGATTATAGGTACAGGAAAACAATATCATGCAAAAGAAGGGTTATTTACTGATTTTATTGTCTTTTTTATTATCAAGTTGTGCCCATCATAATAAAGCTTCTTTGCCTGCTGAAAAAGCACCTCGCCCTATTAGCACACAGCAAACACGTACGATGGACGCATTTAATCTAGTAGATGTCCAAGGGCGTATTAACATTAATTTACATACCGGCTATAAAACACCTCAGCTTATTTTAAGAGGGGATCCTAGAGATCTAATTCAAGTTCAAACTAAAGTGCAAAATGATACTTTATATATTAATTTAGGGTCTGGTTATCCCCAGCATGGAGAAGTAAGTGTCGATGTTCGTGGCCGCTTTTTAAATAAATTTCGTTATGAAGGGGCTGGAGTTGTAACTGGAAACCAGTTGAATACACGATTTTTAGATTTATATCTTGCTAACCAAGGAACAACGCGCTTAGGCGGTTCATTAGGAATCCAAAAGTTAATAGTGAAAGGGAATGGTTTGGTGCAGATTAGTGGAGTTACCAGTTATAACATGCAAGTTCATTTGATTGGCAGTCCCAAAGTACAATTAAATGGCGTGATTAATCTTGCTGAGCTCAACATTAATGGCAATGGTTGGTTAAGTATGTATTGGGTAAAGAGTAGCAATTTATTAATTAAAGCGAAAAAATCTGCGAAAATTCAATTAGCAGGTATTGCAAATCGATTAGAGGTTGAATTGTGGGGTTCTGCACAATTTAAAGGACGTTACTTAAGGGCGCAACGAAGTTTTGTAAAAACACATGATAAATCCGTAGCAGAAATTTCTTCCGTTAATCATCAAAGCAATTTAGCCACCGATGCTAGCGATATCTATTATTATAATATTCCTAATACACGTGCTGATTTTATGGGCTTTGATGGTTCTGTATTAGATATGCGAGATTTAGGCAATCCTTACCTGAATCAAGAGTATACGCGTTATAATAAGCAGTTTCCTTAAAAAGCCATATTTGGTGCATCGTGGGAGAAAAATGCTTATAAAAAATGCTCACATAGTTATCTATGCTGCGCTTTTTTATAAGCATTTTCTCCCAACCGGTACTCAATCTGACTTCCTAAAAAAAGATCGCTTAAAACCGCATCATTAGCGTTTAATGAAGTAGCTCCCTTCTTAGTCGATGACCTATAGTCGTCAGGCTAAGGAGTTTTCTACAAAACACTCGTCGTTGCGAACGAAGTGAAGCAATCCAAACCTAGCTGATGTGATGTTCCAACTCATAGATCGTCTGGATTGCTTCGCCAAGGCTCGCAACGACGGCTTTAATTCCTTAACCTGACGGCTAGGGGTCGATGACCCAGTTTCTTATCCGAAACTGACGTTTAACTTAATGACAATGAGGATTTGGTCTTCTAACACCTAGGGTAATAATTTTTTACGGAGATCTTAATTAGCATTCACTATACTTTAGTTTTAAGGGTTTTTTTAGTTTCTTTTTTATTAACACAATTAATGATCTCACTTAGATCATTATCCAGTGGTAAAACATGCGCCGAGTTATTAAGCCAATGAATGTGCGTATTATTTAAGGGTAGAAATAATTCTTCTACAGCCTTGGAGTCTACGACCAGATCGTGCGCTCCGAGAAATAAATCAACCGGACAGCTGGGCGCTTGCCATTGGTAGTTATGTACCAATTGCAACATTTCAATAATGGTTGTTAAAGGCAATTTGCGATAAGTAATTTCCGCGTGTTCTGTATTTAGAATATTGCCGGCTGCATTACGTAAATGTACAAAACCTAAGTAGTTAAATAAGCGAGCGGTATTAAGCATTGTGGGAACATTCATATGCAATTTTAAGGCTGGGGCTAAGAGATAAAGATGATTTACTGCACAGGTTTTGCTGAGCTCACAGGATAATAAGCCGCCTAAAGATAAACCTAGCACATCCACTTTTTGATATTCTTTAATTAAAGACGCACAAAGATCTTGGGCTGATGCAAGCCATTGTGTCGCTTTAGCTTGAGAAAATTGATGAATGCTCTCTGCATGACCTGGTAAGACCGGACAAACAATAGCATCATAGGCTTTTATTTTAGGAATAAGATAGCGGTAAACGGCAGGTGAGGAAGAAAAGCCATGTAAAATCAATAAGGCATGTTCTTTCTTACTACCACGTTGATTAAGCGGAGTTAAAAGCTGCCTCTCCTTAAGTTTTAAATCACTTAATTGCTGTCCTTGGCGCATATAACGAAAATCATTAATGTTCATAAAGCCCTAAGGAACATAAAATTAATTTAATTATGGGAGTATTTTAAAAAACTTACAACTTAGCACTATAAATTTATAGTTTGTGATTAAAAATTACCTCGTAACTCTGGCACATTTCTACTGCAATTCTACAGTTTTATCTATGCAAGTTAATTGTAAAGATTAAGCTCTTTAGCTTAAAGAAACCCGGTTTTGTGCTATCTTTAACATATAGAGAAATCAATGATTAATTATATGACTGAGGTTAATTATGGCTGAAGTAACTCCAAAAGTTGATCCAACTCCTGAGCCTACAACTCCGAAACCCAGTGGTCCTCTAGAAGGAATAATGGATAAGGCAAAAGCTTTAGGTGGGGCTTTGCTGAAGAAAGGCATGGAAAATGTAGAGGCGACTGGCGAGAAGATGAACAAGGAGATGGACAAGGATAAAGATGAGGATAAGGAGCAAGAAAAGGGAGAAGGGAAAGGGAAAGATAAGAAAGAAGAAAATAAAGATCCAAATATGGAAATGCTTATACAACTTGCAAAAGCGTTTATGGAGCTCCGTGAAGAGGTAATAGATTTTGTGAAAAAAGAAGGTCCTAAGAAACTTGACGAGATGAAAGAGAATAAAGATGTACAAGCCGGTCTTAAGGGTTTAAAAGACGTGGCCTCTGAGGCGTCGGAAATGTTTAAAGGCATGATGTCCAAAGGACCTCAACCGGGTGCTAAGAAAGGTAAGGGCGAGGAAGAAAGTGAAGGTATAGAGATGACTGAAGTGGGCAAGAAAGCTGATAAAGCTGATGGGCCTGAAATGAGCGCTCCTAAGTCCTCTGCTAGTTTTTCAAGTATGGCGGAAAAAGTGCTCTCTTCATTGGCTACTCTTGCCAAAGGAGTTGCATCAACAATGAAAGGACCTTCTGCTGACGCTGCACCTACTGCAGATAATACTGCAACAGCAACTACTGAAGACCCATCTACCTCTATGCAATTGAAGTAATAGAAGAACGTTAAAAATCCTTTTCAACTAAGCGCAAATAATTATATTTGCGCTTAGTTAGAATCTTTTCTGCTTTTATCTTTCTAACTGGGAGTTCAATAGAAGGGGTTCATTAATGATTGTTGTTCTTTGCTCTCTTCTACAGAAATAATTTATTGCTCCATTAACTTATGGGGTAAACTCTCAATACGTCCAGCTTGTGTGACTACTATATAATTTAATTTACGTTGTAGTTCACTAATAGTATCAGCCCCAGCATAAGTTAAGCCTGAGCGTAAACCACCCACAATATCGGCAATAATAGCATCAGGATGATCTTTATAAGGTACTTCAGTTGCTACGCCTTCTGCTGTTTTCCATTCATGCATGGGGCCCATGAATGACTCTTGCGCTTCTTTAGAGGCCATTCCTCGATAGCGTTTTATTTTTGTGCCATCGTCTTTTTCAATATATTCACCAGGAGTAGGAGAGGTGCCTGCCAACATGCCGCCAATCATTACAAAATCAGCACCAAAGGCTAGTGCTTTCACTATATCTCCAGATGTTCTAATTCCACCATCAGCGACTATAGAGCGATCAGAACGTGAGCAATCTTGAATACAGGTTAACATCGGTACACCAAAACCCGTTTTAATGCGGGTGCTGCATACAGATCCCCCACCAATTCCCGCTTTAATAATATCTGCACCACAAGAAGCTAAGTAATCTGCGCCAGCATAAGTAGCTACATTTCCAGCCATAATGCAACGATCTGCTAAGAGCTTGCGTAAGTTTTTTAGTGTTTTTCCTACATATTTTGCATGAGCATGGGCAACATCCACACAAAAATAATCAGCTCCCGCATCTCTTAAGGCCTCTGCCCTTTGTAATTCAGCATCGGTACATCCAACAGATACGAATACCTTACCGGTGCACTTCTTAAATTCTTTAATGTTATCCTCGACACTCATAAAACGATGTAAAGCCCCCATGGCTCCTTTACTACCCATAAAATTGGCCATAGTACTTTCGGTAATGGTATCCATATTGGAACTGATTACAGGAAGGCTTAAACTGAGTTTTTCTAATCTATCGGTACTTGTAGTATCAACCACCCGACGTGACTCGTGGTGGTTGTAGGCAGGAACGAGAAGAACATCATCAAAGGTGATGGCTTGGTTAGTCATTTTTTATCCTCGTAAAACGCGTACTATAAATGCTCAGCAGCATAAAAAGCAAGTCTTGAGCGTTCTCCACGTGTTAAAGTCATATGTGCACTATGTTCCCAATGTTTAAACCTATCAACGGCAAAGGTTAAGCCAGAGGTTGTTTCGGTAAGATAAGGCGTATCAATTTGCTTAATGTCCCCTAAGCAAACAATCTTAGTACCAGGACCTGCACGAGTGACTAAGGTTTTAATTTGTTTGGGTGTTAGATTTTGTGCTTCGTCAATGATGATATAGCGATTTAAAAAAGTACGTCCGCGCATAAAATTTAAAGAACGGATTTTAATTTTATTTTGCAGCAGATCTTGAGTGGCTCCTCGACCAAAGCTCCCTCCCACTTGAGTACCATGCAGTACTTCCAAATTATCCATTAAAGCGCCCATCCATGGCGTCATTTTTTCTTCTTCAGTCCCAGGTAAAAATCCTATATCCTCTCCTACAGGAATTGTGACCCGTGTCATTATAATTTCATTATAACGACTTTGATCTAAGACTTGAGTTAAACCCGCCGCGATGGTTAATAAGGTTTTTCCAGTTCCAGCAGAACCTTGCAGCGTCACGAAATCAATATCTGGGTCTAATAGAAGATTTAAAGAAAAATTCTGCTCTCTATTTCTTGCTGTGATGCCCCATACGGAATGTTTGGCTTGGGTGTAATCACGAACTATTTGCACTACGGCATTATTGCCATGTAATTTTTTTACCAAGGCTTGGAATTGATTGTCCTCGGTACTAATACAGTCATTGGGATTCCAGTTATTGACTAAAGGACCAGACACTTTATAAAACGTTCTTCCTGCTTCCTGCCATGAGTCAATGTCTTTCACATGGGTATCCCAGAAGTTATTTTCTAAAATATGTAAACCCCTGTGTAATAAATTAACATCATCTAGAACCTGGTCGTTGAAGTAATCTTCGGCAGGGATACCTAAAATACCTGCTTTAATCCTTAAATTAATGTCTTTTGAAATGATAATAACTTGTTTTTGTCCTGCATATTTTTTTTGCAGGCCGAGCGCAGTTGCCAGAATGGTATTATCTACTTTATGTCCAGGTAAGGTGGATGGGATGATCAGATCAAATTCATCGGTTTGGAAATATAAACGCCCACTCATATCTTTTCTATCAGAATTGATAAAACTAGGAATAGGAAGGCCAGATACAATTTGCTCATGAGTTGAATCGCTCATTAATTCAACCAGCATGCGGTTAGTCTGTCTCACGTTTCGAGCAATTTCAGATGAGCCTGTTTTGTGGCTATCTAACTCTTCTAATACGACCATGGGGAGATAAATATCATGTTCATCGAAATGATAGATGGCGGAGGGATCGTTCATTAAAATATTAGTATCTAGAACGAACAGCTTTAATCCAGTTTTGCTCTTATCCATAAATCACCCCATCAGCTAAAAAAATATTGCTTATAATTCAAGCATGTTATTTGAGTTTGAATTATAAGTTCTTACCTTTATTGTGCTAAGCGATGGAGGGTACGTCAAGAATTATATTTTTAGTGATCTAACATAAAGTTAGCTGGATTCTGGGCTATAATTAAAAGACTGTCTCCGTATTAAGACGTTCAGCCTTAAGTTCTTTATTATTAAAGACTATTAAGGCACATAAAGCCGTAAAAAATAAGAAGAAACCAATGGGTAGTAAGCTGTTATGTGGTATGAGTCTGCCAAAATAAGTTCCAAAAGAAGAAAAACACAGCAAAATAAGACTGCGTATCGCTGAAGCAGAACTACGGTATTCTTCGAAACATTGCAAGGCTCGAGAAGTAGTTCCCCCCCAGAGTAAAGCAGAGCTAGAAATGTATAAGCCAATATTTAGGGCATTATAAACTTGATTGCTGCTCCAATGAAAAAATTCCCCCATTAAAAGCAAAGCACTACTGAGTAGGGCAAGTTGGATTCCCAAATGAATGGTTTTATCAATACCAAATAACTTAAACAAGCGCGAGGCTAATAAAGAACCAAATACAAAACCCATAGAGGCAAACATTAATAAAAAGCCCATTGTATTAGCTGGAATATGTTTATCTGCATAATAGAAGGGGGCAATCGTAAGAAAGCACCATTCACCACAATTTAATAAACCAAACAGTGCAATGTAGGAGATAAAGGTTTTATTCTTGATGATTTGCCTATAAATAGACAATCGTGTTCTTAATGTGAATGTAGTAGTTGAATAAGAAGGTTTTTGCTTCGGTAAGAAAATAAGGAAAATACATAAAATAAAAGAGTAAGCCGCTATACAAGAGAAATTGTAACGCCAGCCATAAAGCACATCTAAGGTGCCACCAATAACAGGGGCAAAAAGAGGAATAATAGCGGTTAAGGTTCCCACCCAAGCTAGAATCTTTGCACCTTCATCTTTTGGATATAGATCTTGGATTAGAGCCCAGCCTGCAACAGGTGCTACTACAGCTCCAGTACCTTGTAGAAAGCGAGAAATAAGTAATAAATTAATAGAATCTGCTTTCAAACTAAGTAGAGAGCCAATGAGGAATAACAGCATCCCTAATAAAAGAGTTTGTCGTCTACCGATTTGATCAGCAATGATTCCCCAAAATAATACGGTAGCAAATTGACCAATCATGTAGATGGAAATGAGCATTTTTCCTTGATTAGGGGATACAGAGAAAAAATGGGTAATATGTGGTAAACTGGGCAATATGATATCGGTAGCTATTAAAGCCAGAACGCTAGAAGCAATAACAATAAATAGTTGAATATTGCGGTACATTATAGGTAGTATAAAGAAAAGAGGTTAATTATAATAAAAATTAATTATTTTTTCTATAAAAAGATTATATTTTATTCTTTTGGTGTCTTTTTGTTTCTGTTGAAGTGGACTAGTTTATTAAGAAATAGTGATTATCTGTCTAAAATACAATAAAATAAGACTTAAATTGAGTTTAAGGGGGGCATTGTGAAAAAAGCCATTGCGAATTATTTATCAACTGCTGAGGCAATTCAGCGTTTATTACATCCGTATGCAGAAGTAGTGGTGCATGATTTAGAGCTTGATCAAATCGTTGCCATTTATCATCCGTTCTCTAAGCGTAGAATAGGAGATCCTTCTTTATTTAGTGCGGAAGAGAAAAAACAATTTATTGTAGAAAAATGTATTGGTCCTTATGAGAAAACGAATTGGGATGGGAAGAAATTAAAATCAATGAGCAGCATTATTCAAGATGAGAATAATAAAGCGGTTGGCATGTTGTGTATTAATTTCGATATTTCCTTCTTTGAGCAATTCAAACAAGCTATTTCTCATTTTCTTAATGAGTCTAATTTAATCCCGCAGCCTCCTTCCCTATTCAAAGATGACTGGCAAGAGCGTATTAATCAATATGTGCATAGTTATTTACAAGAACATGGCTTAACCCTTGAATACTTAAGTCGTCCCGAGAAAAAAAGTTTGATTTTTCATTTACAACATGTAGGTGCATTCACGGGTAAAAATGCGGCGCAATATGTGGCTCAAGTTCTCAAAATATCACGTGCCACTGTTTATAATTATTTAGCAGAAAAAGCAGAAGACTAGTCATGTTTGACTTTAAAAGCGCGGTCATGGATGCCAAAAGTAGAATCAACTCTTATGTGCGTGAAACCCCATTGGAGTATTCTACTTCCTTAAGCAAAATAACTCAGGCTAAGCTTTATTTTAAATGTGAGAATTTACAATATACCTATTCTTTTAAAGTACGAGGCGCTTTTAATAAAATATTGTCTTTATCAGCTGAGCAACGTCAACAAGGTATTGTGACTGCATCTACTGGCAATCATGGTGCGGCGGTTGCTTTTTGTTTATCTAAACTGGGTATGCCCGGCACTATTTTTGTGCCAGAACATGTTTCTCTAGTTAAAGAAGCGAATATACGTAATTACTCTGATTCTTTGCGCCATTATGGCAATGATTCTGTACTGACTGAGTTGCATGCAAGTGATTATGCAAAAGATCAGCGTTTGCCCTATATTTCTCCCTATAACGATGAGTTTGTAATAGGCGGTCAAGGTACAATTGGCTTAGAATTAACACGCCAATTAGATAACATTGATGCCGTTTTTGTTCCTGTAGGTGGAGGCGGTTTAATTGCCGGTATCGCCGGATTTATAAAATCAGTTTCTCCGCATACTCAAGTGATAAGATGTTTGCCTGAGAATTCTCCCGTGTTCTTTGAATCGATTAACGCAGGCAAAATAATTACTATGGATACCAAGCCTACTTTATCGGACGCGACAGCGGGAGGAGTAGAGCCAGATTCCATGACTTTTCCTATCTGCCAAAAATATGTGGATGAGTATATTTTAGTATCAGAGCAAGAAATTAAAGAGGCTATTATTAGTTTGATTTCTCATCAGCGCCTCTTAGTTGAAGGCGCCTCTGGGGTAGCTTTGGCTTCTTTCTTGAAGTGTGCGAGTCGCTTTAAAAATAAAAACGTAGTCGTGGTATTAAGTGGTGGAAATATTAGTTTACCAACTCTAAAAACTATTTTGGCTGAAAGCTAGCCAATACTTCCGCAACATGATCTTTTACAGACACCTTGCGCCAAGCCTTTGTTAAAATACCTTCAGGATTAATAATAAAAGTACTACGTTCAATACCGCGCACTTGCTTTCCATACATAGATTTCATTTTGATGACATCAAACAAAGTACATAATTGTTCGTCTGCGTCAGAAATTAATTCGAAGGGAAAATTTTGCTTTGCTTTAAAGTGTTCATGGGATTTTAACGTATCACGAGAGATACCAAAGATTTCTACATTTAAAGCCTTAAATTGCTGATAGCTGTCTCTAAAATCTTGTCCTTGAGTCGTACAGCCGGGTGTTGCGTCTTTAGGATAAAAATAGAGCACAAGATGTTGTCCTTGATAATCAGCAAGCTGTGCACTTAAATTGCTGGTTGCATTAAAGTGAAAATCAGGTATTTTTTGGCCTACTTCCATAATTAACCCCTATTTGTTTTTCATAATACGCGAACGGTCTCTTTGCCATTCTCTGTCTTTAACAGTATCTCTCTTATCGTGTTCTTTCTTTCCTTTAGCCAAAGCGACTTTAATCTTGATTTTATTTTTTTTCCAATACATCGACAGAGGAACAATGGTATACCCTTGGCGTTCGACGCCACCAATCAGGACATTGAGTTCTTTACGATTAAGTAATAACTTTCGGGTGCGCAGAGGATCAGCACTAATATGCGTTGAGGCGGTCTGTAAGGGCTGAATTTGTGCCCCTAATAAAAAGGCCTCTCCATATTTAATGATAATATGAGCATCTGATATATTAATTTTTCCTGCTCTAAGGCTTTTTACTTCCCAACCTTCAAGCACTAAGCCTGCTTCATATTGATTTTCAATAAAATATTCGAAGCCAACTTTTCGATTAAATACAATCGTTGAATCCGATTGTTTTTTGGTAGTCATAAGACACCTAAATTTTAGAAAAAAAATCATTATAACTGATGTGCTTGCACTTGGGGACTTTCTTTAGTCTGAATATCTATATAATTAACGTGTTGAAGGATCTTTATCTTTAAATTGATTTTAATGTCGTTGAATCTCAAGATAAAGACAGTACAAAAAGGCATTATTTTTTAGTTTAAATGCTTCATTTGATTAAGAATTAAGTTGCGCGAAGCGTCAATTTGTTGCGTAATTTTGTCCGTGCAGGTTTCATCTGTGCGAATTTTTTCCCAGTTGTCTGCCCAAACGTGACTCAGTTCAGTTGCTCTAGAGGGCATGGGTGGGGGTAATAGTTGGCTTAAATCATTTATTAAAGAGACATAGCCCCATCCTAGGATCGGATTCATTGATTCTGTGTGATTACTTAGGTATCGAGTATTATTCACTACAAGTTGCAGTTGCCCCAATTGCTTGAGCATTTCAAATGCGGCTGGTCGGATATTGAAATTTTCTTCTGTTACCTGTAGGCGCCATGCGTTATAGAACAGTGCGGCAATTGCAATGACCAAGCTGATGATTGCGATGAGGTTATTGTGGACTTGTGAGCCTATCGAATCTTGAGACATAGTTTTTCCCTACGTAGATAGAAGTATACCTAAATCTATTATGGAACAAATTATTTTATTTTGGAAATCGTTCGTCTTTATAGTCTTGCGGTAGTTGCGGATAAACACGTTGTAAATGTTCATCAACAGCAACACGATCATCAAAGACAAAGCATTGACCTTCCCATAAGGAGTTCTCTTTAGGCATGGCTTCAATATAATTCAAGATACCGTCTTTTAATTGATAAACATGCTGAAAACCTTGTTCTTTTAAATAGGCAGTTGATTTTTCACAACGAATACCACCAGTACAAAACATTGCAATTTTTTTATCTTTTTTATCACCTAGTTGCTGTTGAACGTATTCAGGAAATTCCCTAAAATTTTCTGTATTAGGATTTATCGCATTTTTAAAAGTACCTAAGTCAAACTCATAATCATTACGCGTATCAATAACAATAACTTCTGGATCTTGAATGAATTCATGCCATTCTTCAGGGCTTAAATGTACGCCAGTGGCGGTGAGGGGATCTACATTTTTAACGCCCATCGTAACAATTTCTTTGCGTACCTTTACTTTTGCTTTTTCAAAAGGATTGTTATCGTCAAAGGTTTCTTTAAAGTTTAAGTCATTAAAACGTGAATCCATACGCATATAAGTATAAAAAGAATCCATTTGTTCACGCGTACCAGCAAAACCACCATTAATTCCTTCAGCTGCTAAAAGAATGGTGCCTTTTATATTCAGCTGCTGCATAGTCGCCAGTAGAGGTTCTCTTAAGGTTTCAAAATCGGCTAAGGGAATAAATTTATAAAATGATGCAATAACTATCTTGTTCACAAGAATACCTGAAATGACAAAAAATTAATTGGCAGAAAGTACCATTTACCCACTATTTAATCAATAGGAGTGAATTAAATACATGCACTTTGCAAGCTTTTAAGTCTTGATGTGACTTAAATAACTCGCTGAATCATTGAACCAATCGCCACGAACTGGGGCAAAAAAATCAATATCAATCGTGTCTTCAAGAGCTACAAATTCATGAGGCACGTAAGGAGGGAAAATAATACTTTGCCCTGCTTTGATAATAAAGCTTTTTCCTTGAGAAAGTACTCGGCAAGAACCCTGCGTTATCCAAGTGATTTGTTCATGAGGGTGATAATGTAAAGGGACTTCCGCTCCTTTTTTGAGAATCCATTTGACTAACATGGTTGAGCTACCCATGATAAATTGTCGACTGATCTTATCGGAAAGCTGTTCTATTTTTGTGTTTTCAAAATCATAAAAGAGTGGTAGCGCTTGATAATGTTCAGAAATTATAGGAACAATCCCGCCTTCTTTCGCTGCGAGCCATGGAGAGCAGAAGGCGCGGGCGAGTAGTCCCTGGTAGCCTTAGGGCCGGATGTTTTTCCGCAGGGAAAATATAAGGCCATACGAAAAGGCGTCAGTCATTGGGGAGCGTAGATTTTGAGGCCCGAAGGGGGATCAAAATCAAGGGGGACCAGGACGGC
>CANJQE010000014.1 GCA_947476305.1 Legionellaceae bacterium
CCCCCTTCGGGCCTCAAAATCTACGCTCCCCAATGACTGACGCCTTTTCGTATGGCCTTATATTTTCCCTGCGGAAAAACATCCGGCCCTAAGGCTACCAGGGACTACTCGCCCGCGCCTTCGGCTCTCCATGGCTCGCAGCGATTGTTTCTATGGGAGCAGCAGGTTATGTAGCCGGCTATTTGGGTCGATTCCAACAATGTTATTGTCACGGGGGAGTTATCTATGGTTTTGTAACTTGGAGTTTAGCATTAGCGCTCAGTGCTCTCTTAATAATGCCTTTCACCAAATACAGTATGTTTTATAAATACTCTTTAGCACACAGTGTAGTTAGCAAAGCAACAGCCAGCCCCACCACGCCAGCGCCTACTGCAGCAGAACCTAAAAAGATGATGAATGACCTGGCATCAAAACCAACAACCCCTAGTGCTTTAGCGTGGAGCGCCTGGATTATGTTTATCCTATTTTTTATAGGAGCATTATCTTCGTGCATAGGAGCCTGTTGCGCTCTATGTTGTAGAAAAGAAATAATTACCGAGAAACCCATTACACCAATGCACTAGTAGCGTTTTTAATTAATACCAGAAAAGGATTTTTCTGGTATTAATTATTAAATTACTAACTTAAATCTAAATTACTATCTAATAGTGGGGTAGTTTCGGAATGTTCATTTTGACTGGCACTGCGCGAGCCAAAAAAAGTGACTCCGCCCCCTGCAGCCAAAGCAATAGCCCCAGCTACTATTAAAGCAATTCCCACCGGCGGTGCAAATACAGTAATAATACTTGCCAATGATAAAGCCCCAATAATAATAGCAGATAAACCAATGCTCGCTGTTAATACTCCAGCTGCAAGCATCAAGGTATTAGAAGCAGTGCGCTCTTCATTATCATTCACAGAGCGAGCTTGTATCGGAGAAGTAATAGAAACGCAAGCGTCTTTCGCTAAGACCTTCACTTTTTTGGGCACTGTTCTAGCAGAATCAAGTTGTTCGCTTTCTGATAGTAGGTCTACTGATGAAGCACGAGCTATTTTCTTTTGCTTTGCATTCTTTAGGACGAAACTGGCCATCGATAAAGGAAGATTATCAGCATGGGCTAGGTTTGAATTCAAATAAACACCCACTGAACCAACTGTGGCGTATTGTTTTGCTAAGTCCTCATGTAGGTCTGCTCCGCCACCCGACTGCGTCGCTATCCGAAATAATACCCTTCCTTCTATATTCAATTCTACTAACTGAGGAAGGAATAACTTATCAGAGTGAGTACTTAATTGATGGCGAGGTATATTTTCATGAATGACTAGATTACCTTGCTCAATAACTTCGATGCCATAGAGATGAAATGCTCCATGGCCACGATTTTGAAAACGCAAATAGTAGCCAGGATTTAGAATAGATAAATCAGTCTCCTCATCCAGTACCTTAATGTTAGATGCATAAGGTAATCCGTCTACACTAAAGAAAATCGCTCCCGCTGCATTACTTAACACAAGGTCATTAGAATGTTTAGCCATATAATCTTGTAGCGATAAGACCATTTTTTTCCCCTTATTATCTAATCCATTTGATAAAATGGTATCAAAACCACCTTAATGTTTCCTTAAAAAACAACAAATAAAAAAACTTAATTTTCAATAGACTATTTTTTCTCGCTTGCTTTGTTAAATCTGCTTGTATATGATTGGCAATTGGCCTGCCCAATTATTGACTCTCTAGAGTTAATAATAAGCACGACTGTTGTTCTTTTGAGCCAATTTTATATTGATTTAGGATGGGTGTTTTATGGCGTTAAATGAATCTGCAGCACTAGTTTCATCGGTATCCGATAAATCCACTTCTACTTGGAACAAACAAGATACCGTATGGATGTTAAGTCTTTACGGCACTGCAATAGGAGCAGGAACTTTATTTCTGCCTATTGATGCAGGGTTAAATGGCATTTGGCCATTACTTATTATGACTCTCCTTGCCTTTCCTATGACTTATTATTCTCATAGGGCTTTATGTCGTTTTGTATTATCTAGTTCCTCCGCCCAGAATGATATTACTGATGCCGTAGAAGAGCATTTTGGTTCCTTTGCAGGAAAAATGCTTACTGGACTCTACTTTTTTGCTATTTATCCAATTTTATTGATGTACAGTGTTGCTATTACAAATACAACGCAAAGTTTTCTCGTACATCAAATGGGAGTCACCGCGCCTCCTCGGGCCTTGTTATCTATTATTTTAATTCTAGGCTTAATGGCAATAGTACGATTCGGACAAGAAATTATCGTAAAGTCCATGTCCGTTCTTGTATATCCCTTTGCCACTATTCTCTTCTTTCTATCTCTATATCTAATACCTCACTGGAATACTGCTATTTTAGAGCAAACTAACTCGCTTCATGCGAATGGCGGGCACGGTTTATTAATGACTTTATGGCTTATTATTCCAGTAATGGTTTTCTCCTTTAATCACTCCCCCATTATTTCTTCTTTTGCTGTAAGTCAAAAGACTCAGTATGGTAAGGACGCGGATAAAAACAGCACAAGAATTATGAAATACAGTCACATAATGATGGTATTCTCGGTGATGTTTTTTGTATTCAGCTGCGTATTTAGTTTATCACCCCAAGAGTTGCTAGAAGCTAAATCACAAAATATCTCGATTTTATCGTACTTGGCTAATCATTTTAATACACCGGTCATTGCCTATATAGCACCAGTAATCGCATTTATTGCTATTTCTAAATCTTTTCTTGGTCATTATTTGGGGGCTAAAGAAGGTTTAAATGGCATTCTAGTCAAATCATTTAAAGCATCAGGAAAAACAGAAAATAAAAAGCTAATACAACGCATCATTGAACTTTTTATGATTAGTACCTGTTGGTTAGTTGCAACTCTAAATCCAAATATCTTAAAGATGATAGAAACATTAGGTGGACCAATAATTGCTGTATTGCTTTTTATTATGCCTATGTACGCCATTGCTCGGGTACCCGCCATGAAAAAATATCAACATCAAATCTCTAATGTTTTTATAACTATCATGGGAATTATCTCTATATCAGCAATTATTTACGGCCTGATTTAATCATAAAATAGTTACTCTTTATCATTAAGAGTAACTATAATAATAGTCGAGAAACTGTACCTACAGAGAACAAAAAGCATCATAAGAATCATTGTACTCCGATGCGCCAAACTGCCTCTTATTAAAAAAAGAATGCAAAGAGTGCTGAGGCTTAACATCAGCTAGAGTTTGATTAATAAGCGTATTAAGTTCGCCTTGAGTTGTAGTCCAACCATATAAGCCTCTGATTTGCCGAATAATCCATAGGCTACTGCGTAATTGGCGAATATATTTTAATTCAGGTACTTCATCACTGATTTCTTTTTTCAATTGCGTTAATAAAACTGCTAAATTGAGATGATTTTTGTGGCTTACAATAAATTGCTTAATACACTCCACCACTATTTTCTTCTTAAACTTTAAACAATAACTATGATCTTCACCAATATCTCTTAATAGCTCTTTTAGAGCTTCATAATTATCTATTTGTTTTGCCCTATTAATATATTGGGTTTGAAATTGGTAATTCTCTATATGCTCTTTGCTATTAAAAAGCTTAAATTCATCACTTTCTATAGCCCCGTATTTAAGTAAATACTTCATGGTCAGGAGTAAATCTTTGCGAACATCCTGAGGGTGCAAATCCTCTTCAGAGCTCATTTCAAATGCACAATCTAAAGGAGTTTTCCCTGCTTTATTTTTTTTATTAATTAAATGACCAAACATTCCCAAGCTTTCTTCATAACGAAAATCTCCTAATTTGATTGCCGTATGTAAAGGAGTATCACCTTCCTCAATTGACCTCTTAAAATCTAGAGCAGAGGAGAATTGCTTCGTCGATACAGTGCTCAAATCCTTAGGTACTGGCCTATATAATCCGGCTCTATGCTCCCTGCTGTTTGCAGGACATAAGTGCTCATAAAAAGATAGGGAGCGCCTAAGCTTATTGGTGATTGTTTTTTTATAGGGTGCCGGACAGAAATCTACAATCTCGTTAACTAAACTGTATTTTTCTTCTTCTGATAATTCTTGAACAAAGTGATGAAACTCTTTTAAAGAAAATAACATGGCCCTTAAACTTGCCTGACGAGCAGAGATTGCTTGAGCTATTAAAGCAATTTGAGCACGATCTCTTTCCTTATTTTTATCCAAACTTTGCTCTAATATTAATTCATTAAGTTTTGGTGGAATTAAAATATGTTTATAAAAAGATAACCATTTGGCTTTTTTAAACGCAGCGACCTGAGACAAATTGGCAAAAGCCTCCACTTCCTCATCACAATGATATTCTTTCTCATTCCAAGGATTCGCCAGAACACTTTTTTTAGTGGGCCAATAAGCATTCGCTGAATAAGATAAATTAGGAAAATCCAGTAAATCTTCAGCCTTAATATCAAAAGAATGTTGATCATTAAAAACATGCTGAGGACGAATACTATAAAAAGACATAATCGCATCAGCAAACATGAGATCATGATCAATTTTAAAAAAAACCACCTGAGGTTTGCCTTTTCTCTCTACCAAATAAAAACCAAAATTTCCTTTATGTAAATCATCTTCTTCTAGGGTATAAGCGCTGGTTAAAATACTGGCTAAAGAAGCATAATCAATATTTAAAGCACCTTTTTTTTCTTCCTTAACTAATTGAGCAAAAAAACCATGGGGTAATTTATTCATAAAATAAAGCGGTATTTCTTCAGCAAGCGATGCTTTTTTAGCAGTACAATCGCAGCCCAACGTAGGATCATTTAAACTAAAAAAAGAATGATGAAAACCTTCTTTATCTGCAATATTGTAATAGATATGTTCCGCAGCCAATCCCAAAACAGTACCTGTTTTATCGACGACTAATTGTTGTGTAGCGGTAAGGTTTTTAGTTAAAAATAAGGAGGCTACTTGAGTAAAGGCTACTTCGAGTCGTGAAAAATCAGAATTATCATATTTATTTCTTTTTAAAATAATGTGCTTTTTTTTTTCTTTTTGTGACTTTCTTTACTCTCTTGGCCAGGAGTATACCTTGCATTCAGATAAATCTGATGCGCGGCTTGCGTAGGAGCACCTAAATCAATGTCATTAATATTAAATACAGGCATAAAAAAAACAGAGTCATTATTTGAACATTATTTTAACATAATGAATAAAAATTTAAAACAATCTTAGCAGAACCGATGCAAAATATCAGAGTCGAAGTAAAATTTAAGTTTAGCGTACTCAATGAGCAAATTAAATCAAATTTTCATGACCTAGGAAAAACCCCATAGCCTTCAGGTTAAGAGTTTTTCTGCAAATCACTCGTCTTTGCGAACGAAGTGAAGCAAAACAGATTTACGTGATGCTCTTAACTCAAAATGAGCAATATACCGACTGGTAGATCGTTTTTGCTTCGCCATGGCTCGCAAAAACGGCTTTAACTCCTTAGGGAAAAACCCCAAGCCGAGGCAAAAGAAGTGTTTAATGAGGGAGTTTAAATATACTAAATGACCGAATTAAAAACTGCTTTTATCATTCTCATCCGATTGGATAGTCAAATCATGCGAACTGAAACCTTTTTCTTCACTTAACCGAATTTGTAAGCCCACATTGTTTTTAGAGTCTGCATAATTAATAGCATTTTCTTTAGTTATTTTTCCTTCTTTATATAAATTAAGTAAAGACTGATCGAAGGTTTGCATTCCCTGTTCTGTACTACGGCTCATCACTTCTTTAATTTCATCTACCTTGCCTTTTTCAATTAAATCAGAAATATAAGGAGTATTAAGTAAAACCTCCACAGCAGGAATGCGTTGGTTTTCTACACCAGGTATTAAGCGTAAGGAAATAATAGCGCGTAAATTCAAGGCTAAATCAATTAATACTTGTTGTTTTCCTTCTTCGGAAAAGAAATTAATAATACGATCCATGGTCTGGTTGGAGTTATTTGCATGCAAAGTGGAAATACATAAATGCCCTGTTTCTGCATAAGCAATGGCATGTTTCATCGTGGCACTGTCTCTTATCTCTCCAATTAAAATCACATCTGGCGCTTCACGCATCGCATTTTTTAAAGCATTGCCATAACTTAAAGTATCTATCCCTACTTCCCTTTGATTCACTATCGATTTTTTATGTTCATGAAGAAATTCAATAGGATCTTCAATAGTTAAAATATGACCACGATGATTCTGATTCCGATAATCAATCATCGAAGCTAAGGTTGTGGATTTACCTGAACCGGTGGCGCCTACTACTAAAACTAAGCCTCTTAGTTCCATTACCACTGATTGTAAGGTTTTAGGTAGTTTTAAATCCTCCAGACTGGGTATCAGCCCCTTAATATAACGCACTACCATGGCCACTTCGCCACACTGCTTAAAGACATTAATTCTAAACCGTCCTGTCCCTTCTACTGATAAGGCAATATTGAGCTCTAAATTAGATTCAAACTCTTTTTGTTGCGAATCACTCATAATAGAACGAGCAATTTCAGCTAACTGATGGGATTGGATAGAGGCTTGCCCTACAGGAGAGGTGATGCCTTCAATTTTAATGTTAGGTGGGGCTCCCACACTAAAAAATAAATCAGAAGCACCTTTATCAACCATCAGTTTAAAAAAAGGAGTTATGTCCATATAGGAATCCGGTTACATTTTATAATTTAAGTGTAGCAAATATTGGTCAATTTGCTAATAAAATGATTTATTTATCAGTACTTAGATTTGCATTTAATCTGTTTAGGAATCTCAAATCTTGGTGTAAAGTCAGATTTGAGTCCAGGTTTGACGAACACGAGGATTAGAAAGCGCAGCATATATCCAGTATGTGAGCATTTATCATCCTCCGGTTCGTCAAAGATGGGCCAAATATGGCTTTTCCTCCGTTCGGAGTGAGGCCAAAATTACATTTTATCTAAAACATCTCGTAAATATTTAACCGGCTCGATAATCATATCAGCCATTTTTTGTTTTGGAGCATTAGCAAAAGGGACAATAGCTCGTTTAAATCCATGTTTTACTGCTTCTTTAATACGCTCTTGACCACTTTGTACTGGACGAATTTCTCCTGCTAAACCGATTTCTCCAAAGATGATAGTGTCGTTATCAAAAACTCGATTACGTAGGCTTGATACTACTGCCGCAAGTAAAGCTAAATCACTACCAGTTTCAGTGACTTTTACTCCCCCAACAACATTAATAAATACATCCTGATCATAAGTTGCAATACCCCCATGCCGGTGTAATACAGCAAGTAGGATCGCCAAACGATTATGTTCTAAACCCGCTGTAACCCGTTTGGCCTGACCATGAGCCTCATCCACCAGTGCTTGTACTTCGACTAACATAGAACGCGATCCTTCCCAAGTAACCATCACTACACTACCAGGAGTAGGATCAGGTTGGCGTGATAAAAAAATCGCCGAAGGATTAGCTACTTCTTTTAAGCCTTTATCCGTCATAGCAAAAACACCAAGTTCATTAGCCGCGCCAAAACGATTTTTAATAGCCCGAATCACTCGAAAGCGGCTGTCATTTTGTCCCTCAAAATATAAGACAGTATCGACCATATGTTCTAGAACTCGCGGCCCAGCTAAAGCTCCTTCTTTTGTCACATGCCCTACTAAAAACACTGCTGTTTCAGTCATTTTTGCAAAACGCACTAATTGCGCAGCTGCTTCACGAACCTGGCTGACGCCCCCAGGCGCAGAACTGATGGTTTCAGTAAAAATAGTTTGAATAGAATCAACCACGATAATTTTTGGTTTTTCTTTTTGTGCTTGCGCGATAATTGCTTCTACTTGAGTTTCTGCAAGCAAACGTAAGCCTGCTACCGGTAAGCCTAAGCGTTGAGCACGCATCGCTACTTGTTGCAATGACTCTTCTCCAGTAACATATAAAACCGTTTCTTGCATTGATAAATTAGCTAGGGTTTGTAACAACAAAGTAGATTTACCAATACCAGGATCCCCGCCGATTAGAACCACTGAACCATAAACTAAACCGCCACCTAAAACCCGGTTTAGTTCAGATAAACCACAGTTCATTCGCTGTTCTTTATGCATGACTACATCTTCTACCGCAGTAATCACGGAGCGTTGATTGGCCCATTGACCGCTTCTAGAACTGGTAGTGGGTATTACTCCCTCTTCAAAAATACTATTCCACCCGCCACATTGGGCACATTGTCCAGCCCATTGTTTAAACACAGCAGCGCATTGATTACAGACAAACTGAGTTTTTGTTTTCATTCTAACCTTTAATATGCTAACTAAATGAAGGAAATCATAGCGGATTGTTGCATCAAATACTCAAAAGTCATCTTTTTTCTTATTTAAAATAAAGGAAGATCCAAAAAGTGTTTAAATATTGGTCTATTATTAGGAAGAAAACAACAAAAGATAAGGGTTCCTATGCCCCCATCAGAAAAAACAGAGCCTGACGCTCCTAATCCTAAGAATGATACAATTCATAAGCATTTACGAACTCAATTTTATGGTGTATTCACTAAATTAACTCAAGAAATTGATCCTATTATTAAACGTAAAGAAGATCTTCGGGAAGACTTAGAAGACTTAAAAGACTTATTAAAGGATGCTTGTGAGCGATACTCTAAGAATATAGAAATGGATAGAGAAGAAGCTATAGAACATTTTTGTAAAGACTGTCAACAAACAATCAGTAGCTATAAAAAATCCCCCGGAGGTTATCCTTCATTAGTATAAATGGTATTGCTCGAGAAACTATGGATAATATCCTTAACCGCTTTAATAATGGAATACAAACAGCAATCGATTATACCCGCTTGCCCTGTGTCGTAACTCCTGAAGCCGTCCCCCCTCCCCTTTTCGAGACAATAAAAGCAAAATTCGGCTTAGCCAAAGATCAATTCTCTTCTATAGACAATGAACGTCGCAATGATAAAGAAGAAGAACAAACACAAAAACCCAGCTAATCCTGTCATAAACTCAACAAAACCGTCTACAGAACTTACAAAAACCCCCAAGGTCGAAGCAAAAGAAGTTTTTAATGAGGGAGTTTAGATTAGCTAAATGACCGAATTAAAAACTTCTTTTAACGAAAAGATTGGGGTGTTTTGCGACAGGACTTACGCAAAGCCCCAAGGTCGAGGCAAAAGAAGTTTTAATGAGGGAGTTTAGATTAGCTAAATGACCGAATTAAAAACTTCTTTTAACGAAGAGATTGGGGCTTTGCGTAAGTCCTGTGTCTATTGAATCCTTATTGTAACCCAGTATAATCAACATATTTCTAAGCCCATAAAGGGCTCATATAATAGGTATCTTATGAGTCAGGCCATACAATTCGAACATTCGGTTAACGAATTAGAACTTATAGTTAAGCAATTAGAAAAGGGCGAGCTAAGCCTCGAAGACTCGTTAAAGCAATTCGAAAAGGGAATAAAGCTGGCACGCCAATGCCAAGAAGCCTTAAATCAAGCAGAGCAAAAAATAGAATTTTTAACTAAAGAGGATCATTCCCTTAAGGATGAAAAACACGGTGATTGATCTCTATCTGCAACGCCATAAGGCCATTCTTGAGCAAGTCCTAAAACATAGGCCAATACCCGCTCCTACCATTGATTCGGCTCTTAAATATGCCCTTTTTCCTGGTGGAAAAAGAATTAGACCTGTCTTAGTTTATTTAACAGGCAAATTATTAGATGTTGAGCTGAATGTTCTCGATGTCATTGCAGCCTCAATCGAACTGACGCATTGTTATTCTTTGGTGCATGATGATCTTCCAGCCATGGATGATGATGATTTTCGCCGCGGCAGGCCTAGTTGTCATAAACAATATGATGAAGCCACTGCTATTTTAGTAGGTGATGGCATGCAGGCTTTAGCAATAGAAGTGCTATTAACTGGCTTATCCTCTTTAATTCCTGCTTCACGGGTAATAAAAATCACTCAGGAATTAGTACAGGCTAGTGGTATCAGTGGCATGGTGAGTGGACAGAGTTTAGATTTATCCGAACTCTGTAGAGCGGAGCTCACTGAGCAAGACCTCCAAACCATACATCAACTAAAAACGGGTAAGTTGATTTCTGCTTGTTTTTCTATGGTTTTAGCAAGCCAAGAAGCAATAGATCCTACTATACATACGGCACTAATTACTTATGCAAATCATATAGGCTTGGTCTTCCAAATCCAAGATGATTTCCTGGATTATTATGCCCCGCAAAATCATTTAGGGAAAAATCGCTCTTCCGATTTGGCCAACCAAAAAACGACTTTTGCCAGTTTATTCACCAAAACCCAATTAGAAGTAAAAATAAACGACCATTACCAACAAGCACTGAGCTGCTTAAATTCTTTTGGTAACAAAGCGCAACCACTAATCGAATTAACCAAACAACTCCACCACCGTAGCCAATTATAAGGAATTCCCGGATTACGCTGCGCTAATCCAGGCTAACTTAATAGTAGTAAGTCATGCACCATAGCCGCCAAGCCAAGCCAAGAAAGAAAGAAAGGAAAATATCATTAAACAAGCGTAGGCTTATCCATAGAATCCAGGTTGATATTATCAACAATTGAGGAGAGGTATTAAATTATTTGTGGTTTACCGTTTTTATACTGCTTAAGGAAATAAACGTTTCCACTCCCGTTTCTGTTTTTTGCCGCTCTCCTTTCCAGGCATGGCCATAAACTACTTCGTAGGTGAGGGGGTATTTGTCATTGTCCGTTTTTAATTGTTCATATTGTTCTTCGAAAAGGCGCCAAGAGGCTTTTCCTGTTAATCCTTGATTACGTGCTGGATTAATATTCTTCACGCCTTGATTTTTTAGAGCTCGAACTAAATGGAGTACTGTTTGATAATGAGCCGTCAACCATTCCATATCCATGACCGGATCTAAAAAATATTCACTGAGTAATAAATCACCAACATCATGCATATCAGCAAAAGAATTAACATGCGCATGTGCATTCGCTTCAGCCCAACTGCTTTTGAGCTCTTTGAAGGTATCAGGCCCTAAAGTAGTAAACATAAAACAGGCATTGACTTTCATGACACGATTTAACTCACGAAATACCTGTTCTAAAGGATTAGCCCAATGAATTACTTGATTGGCAAAGACTAAATCAAACAAGCCGGTTGCAAAGGGCAGCTGCTGCATATCTGCAGCCACTAAAGACCACTTAGAACGCCATCCCTGTTTTTTACGTGATTCAAGTAACATGGCAGGAGCTAGATCTAGGCCTACTACACGCGCTTTCGGGTACATCAAGGCTAGCTCACGAGAAAAAGTACCGGGACCGCATCCTAAATCAAGAATATACTGTGGGTTAATTTTTAAATATTGTAAACGCTCTAATAAACGCAAACCTATTTCATGTTGTACTTTAGCAGCTTTTTCATAGACACTTGCTTGTTGATTAAAAGCCTTGCTAATTTCATCAATGACAGCCATTATTAGAACCACGGAAAGTTAAGGAAATCCAACGCTCATGCGCCACAAGCTGCTTAGTATAGCACAGAGAATACGTCTGCCTTCAATATGTATACTCTGCAAGCAATTTCATAAAAGCTCGCTAGCAGTATGTACGGCTTGTACTGACTTACTACCTACTTTAGAATCTGTTTGCACCTATTGCGCCTTTCCCTTACCTGATAATGACTATTTAATTTGTGGTTATTGTATAAAAAAACCGCCTCATTTTGATAGCACCACAATTGGCTATCGCTTTGAAGAGCCTTTACGTAGTCTAGTGCATCACTTTAAATACCAAAATGGGCTGTATTTAGGCGCTTTTTTAGGTCAGTTAATATTTAATGCCTGGCAAAAACAGCCCTCTTACCCTCAATGTCTTATTCCTGTACCAATGCATCCTAAAAAATTAAAAAGCAGAGGATTTAATCAAACGGTCATTCTGACTCGTTTTTTAGCCAAGCGAATGCAGCTTCCTTATGATCTTCGTAGTTGCCAAAAAACAGTAAATACGACGCCACAAGCAGAGTTAAATGGCAAAAAACGCAGCAAAAATATTCAAGGAGCTTTTACGGTTAAACCCTTGCCCTATACTCATGTGGCGCTTATTGATGATTTACTAACTACCGGAAGTACAGTTAATGAGTTAGCCAAACTATTAAAAAAATCAGGCGTCCAACAAGTGGATATTTGGTGTTGTGCTAGAACAGTGAAAAAAGACTCTATCTCATGATATCCACTATGCCATTTGTGTGCTAAATGTATTGGATGAGCGGATTTCGGGTCAATGCTCCATAGTCGTCAAGCTAAGGAATTGTCTTTCCCGCAAAGGCAGGAATCCATCTATGATTTGGTATCATGCTAATGCAGAAATGGATCCCATCCTGCGCGGAGATGACAGGTTTTTTGTCAATTTATAATTAATTTTATTACTTTAATTCATCTTACTATGAGCTGGTCATGCAAGATAATAAAGAATGAATATTAATATAATATTCAGCAAGTTATAATCTATACTCTTATAGGGACTAAGAAAATATGGTTTGGTGCTAATGATCAACGAACCCTTTAATAAAAAATTACTCTACCTCTACTTATTATTGTTAGGCGTGTTTGGTTATATTACGAGATATATACTAAATACTATCCTCTCTCATCACTTAAATGCTTGGAGTTATGGTGATTTTAGCATCGCACTTAAAATACTTGCCCTCTCTTCTTCTTTAGCTCTTTTGGGAACTAACACAGCTACAGTCAGGTTTATTAGCTCCTATTTGCAAGATAAGAAAACATTACAAATCAAATCATTCATTGAATGGAACGTAAAGTTAGTTCGCTTTTCTTTTTGTATTTGTCTTTTAATTGGAGGGCTTAGTATTGCCCTTATGATTCTGCTGCATATGTGGAGTTGGAAGGACATCCGCACCTATCATTTATCGATTTATATGTTATGGGTGACACCTGTAGCATCAACCTTCATGCTACTGAGTAGTTATCTTCTTTGTGCTCAATATTATGTTTTAAATGCATTCATGCAAAATTCCAAATCAATATTATCGATTTTACTCTTTTTTGTGATGATTTTTGCTTTAAAGATGCCCATTAATGATTATAGTTTGGGTTTAATGCTCTTATTAGTTTATGTTGCTTTTGTTGTTATTGAATTGATTTTTATTGCGTTCAGACTGCCCGTTATTGCCAAATTATTTTTTGATGCTCTTAGTCTAAAAAATAATGCAGTAATCCATCAAGATTGGTTTAATGTGTCTTGTCGTTTGGCATTAAATGGAGTGCTCTGTTCTTTTATTTTTAGTTGTGATCTCATTATCATTCAGCTTATAGATCCAATTAAAGCTAATGTAGGCTTGTATGCGGTTGCATTGACCATTGCTTCTTGCCTCTTTGTTATTCCACAAAATATTTATACCTTTTTAAAAGCTCAAGTGAGTTCTCTGGCGGGTACTGTAGAAGGAAATAGAGAGCTAGAGCAAAATATTAAATATTTAAATCGTATTTCCTATCTAATCACTTTGGTTTTGGCAAGCATGTTGATCGTATTTTCAAAAACATTCTTAGGTCATTTTGGGCTCTTTTATCAACAAGCACAGAGCGTTTTGCTTATCTTGACTGTCGGTTTTAGTATTGGCGCATCAGTTCAACCTGCCACAGCAATAATAGCCTATTCAGGAAATGAAGCTGTTTTATTAAAAATTTCAGTTACAGAACTAACCTTAATTATTGTTTTAGGTATTATTGGAACCTATTTTTGGGGTTATGTTGGTACTGCGATTGCAACAGCATTTACCATAATCGTTAAGGCCCTAGCCTTTCATATAGCTGCTTATCGTAAAGTAGGGATTAAAACCTTTATCATCTGATTGGTTTTTTCTGCCATAACTTAATCACTCAGCACTAAAATCTATCGATAAATAACAGACAATTGATATAGAGTGAAATCAATACCCTATCTATGATAAATTACTTGTTCTTAATAGTGATTTCTTGCAAAGGACTGTAATCGGTGTTGGAATTTAGATTAATTTTCTGGTTGATTTTGCTTGCTGGTGCGCAAACTGCTTGCATGATGGGACCTAATTTTAAATCGCCACAATCCCCCAAAGTGCGACAATATACTGAAACTCAATTGCCTGCTAAAACAGTAGCCGCCAAAGGGCCTGGTGGAGCAGCCCAAGCTTTTCGTAAAGACAAAGACATTCCTCTGTTATGGTGGGAGCTTTTTCATTCCAATAAAATTAATCAATTAATAAAAAGGGGCTTAATCAATAGTCCAAATTTAGCAGCAGCCTCTGCGGCATTAAGACAAGCACAACAAAACTGGAAAGCACAAATTGGGAGCTCTTTACTTCCTGCTTGGGATGTGAGCATGGGCGTACAACGCCAGCAATATTCAGCAGATCAAATAGGTCAAAATAGTAGCTCTACCTTTAGTCTTTATAATCCATCATTTAATTTGTCCTATACTTTCGATTTTTTTGGAGAGGCACGCCGCCAAGTTGAATCATTAAAAGCTGAGGTAGACTATCAAGAGTTTCAATTGATTGCAGCTCAGCTGACATTAACTTCAAATATCGTTACTACCTCCATCAATATTGCTTCCTATAGAGAACAAATTGCTGCTACTAAAAAAATCATCAAGGCAGAACAGGATATATTAAATATCTTAAATCAGCAGTATAAGGTTGGCGGAGTATCTCAAGAAAATATCTTGACTCAAGTAGCTACACTTGAACAAACTAAAGCAATGCTTCCCCCTTTAGAGCTAAGCTTATCGCAGGCAAAACACGCCTTATCAGTTTTAGTTGGAGGATTTCCTGAAGAACCTTTGCCAGAAATTGACTTAAAAACCCTCCGGTTACCTACGGAGTTACCATTGACCATGCCTTCTCGATTAGTGCGTCAACGACCTGATGTCCGGGCTTCCGAAGCACTACTACATGCAGCCTGTGCGCAAATTGGCGTAGCTACGGCTCGCTTGTTTCCACAAATTACATTAACGGGAAATGAAGGATGGCTTAATAATACCTGGCAACAATTATTTACTTCTACAACTAATGTTTGGTCCATTGCAACGCTGGCCACACAACCCATATTTAAAGGTAATTCACTGAGAGCTCTACGACGTGCGGCAATTGCTAGCTTTCAAGAAACATCGGCTCAATACCAGCAAACAGTATTGCAAGCATTTCAAAATGTAGCTGATGTCTTAAGCGCTATTGAAATAGATGCTCGTCTTTTACAAACACAAATTAAAGCGGATGACGCTGCTCGAGCTGCTTTAATACTGGCTACAAAGCAATATCGCCTAGGAGCCATAAATTACATTAATTTGCTCACTGCACAGGATCAATATCTAAATATCCACCTTAAAAAAATTCAAGCACAGGCAGTCCGATACACAGATACTGTAGCTTTATTCCAAGCACTTGGAGGTGGCTGGTGGCATAAACCATGGTGTATTAAAGAGTGCTTATAGTATAGGCCTCATTCGAAACTCGCTGCGGCGCGAGAAGAACGAAGAGACACGGAGCGCAGAACCGGAGTGTACATGCAAGCACATGAGGATTCGAGCATTGTATCGACAAGCAATTTTCCGCTGCAGGAGAGTTTCGAAAGAGGTCTAATGTCCACTATCATAGAAGAGGTATGGTCTTGAGAAAACAAATGACTATTATGTTAACCATAGTTGGAGTTCTGTTTGGTCTTATTTTTGCTTGGAAATTTATTGCATTCCTAATGAACAAACGCTATTTGGCATCGATAAAAAATCGAGTAGTCACTGTATCGACAACGAAAGCAGTGGAGTCTTTATGGCAACCCACTTTAAAATCTGTTGGTAGTTTGCGGGCTCGCGTAGGAGTAAATGTGACCACTGAACTAGCTGGCATGGTTGAAACTATTTACTTCAGACCTGGTACTTTAGTAAAAAAAGGTGAGGTTCTGGTCCAGTTAAATGCGGCTAGTGAATTGGGACAATTACACGCCTTACAAGCACAAGTTGAACTAGCGAAAATTACCTATCGCAGAGATAAAGCGCAATATGCTGCTCATGCAGTCAGTAAACAGACCGTAGATAGTGATGAGTGGAATCTAAAATATTTGCAAGCTCAAGTTGAAGAGCAAGCAGCTACCGTGGCCAAAAAGACTTTGCGAGCTCCTTTTGCAGGCCAACTGGGTATAAATCAAATTAATCCTGGACAGTATTTAAATACCGGCGATACGGTAAGCACTTTGCAAAACCTAGATCCCCTCTATGTGGATTTTTATTTACCACAACAAGATATTTCCTTATTAAAAAATGAACAGAAAGTGAAAGTGCTCTCCGATGCTTATCCAAATAAAGGTTTTGAAGCACTAATTACTACCATTCAACCCTTGGTTGATCCCAATACGCGCAACATCGAGGTAGAAGCGACAATACAAAACGCAGACCTATTACTAAAACCAGGTATGTTTGCTCGTGTTGCAGTGAATGTGGAATCAAAACGTAAATACATCACGCTACCTCAATCAGCAATAAGTTTTAATCCCTATGGCGATATTGTTTATGTAGTTAAAGATTCGGGAAAAAAGAATAGCCTGAATCAACCTGAGCTTATTGCAAAACAAATATTTGTTACCCTAGGAGACAGTCGAGGGGAGCAAGTTTCTGTTTTACAAGGCATTAATCCTGGAGAAATTGTAGTCACTAGCGGCCAACTAAAGCTACGAAATGGTAGTCCTATTGTTGTCAATAATACCATACAACCCAGCGATCAAGCAGATCCTAAAGTGCTGGAAAAATAAGTTTCTATAAGGATTATGAGTATGGCGTTTACGGATATTTTTATTAAGCGACCCGTTTTGGCTATGGTCATTAGTATAATGATATTAGCGATGGGATTGCGTTCTATGGATGCCTTGCCCGTAATGCAATATCCATTTACTGAAAATGCAATTATTACCGTAACTACGACTTATACCGGTGCTAATCCTGATGTAGTAGCCGGTTTTATTACCACACCGCTAGAAAATTCAATTGCCCAAGCTAATGGTATTGATTACATGACCTCAGAGAGTACTCAAGGAACCAGTACTATTACTATTAATTTATTGCTAAATTATGACCCATTAAAAGCCTTATCAGAAGTTACTACTAAAGTTAATGCCGTCTTAAATCAATTGCCTACAAACTCACAACAACCAGTAATTACAGTGTCTGTGGGGGAATCCATCAGCTCAATGTACCTTAGTTTTTATAGTGCTGAGATGCCCATTAATAAAATTACAGATTACCTCTTAAGGATCGTGCAACCTAAACTACAGGCGATTGATGGAGTACAGCAAGCGGAAATAATTGGCAATCAAACCTTTGCTTTACGTGCCTGGCTTGATCCAGAAAAACTCGCAGGATATGGAATTTCAGCTGCTGAGGTTGGGACGGCACTGGCGAATAATAATTTTATTTCTGCTACCGGTCGGACAGATGGAACGATGCTTGTTCAAAATTTAACCACCAGTACTGATTTAACTGATGTTGCTCAATTTAAACAGATGGTTATTAAGGCAGAGAATGGCGCTATTATTCGTTTAAGTGATCTAGCACAAACCAATCTTGGCGAACAAAATTATAATTCCTCAGTAAGTTATGATGGTCGCACCTCAGGATATATTGGAATTATTGTCGCTCCATCGGCTAACTTACTAACCGTACTAAAAAACATTAAAAAAGAATTCGCTACTATTCAAGCAGAACTTCCTGCGGGCTTAAACGCATCAATTAGCTATGATGCCAGCTTATTTGTTGACTCCTCTATAGAAGAAGTACTTATCGCCTTAGTAGAGGCGTTCATCATTGTTGCCGCAGTTATCTTTATTTTCTTAGGCTCGATACGTTCAGTAATTATTCCTCTTATCGCTATCCCCTTATCCATTATCGGTGCATTTTGGATTATGTTAATGCTTGGCTATTCCATTAACTTGCTGACTCTATTAGCGCTTGTCTTAGGCATAGGTTTAGTTGTTGATGATGCAATTATTATAGTGGAAAACATACAACGCCATATTAATAAAGGACATACAAAAATCCAAGCTGCCTTATTAGGGGCTCGAGAACTTGCAACGCCAATTATCGCTATTGCAATTGTATTATTTGCAGTTTATGCGCCTATTGGATTCATGGGGGGCTTAACTGGCGCATTATTTTCTGAATTTGCTTTTTCTTTGGTGGCTGCCGTGATTGTCTCAACAATTGTAGCTTTAACTTTATCACCAATGATGTGTTCTAAATTTCTTAAAGCGGAGGAGGAGGACAGAAAAAGCCGCTTTATGAACTATGTAGATACATTTTTTTTCAAATTAGAAAAAACCTACGAGCGTACTCTGGTTAAAACCTTACGTTGTATTCCTGTCGTTATTGTTTTTGCTGCCATTATTTTAGTAAGCAACTATTTTTTGTTTGTTACCTCTGCTTCTGAATTAGCGCCTCAAGAAGATCAAGGGTTAATAATGACAAACGTCACTGCAGCTGCTAATGCATCATTACAACAAACCCAACTCTATTCTAATGCAGTAAATAAAATTTTTCGCTCATTTCCAGAAACGAATAGTATTTTTCAGCTTGATGGTCTAAATGGTTTGAATACTTCGCTTGTGGGCGTAGTATTATTACCGTGGAATGAGCGGCATCGAACTACTAATCAATTACAGCCCTTAATGCAAAAAGAATTTGATAATATAGCGGGTGCAAAAATCGCTGCTTATCAAAAGGCCTCTTTACCAGGAGGGAGTGGCGGTCTTCCTATTCAATTTGTAATCACCACAACTAAGGACTTTAATAATTTAAATGAAGCAATTCAACCTATATTAGAACAAGCTGAAGCTTCAGGTCTTTTTGCCTACATTGATCCAGATCTAAAAATAGATCAGCTACAAACTCAAATTACTTTAGATCGCGATAAAATTTCTCAATTTGGCTTAACAATGCAAGATATAGGTACGGTATTAGGCTCTGCTTTAAGTGAAGGATATATTAATTATTTTAATTATGATGGCCGCTCCTACCAAGTTATTCCCCAAGTACAACGTGATACACGTACTAATGTCGAACAAATATTAAACTATTATATTAACACTGCTTCTGGAACCCCAATTCCTTTAGGTACCGTTGCCACATTGAAACCGCAAGTAGTCCCTGAATCAATAAATCATTTTCAGCAGCTTAATTCAGCTACTATTTCAGCTGTGGCAGCCCCTGGAGTCTCCATGGAAAAAGCGTTGGATACTTTAGCGCAAATTTCTAAAGAAAACTTAGCTCAAGGATATTATATTGATTATGCAGGCCAATCACGGCAATTTATTCAAGAAGGTTCTAGCCTGGTTGGCACTTTTTTCTTTGCTCTAGTTCTTATTTTTCTAGTCTTAGCAGCCTTGTTTGAAAGTTTTAGAGACCCATTAATTGTATTAATTAGCGTACCTTTATCTATTTGTGGGGCAATGATTTTTGTTAGTTTAGGCGTTGGTCATGCCACTCTTAATATTTACAGTGAGGTAGGATTAGTTACTTTAATTGGCTTAATTTCTAAGCACGGTATTTTAATCGTGCAATTTGCTAACGATTTGCAAGCCGAAGGACAAAAAAAATTAGATGCTATAAGAACTGCGGCTGCCATCCGTTTGAGGCCAATTTTAATGACTACTGCCGCTATGGTACTGGGTGTAGTTCCCTTAATTCTGGCGACTGGAGCAGGCGCTGAAAGCCGTTATAACATTGGTTTGGTCATTGCAACAGGAATTTCGATAGGTACCTTATTTACCCTTTTTGTTCTGCCATCGATGTACCTACTTCTCGCACAGGATCACAGAAAAAAAGAAAAAACTGAAGAAAGAGATGATAATATCGAATAAGATGAACATGATGTACGCGAACATTAATCATTAATTAATTGAGATAATTCATGGAGCAATTTACTGATCGTCAACAAGCAGGCCAATTACTGGCGCAAAAATTAAAAAAATACCTCGCCGAGCCTAATCTAATGGCTTTAGCCCTACCACGAGGAGGAGTTCCTGTTGCCTTTGAAATTGCTAGTGCCTTAGCTATTCCTTTAGAAGTATTTGTGGTTCGTAAACTAGGAGTGCCTGGACATAAAGAATTTGCGATGGGCGCTATAGCAACAGGAGAAATTATTCTTTTAAATCAGCAAATCACTGATTCACTGCAGCTAACAGAAAAAGATATAGAACAAGTAATCGAAGAAGAAAAAAAAGAATTAATTCGCCGCGAAGCACTTTATCGTGTTCCTAATCACCATTTTTTAGCAGTAAAAGATAAAACCCTTTTGCTCATTGATGATGGGATTGCAACTGGCTCTACCATGAAAGCAGCTATTTTAGCCTTACGCCAAAACAGTCCCGCAAAAATTATTGTAGTAGCACCAGTCGGTGCCTTAGATTCGGTCCATGAATTGACGAAGCTTGCTGACGAAGTCGTTTGCCCTCTCACATCCAGTAATTTTACTGCCGTTGGTGTTTATTATACCAATTTTGCCCAAACTAGTGATGAGGAAGTATGCACCTTATTAAAAAAACAACATGAAGCACTAATGCAAAGAGAGATTAAATAAAAAGGGTTGTTTAGCAGCATGCACTGCACCAGCGCAATAACAACCTATGTAGGAAACTATTTTTTAATTCATACGAGGTAGTATATGCAACAAAGGCGTATAGGTACAAATGGTCCTCTTGTTTCCTCAATTGGACTTGGGTGCATGGGAATGTCTATGGGTTATGGACCAGGAGATGATTCACAATCAATTAAGGTTATCCATAAAGCGATTGATTTAGGTGTAACCTTTATAGACACAGCGGATATGTATGGCTGGGGACATAATGAAGAATTAATTTGTAAAGCAATTAAGTCACAGCGCAATAATCTCACCTTAGCAACAAAGATGGGGTTCGCTAGAAGAACTCAGGGCGGTGTTTTGGATTACTGTATTGATGGCTCTCCAGCTTATGTTAAAGAGGCTTGTGATGCTAGTTTAAAGCGCCTAGGTATAGACACAATTGATTTATATTATTTGCATCGAGTGGATCCTAAAACGCCTATTGAAGAGTCAATTGCTGCGATGGCCGATTTAGTAAAAGCAGGTAAAATTCGCTACATTGGAATTTCTGAGGTTAAACCCGCGACTATTAAACGCGCTGCAAAAATCCATCCCATTACTGCAGTCCAAACGGAATACTCCTTATGGGAACGTTACCCAGAAAAAGAAATCATCCCTACATGCCTGGAATTAGGAATTGGATTTGTAGCTTACAGTCCTTTAGGACGAGGCTTTTTAACAGGGACTATAACTAATGTGGATAAATTATCCACTGAAGATTTTAGGCCGCTACTACCTCGTTTTCAAGGGGAAAATTTTGTTGCTAATCAGAAGCTAATTATTGAATTGAATCAATTTGCCGAAGAAAAACAATGTAGTTTGAGTCAATTAGCGCTAGCGTGGATATTAGCCCAACCTTCGAATATTATACCAATTCCTGGAACTAAACGGATCGCTTACCTTGAAGATAATTTAGAAGCGGTAAATTTAAAGTTATCTCAAGATGATTTAAATGTATTGGAAAAATTATTTCCTGTTAACGTTGCTAGAGGTAATAAATATCCAACTGAATTTGAACGTGAGGCTTAGTATTTATCAGCCAAAATAAATATGGCTCAGGAGAGAACGCCTAAAAAGAACCCAGCCAAAGTTCTGTTGCTGAATTAAGCGGCGTTGATGTGAATTCGAGATAATTTCTCTTCGCTAATACAACATTTCGTCTTTGCAAGCCTTGACGAAGCACTCCAGACTTTGACGTGGTCAAGTAAATACATCGCTCTGGATTGCTTCACTACGTTCGCAATGACGGACAAGATTCTTTGACAATTGACCTTATCGGCTTTCACCTATACCCGAACTCACCTTAAACTTCAGTTAGGGATAAGGGTGTTTTAAAAATTAGGTTGGGTCGTTGACATAGCCGTCAAGCTAAGGAGTTTTAGTCTTGTGGTAAAATCTTAAACGCATCAACAGTCAGCCCCCTCGTCCGCGCAAGAAATTAGAATAAAATCCGTACTTAATCGTGGGGGAGGGCTGGGGAGAGGGCATGTAAATTGCTCATTTTGGCCTAAGGTTAAGCGAAAACATTTTTCATGAATATTTGTGAAATAAAATATTTTTTAATATTTTCCAATATCTTGGTTGTTCTCGAGTTCATGCTTTTAACCCTTTCCCCTGCCCTCTCCCGCGATTAAATCCATTGATTTTATTCTAATTTCTTGCGCGGGAGAGGGGGGAGTACGGTTTAAATTTTAACATTAATCTATAAATTAAAAGTTCTTACCTTGGCGGCTATGGGGCAACGACCCAACCTACTCTTTATTTGCTCCTATTTTATCCGGAACTCACTTTAAACTAAAGTTTTAAGGAAAAATAAAGCTCATTTCACGACTTATTCAATACTCAATTTTGGAGGTTCGTGGCTTGCTTCTTCTAATAACTCTACTGTCTTATTAAATTTATCATCACTCATAATTTCAGCACTGTCTTTTAATGCATTATCTGACCATTTTATTAATTCACTTTCAGAAACAGTCATATTTTTATTTGCAAGCTGAACAAAGGTCCAGAGTATTAGAAAGTCCTTAACCACGAGGCTATAAGCAATGAATCGAAAATACTCTAAGGAATATGTGCTTTGAAAATCGAGGCAATTAAAATATGTTGTTAACAAATGAGTATTTTGTTCTTCATTTAACTTAGCCAAATTGGAAAAATAAGCTAAATCCCAAATAGGATCATGATTACCGGAGTATTCCCAATCAATGAGCCACAGCTTACCGTCACTTAAGAGAAAGTTATTGTAATAGGTGTCATTATGACAAGGAACTTGTGGAATATTTAATTTTTCAAAAAGGCTTTCAAGTTGCGCTGTCCTAGCACGTATGGGCGCGTAGGCCTCAGGTAAGGCAATTTCACTGTCTTTGATAAGGGCATAGAAATCCGCATTACGTTTAAAAATATTAACATTATTATGAAATTTTTTGGGTGATTGATGGAGTTTTCGCAGTTGCAGTGCAATTTCAGTGATATATTCTGGATGATGTTGTAGTAGTTCCGGTGTCAATGGTTGCGGAGAAGGCAAGCAATGAGAGAGTTGGCTACCTCTTTCATCATTGTACACAATAGTAGGATTCAACTCGAGCTCTGCGGCTATACTCGCATTATGCCATTCAGCAGTACGATCAATAATTAATTCCGAACCAACACCAGCTATGCGTGAAATATAAGCTCTACTACCAGGTTTACTTAATTTGTATGTGGTATTCGAGTAGCCCCCACTAAGCTTGATGTACGCAAAACTGTCCGGATTTTCAAAAATTGAGCTAGGTTTTAGGGTTTTCTTGTAGATTAATACCCTCTCGCAAGCACTAGCTCTTAATTCTGCATAGCTTGTTTCTAACTCTTTTTTTAAGGTGGGATGTACTTGTGGTAAAACACAGGCAATATCTTCTGACCCCAAAAAACTTAAGATGTGTTTACTCAGCTTATCATCGATTTCCTTTGGTATTGGAGCTTTTTTATATAAAAATGCGAACATCAACTAATCTCCATCAATAGACAACAGAAAGAAGTATATTTGATAAATGAGATCAATAAAAGAAAAAATTACCTTAATATTGACCAGCTTATTCTTTATCCATATTAGCTGATATTAAAGTTAAGCTTCAAAGTGTTCGCTTAAATTATAAAGTTGAAGAATTTAAAAACTGATGAATACCACACTTTCGAATTGTCGAGGAAGTTAGACTTTCTTGTAATCAGGAGCTACCGATGCCATATAAGCCCTAATAGCTTATACGAAATGTTCCTTATTGCTCTGTTCTGTAATTTAACTCAATTATAGCTTATAATTATTAACAAATGGACCTTCGGAGCAACACGCATGGACGAGAAAATTAAAGAAAAACCCTCAAAAAAACATAAAGGTCCTTTATGCCGCATCAACAAGCCTGCGGCTCATTCAAAAAATGCCAAACAAAGTTACGAACGGATTGCCTGTGTATTTCAGGGAGGCGGGGCATTGGGGGCTTATCAAGTAGGTGCATTTTGTGCAATCCATGAAAAAGGATACCATCCTGATTTTCTGGCTGGAGTCTCTATCGGAGCGATTAACAGCGCAATTATTGCTGGTAATCCAAGAAGCAAGCAAATTGAAAAATTAACCTTGTTTTGGGATACTATTGTGCACAGCCAATGGACCGATGTATTTTTTGAGGGAGAGGTTCCAAATCATTTACATCATGTACACAATCGCATGGGTGCTATGAATACTGCCCTCTACGGCCTGGACGGTTTTTTTAAACCCCGTATTTTCCCACCCACTGACCTGACTCATGATACGCCTGATAAACTCAGCTATTATGATACCTCCTTTCTCAAAAAAACCTTAGAAGATTTAATTGATTTTGATCGCATTAATGATAAAAAAGTCACTCTATGTCTGGGTGCAGTCAATTTGGCATCCGGAGAAATGGAGTTTTTTAATAATCAAACAATGACCATCACGCCAGAACATGTCATGGCAAGCGGTGCACTTCCTCCAGGCTTCCCGGCAATTAAAATCGGTGATGATTATTACTGGGACGGCGGTATCTATGCCAATACGCCTTTAGTGACCGTGCTGGATGCCTTGCCAGAACTGGATACCTTATGTTTTGTGGTGGATTGTTTCAGTCTGAGTGGGACATTACCGCACACCATGGATGAACTTGACGAAAGGCAAAAAGACATTCGTTTCGCCAGTCATTCACGCAGGCTCACTAATGTTTATACCAGCCGCCAAAACTTACAGGCTGCCATACAGTTTTTAGGTGAAAAATTAAGTCCGGAAGCAAAAAAAGATCCTGATGTTCAAAAAATACTTGAATTGGGGCATAGCAAACATTTCAGCGTGGTGCATATTATTTATCATGGCACTCCCTTTGCTCATTCATTTAAAGATTATAATTTCGGCCGTACAGCAGTAAATTATCGCAAGAAAATAGGTTATGAAAATGCGATGGAGGTTCTTAAAAATCCTGACTGGCAAAAAAAATCCAACAAGGCTCTAGCCTGTTCCATTTACGGCGTACCATCGGAGTATTTTGAAGAGCATTAAAGGGATTTAAGGTGGGGAGCCGGAAAGTCTGTGCCCGGCTCCTATCATTACTGAGTTTGATGACCAAATTACAGGAAGTCAAATTTAGCGTCTGTTGTTATAAGGTACCGAGGTTTGCTGTCTTGGTATTGGCTCACCGTCAGAAATTAATTCCAATATTTATGTGTTTTTTAAATTTATTCATCATCATTTTCCCCAACCCAATAATCACTAGGTCCCCCAGGAGGAGTAGGTCTTCTTGATAGTGGGCTCAAGGTAGCGCCAGCGCCATTTCCTGATGAACCAAGGTCTTTTAATGTTTTATTATCCATAATGTTTCTATTTAATGTAGCAATTAATACTTGGTCTTTAAAAATCATAAAGGTATCTCGAGAATCTGATTTGTCATCTCTAGAGCATTTACCAGTAACAAACAAGTTTGCATCTCCTTCATCATTAAAGTATGCGGCGGTTATTCTTTCCAAAGAGTTCGTAGCCTGAATCTTCACATTGAAAGGAAATTGAACGTTGCTATAGGTTTCCGCATCTTCAGGATCTGTGAACGCTTGGGTTTCATTATTGAATTCCTGCACTAATTCGTTATCGTCATAAATTCGATATAGAGCCTTCGTTCGATTTATTTCATCATGGGTTATTTTTTGGGCTATAAAAATTCCGGCGTCCTTTAAATCAGAAAATGCCGCTATTAGAGCTTCTTTAGTCTTTAAATAGTGTTTGGTAACTTTGTATTTCATGTGAGCACCAAGGTAATAATTAAGGTTAAAATAAATATGCTTACTACAGTTGCTCATGATACAACGGAATCAGCTCTCTACAAAAAGGGTCTTAAAGCATAAGCTATTCTTCCATGATTTTGTCCTATCTCCTTGTCATTATTAATGCGCTAATTTTGGAAGATAAATAGTTGAACAATGAAATGCTCGCGAAAGTAATGTATAATTAATATACAAACCATGTGTCGCTCAATTTATTTATTAGCCAATATAAAACTATACGAACTTAGGAAAATCTTAGTTCACCAAGAACTCCTAGTACTATTCGACGTATATACCGTTAGGACTTGAAAATATCTACTGCTAGAGAAGAGGTAGGAAAGATGTATAAGCAAATGAAATTTATGGTTATATTGATGTTTTTTTTAATCAACACGGGAAATTTAACTTATGCGGCAACCGTTCCTTCTGATGCATCCATTGAAAATGCTATTTTAGTTCAAATCAATGCCTATAGAATAAGTCACCACTTAAAACCTCTTAAAATGGATAGCCGAATTTCTAAAGAAGCTAAAAAACATTCTAGTGATATGGCAAAATATATTGTTCCGGTGGGACATCAATCTTTTGCAAATAGAATTAGTCGCTTACGCCTCCTAATTAAAAATGTTACTGCAGCCGGTGAAAATGTAGCTTTTGGATATAGGACTGCACAAGATGTGGTAAAAGGCTGGATAAATAGCCCAGGGCATCGAAATAATATTTTAGGCAATTATAATCTAACAGGTATTGGTGTTGCTCGTGATGTACGAGGTAGGATATATTTTACCCAAATTTTTCTTAAGGGCACCACAACGCCCTAGATAATAAGTATTCCCGGATCTTAGATTTATGAATGTTAATAAAATGTCTATTATAACAGCCACCGTCAAAATAAATGGACGGTGGCATTTTCCTGCTACATGAATCGAGCATGGGGTGGTGAAAGTATGACGCCAAATTTATTAAAAATCTCGAACTGACTTTTTGCTAATAGTTTCGTAATAGCAGCATTATTCGCATTTAATTTATCCACTATAGCAGAAATGTCTTCCCAATGAGCTCCTGATGTAGCTAATAACCCCATTTCCTGCATCCGTAAAGCTCGTTTTTCTTTCACTAAAGGCAACAGTTGAAGACGTGTATTTTTTAGCATCGCTTCAAATTCAGTACGTTGTTCTTTAGGAACTAACTTTAAGACCTTAGCATGAGAATGTTGCCCACCTTGGTGCGCTGACATGTGGGCATTTGCAATAGGTAGTCCTGCTAGAGAACCTACTAAAGCGCCAATTACTAAGTATTTTTTAATATTCATATTTTTTTCCTATTAAGTAAGTCGTACATGAGAAATAATAGGTTTTAAATGTAATAGGAATATGACAAATTAAACTTATCTTGTAACACGATTGTTACAATCCAATATTCTCCAGGGTAAAGCAGCTATACTATAAACAGTTATTTATAACCAAAAGTATGAATGATGAACATTAAAAAAAGTCATGTTCTAATCATTGACGATGATAAAGAAATCACTGAATTATTAAGTGAATATTTAACAAAAAATGGCTATAGAACTACTTATGCTTTAGGTGGAAAAAATATTCAACGCTTACTGAAAGAAAATAATTTTGACTTGGTGATACTCGATATAATGATGCCAGGTATAGATGGACTGGATTTATGTCAGATTATTCGACAATCCTTAGATATTCCTATTTTAATGCTAAGTGCTGCAAATAGTACCGCCGATAGAGTAGCTGGTTTGGAAGTAGGTGCTGATGATTATATTGCAAAACCCTTTAGTTCGAGAGAGCTATTAGCACGAATTAAAGCTCAACTTCGGCGAAGTCAAGGGATACTGAATAATGCGAATCATAAACGACTAACTCCTTTAAAAAAAATTAAATTTAATAATTGGATTTTGGATAGAGAAACACATTCACTTATTGACTCTAATGGTATTGCAATTCTTCTTAGTCAACGTGAATATGAATTATTGTTTATTTTTTTAGAGAATACTGGCCGTATTTTGAGTCGTGATCAATTAACTGATCTTTTATACGGTAAGTTTTCTGACCCACAAGATAGAACCATTGATGTTTTAATAGGTAGATTAAGAAAAAAAATTGAAATAGATCCCAAAAATCCACAATTACTTTTAACAATTAGAGGTGGTGGATACCAATTAAAAGCACGAATAGAATCACTATGAAACTTACAAGATCAGCAAAAAAAGCATATTTAGGTTTAGTTTTCGCAAATTTATTAATCATGTTTTCGTTTTTACAACTGCATAATTATTATTACGACTACCTTAGACCGCCAATACCTTCTAATTCACTTCAATCTTTGATTCACTTAGTGGGCATGTTGCAAAAAAACACTCAAGATAAATGGCAAAGCATTTTAAAAAACTATCCTATTCGGTGGATTGAAATAAGTCTTTCTGAGAAGCCACGCTATCAACAAAATGCATTACTAACCATCCAACCCTACATGGTAATCGCTATGTTCCGAGAGCAGAAAAAACCTACATTTTCAGTTTTTGTCAATTCGACTACCTGGATTAATATAAAAATAACACCTCCCTTTCAGAAAAAAAATCTTCTTTTTTTTAGTTTCCTATTTGTACTTTTTTCTTTTTTATTTCTTGTTAATTATTTAGTCGTAAAAACTCTGAATCAACCTCTACAGACAATTATAGAAAGTCTTAATGATACTCAAATCAAGGAAAACTGGTCACCTATTCCCTTAACAGGCAATGCAGAGCAACAATTAATTATAAAATGTATTAATGAGTTACAAAAAAAATTACATAAACTGTTATCTAATCGTACTAAAGTAGTTACAGCAATCTCCCACGATTTACGAACCCCTTTAACTCGCTTGAAATTAAGAGTAGAGAATATTCAAGATGAAAAAACCTATTTGAAAATGATGGATGATATTAATGAAATGGAACTTATGGTTCGCGATACTTTAAACTATTTTCAAGATATTCATAATTCAGAGCAACCTCAACGATTAGATTTAGTGTCCCTAATTAACTCCATTCAAGAAGATATGAATGAAACCGGACTAAATATTATTTTTTCAACAAGCTGTACTAAGCTCATATACACTGGGGCCGTTAATTTATTAAAAAGAGCCATAAATAATATTATTACCAATGCTGTTCAATACGGGGATTCCGCTAAAGTGATATTAGTGGACACTAAAGCAGAAATCCAAATTATTATTAAGGACCATGGGCCTGGTTTATCGGATGAAGAATTAACACAAATTTACTCGCCCTTTTTCCGAGGCGAAAAATCTCGTTCAAGAACCACTGGAGGAGCAGGTCTTGGTTTGACTATTTCGAAGGAAATTATAGAGATGCACAAAGGCTCCATTACAATCTTAAATGCTAGCGACGGTGGTTTAGAGGTAACCATACGTTTACCCAAAGTCGCGATACTATCTTTGGATTAATATTTTACCTGATAAACTAGCACAAGGCGCGTCTGCACTCAGTAGGCTTGCTTGGCTGGTATTAAACTAAATGAGAATTCGAGCAAAAATCAATAGCTATTGAACAATAGACAGATAAATTATGATCTCATTGCTCTGTCGCTGGCCAATTAGTCCGCTATACTCAGAATAATTGAGTTTTATTAATATGGAGGGGTAAAATGAAATACGCTCATTTATTATTAGTTGGTGGGTTAGTGGCCTCAACTGCACATGCTGCCATTATAATGCACGAACAACCACTAACCCTTCAATATGAAGAAAACAATTTGTGCCGAGGCCATGGTAAATCATTAGAGAGTATCCAAAATTTATTTACAGTATCTAGCGATTGGAGAGATGATGCGGATGAGACTAGTCACTGGGTACATGTAACTCCTAAAAAACCCTCTCTCCACTATAATGATTATTATCAAAGATTCTTATTGAAAGACGTCAATGGCACTTTAATGGTATAGCTAGTCCGGAAAAGTTTTCCTCATGGCCTGAGTAATTGCGTCACGAAAACTACCACATTTTTTTATGACTTTTCTGAGATTTCTCTTAAAATTAGCCCATATAGCTAAACCGGTATATTTACCTGTATGATAATTGCTTTTTAACGTTTTATTTATGAAAGCATATAGTTTGGACTTGAGGGATCGCGTAATTGCGACGTATAAAGAAGGGAGGTTAAATAAAACAGAGATTTCTATACTATTCAA
>CANJQE010000015.1 GCA_947476305.1 Legionellaceae bacterium
ATGAGCTTCCTTCGTGCCTCAGGACTCCTCATTGACACCGCTTTCTCTTCAGGTAACCTGTCATCAGAAGCAATGCCTCGGTGTTCCAATAATTGGACACTATCTAAGATTTAAGGTTTTACTGTCTCATCGATGGGGTCCACTTTAATATTACAAATCCATAAATGAAGGGTATGGCCGGCATAGAAGCGATTCAGGACAATTTCATCGTTTAATCAAAAAAACTTTGACCCGCAAACATTTATTAAAAATAAATAGTCGCTTAGCTTTTGAATTAAAAAAAGAACAGTTAAAACTTTTTAAAGACGCGCTTTATTTTTTAGATGTTGATTGCAAAAGTCGAGGCAACGCCTTTATTTCCTATCTATGGGCAATCGCGTTGAAAGCGACTCGCAGTCGTCTAACCATCGTAATCAAACAAATTTGGAAGGCTCGCTTATCTATTCATCGTATGAATAAAACACATGAAAAAAATTTCCAAGAATTCTACTCCCATTTTTATGATATTAAATAAATTTATAAGCTTTGAAGAGTAAATATTAATTCCTGGCTGCGAGCAACCAGGCGTGCTTTAGTTAGAGCTCCGTAGAAATTTGTTCAATTTTTCTTTAATTTTTTTAACAGATTACTCGGTCTTAGATTCTATTTCGAAAGATTTTCCCATGGGAGAATCAAAAATAATAGGGATGCTTTTGCTGAGTAAGTTAGGTCATAAACTGAAATACGGTACTTTACTCTCAGAAATAGCATCTTTAACAAAAGCAATTGAATAGAGGATGGAAGATACTATTTGCTATCTTTATCCGAAATATTCGAGTAGGAAAGTGAAAAAAATGAAAAAAAGTCCTAGGATTAAATAAAATAAAAATTGATCTTGAATTTTTTTTTGCTCTTCTTCTCTTGGACGAAGCATATTAAACGCAATTAAAAGAAGGACAATGCCAATTGTTATGCTTATGATTTGTATAAATAAAAATATCGACATTCGATTTACTCAGTTATTTAGCAATAGAATAATTATTTACTAAGATAACACTCTGTCCCATGAATTCAATTAGAAAAATGACTCTGTTCCAATTATTCTATTTTGAAAAAGGGTTTTGAGCAAATAATATTATATATTCTGTGTGTTTATCATTTACCAATGAGCCCCAAATATTCCCATCAACCTATATAGAAGAAAGATGGAATAAAAATTTATTATAAAGGATGTTCATTAAAAGTAGGGGAGAGAATAAAATGATTTAATTGTCTTTGCGCATTATTCGTTCTTTGAGTATAATTATATTACTAATTATTCAGGGATGATGATGAAAACAATAATTCTCGGTACGCTAATAATATTCTTTACGCTTCTAACTGGTTGTGCTAATAAAACTGCACTAAATTCCAATGCCACCTATATATATACAGAGGATGATAATTTTAATTCGAAAAGAGTAGATTATCTAGGATATGGGTTAGGGGGACAAGGATTTGGTGGATATGGTGTAGGCGGCTATGGTCTCACCGGATACGGAGGTCAAATGCCTTGATAATGTTCCGTATAAATACGGAGAATACTATTAAAACCCAAACACGCTTCTGTCGTCATACAGGGATGAGACATACTTTTCATGAGCAATGATTTCCTCTACAGTAGATTGATAGTGGAATGCTCTAGTTCGCGCTTGTATATCGAGCCATTTGATCGCATCTAATTTTTTGCTTTGACCAAGCTTTGCTTTTTGAACTGGGGTTTTCAAAACACAGATGGTTTCATCTATTTCGGGTGTGAGGAATATGATTGACCTTTAAAAGAATAACCAGTACTATTTGATAAATGTTCATTTATCAAAATAAGAAAAAATATGGGTAGCGGGGGTAAACGCATTGGTTCAGGTAGACCAAAAGGGAGCAACATTTATGGTGAAACCACTTCACCATTACGAGTGCCTCAATCGCGTATTGAAGAAGTAAAAGCTTTTCTTGACTCTGAAACTAATTATTTAGTACCTTTATTTTCCTGTACAGTACGTGCTGGTGCTCCTACTGCCGCGGACGACAACATTGATAGATATATTAATCTAAATAGTCATCTAATTCATAATCCAAAGTCCACTTTTCTTGTAATCGCATCGGGTGATTCAATGGTCAACGCAAATATTAATCATGGCGATATGCTAGTGGTAGACAAGAGCATTAGTGCAACGTCCAATAATATCGTTGTTGCTGCGGTTGAAGGAAATTTAACAGTAAAGCGCTTATTAATTCAAGATGATGGCATTCAGTTAAAAGCTGAAAATGACGCGTATGCACCTATAAATATTAGGGAAAGTGACAATTTATTAATATTGGGTGTGGTGACTCATGTAATACATCACATCATTTAACTTAAGGATAGTTTTATGAGGGAATTGTTTAAGAAGATATTAGGTAGAGAACAGGCAAAAATTAAATTAAAGGATAAAATTATTTACGTAATTTTATCGGATAGGAAAAATGTATATAAGCGATAATTAGTGGTTCTAAGGATGCATTATGACAGTAGAAACAAGATATGTTGTTGTTAGAGATAATACGGAGGTCAAAATTTTCGTGAATAAAAAAGAGGCTGACGAATATGACAAGCTGCTGGATAGTGCGGATTTAATTAAGGCTTTATTAGAAGAAGGCCCAATAAATCTTACTGAAAAACAATGCGAAGAAATAGGTTATTATTTGGCCCAAAATAAAGAAAAGGTATTGAGTGCATTTCAGATGAAAAAATCTCCTGTTTTGCCTTCCAAGCTTTAAAAACTTTATAAAACACAGCCATAAATCCAAATATAGGTAGATTAGCGTCAAATTTTACGATTCTTTGTCTTTAGCAGTCATTTACGGGGCATACCTAAGTGGTTGCTATATTATAGTTTAGGGCAAAATGAAATCCACTCCCAAATACTACTAAAACATGAAAGATTTCATGATATCCAAAAACGGTAGGAAAAGGATTCGGCCATCTAAAAGCATAGATTAGAGCCCCCAATGTGTAAGTTACACCGCCTAATATTAATAACTCGATATTTATTATGTTTAGGGAAGATTTAATTTCGGAAAAATAGAAAACTCCAATCCAGCCCATAAACACATAAAGAAGTGACCTAGCCCATTTGGGGACATGAGTCCACATGGTCGTCATGAATATTCCAATGATTGCAACTAGCCAAATAATAGATAAGAGCTGCAAACCTATTGTGCTTTTAAGCTTAAGTAGACAAATAGGAGTTGCTGAGCCTGCGATTAAAACAAAAATAGCCGCATGATCAATGCGCCTTAATAATAAATATTTTTTCCGACTCCAAGTGTAAGTATGATAAAACGCGCTCACTCCATATTGTATAATCAGACTTCCACTATATATTAGGCTAGCAAAAAGGGCTTGAGGCCCATTGCTGTAAATTATGAGCAGAGTGCAGGGGCAAAAAATAATAATAAACGCTACTAGATGTATATATCCACGTGCAAGGGGTTTCATTTTTAATAGTCTAAACCATCCTGAATTAAAGTTATCGGATCATCATTCAAAGAGTTTTGACTCTAATGTAATAAACGATCTCACTCGCTGTGTTGGTAAGTTGTTGTTACCAGCTTAGTATATAATTCGAAATTTGTACTGAATGAGAGGTGCAAAGAATTAATATTAGCGTATTAAGGGCTCCGTTGCAAAAACGGACAGTAGTTTATAGTTTATATCTAAACTCATCCGGTAATGGAAAACAAGATGCGTTCAACAAAAACTACTGCATTTCAAATGACGCCATTTTCATGGGGAATTGATACTGCAATGTGTGTGCTGTTATTGTAAATATCTTTCAGCTGAGATCTGCCCAAAGCTCAAGATTCTGTAACTTGAAAAATTTTTGCAACGGGGAAGGGCGCCAGGCGGCTGGTCGGCTCTACACAGAGATATCCAGCCGGTTAACGGCCCTTTATTAAGGCTGCGTTCTTGTTTGGTCAAGAGAGGCATTATCGGTGTTCTCTGCACGTTGTTCTTCTATTATCTCAGCAAGTGGTGCATTCGTAACTGGAGCAAACATGCTACCGTAGAATTCTGATATTACATCATGTGTTTCTCCCTGTGTAGTTTGTGCAGGGTTTAATGATGCTTGTACAAAGTTATTTATCAACTCCTTACGAGAGTTAATCATGGCAGCAGGAACTGGGGCAAAAAGTGATCCATTTGCATAGGCTCTTAATTTGTGTTCGCGTTCTTCTTCTGCTGATCTAGTTGGTGTAGAGGCTCTCATAATATCTCTCTTTATTTTGTATTATTAATTTGGATTAAATATTATAACTTGAATTAAAAAATAAGGAAATAAATTTTTCATTAAGATTTTATTTGGTTCTCTGTGAGTTTTAGCTAAACACCTTGTGCGCGACTGGATTGGTGACTGTTAAGCTTCAACAGGCGATCCAACAACCACCGTGGATTTGTTCGATTAAATAGAGTACTCATTCAATGTGGTTATGGCGCTTACGATAGAGTTAAACTGACCTGCGCTATTTTGATCTTGCCTTGAATTATCGCCCCTAACTAAAAGAGTAAAATCTTAAAAGTAGAGGTGACAAATGAGCAATAATAATTCAGGCCAAAAAGCAGTCCGTAAAAAATACAGCAAGCCGAAGTTGCCAGACTAAGGCGCGAAAATGCTCAATTAGCTGAGGAAAATGCTTTTTTAAAAAAGGAGTTAGCGTACTTTGCCAAGGAATCAAAGTGAGGTACGCGTGATTAAAGAGCAATCCCCCCAGTTTCTCGTAAAGATAAGTATAAAGTGAGCACATTATAAAAAAATAGATTGTTACATAAGCTAATAAAAACTAAAAAAATAGGAAATAAAAAATTAATCCATTAAAACTAGCAACGAGGAAAAAAAAATAAGCGATACTGCATAAACTCCCCTTGCATAAAAAACAGTTATTAAGTGAAAATAAAGAGTAAATTGGCCAGGCATTTTCTGGCCAATTTGGCTATCTAAGGAGGTCGTACAAAAATGGGTAGCTATAGAATAATTACTTACGCTATTGCATACTTTAGTGTAACGTAGACCTCGTTGGTTCTTAGGATTCCAGTCCATGCAGGCACTGTAACACCACTGGTTAAACTAATATTGTCAGGATTATCAACAATATAATTATTTGATGAAAAATGTCCTGCATTAAGGTATCTATAACCAACCCCTAAAGCCAGTTTTCGGCTTGTTTTTACATCAAAGCCTACACTAAATTGATAAGCAAACGAACGTGTAGTATTTGCAGCAGACATGATGCTAAAGTCTCTATTTCCTATTGTTTGAGTGGAGTGCATATTGTCCAATACATTGAAGGCACTACCAAGACCTGCTCCAAAAAATGGATCAATAATAAAGCCATTCCCTTGATATGCGCGATTTATTCCGCTGCCATTTATAAATAATGACCCCATTACGGTGGTATTACTTAAATGGAACTTACGTGTTCTAGGGCCCCAAGTTGTCGAGGTAGGGGTTGATAGAAATTTATTATATTCAAAAGAATTACGATGATCTGCGCCCAGTTCGACTCGGAATAAGGGACTGAGTACATAACCAATACTAGCTCCTAAAACTTCAGAGTCTCCCACATTATTGTTATATCCTTCAGGAGAAGGATCCCAAAAAACGGGTGGAACAACAAGCGATGCATCAGTAGAGAAAGCGCCTCCTGCAGATAGTGCAATATAAATACTATTGGGTGTAGACCACTGTGCTTGAATATTTTGTCTATCATCTAAGCTGTTTTCTTTCTCTGTACTACTAGAAAATACGGTGGTTTGATACAGCGCGCTTGTAATCAATAGGGCCATACAAGTTATTTTTTTCTTCATAATTACAAGTCCTTATGTTAATCAATGATACTTCAGCTAATTAAAATAATAAGGCAACTCGAATCCTACCAAATCAAAGGATGGATGCAGGTGTTCTATTTATATTGAGGTATTCGTAAGGGATTATTTGTAATGGAATTTTTATATTATGTCAATGTTTTAGAGTAGAGGCGGCATAGCCAAGTTTATTGGTCTAGGAGAACAAATGGTTCAATATGAGGTCTCAGTGTTATAGAACATGCTATTTTGACTTTAAAAAAACGAGAGTCATCAGTAGATTGCAGTGCGTCATGCTTAAGCCCTTATTTCAGCAGTTATACTTCAAAGTACATTCAGTTTCTTTTATTTGTGGAGATGGGAAGCCGAGATCTATTTACTTGTCATTAGTACATTATATATATAGTTTCTAAAGGCGATGATGCAGTGATATTTTTTGAGAGGAGTTACTGCTGATTGAGCCAAGCTTCAATATCGCAGATGCTTTCTTTAATCGCATCTAATGCTTGTTTGTAGAGGGGTTCTAGTAAATCACGTTGCCCTGATTTCCAGTAACGCTCAAGATATTGACAGGCCATTTTTATTTTAATGGTTCCTAAGTATACCGCACCACTTTTAATTTTATGAGCCATTTGTTGGATTTTATCCCAATCCTGTGCAATATACCCTTGCTCCATTAAAGCTAAATCTTTGGGTAGTGATTCGTGAATTAAGCAACGCAACATGTCGATTAAGAGTGTTTTTGTTCCGGTGGTTTTTATTCCTTCCTCGCTGTCTAAAGATGGAAACTCATCCAAATGAAATAAATCCTTGGGGTTAGTAGGTAAATCGTCCATCGTCTTTAGAGCCACTTGTGGAGTCTCTTTGCGCGCACGTAATGTTATAAAAGAGTTCACGATATCGGTGCAGTTTTTTATAGTAAGTGGTTTTGTGAGTACGGCGTTCATTCCTGCTTGAATGCACCTTTTTTTATTATTTTCCCCCGCATGAGCGGTGAGCGCGATGATGGGCACATGGCGTTTTTGTGGTAATTCATGGGCTCTAATAAGTTCAGTTACTTCATAACCGTCCATATCCGGTAAACCTATATCCATGAATATTAAATCATAATTTTGGATAGTAGCAAGAGCTCGGGCTTTTGTACCGGTTCCTGCAAGATGTACTTCGCAGTTATATTGTCCCAGAATGGCTTTAGCCACCTGTTGCGCAACCAAATTATCTTCTACCACAAGGACGGTATGAGAATCGTTTTTTGGGGGCTGAGAGGCGACCAAAGTGTCGGGATCAGTAGGGGATGATTTTACTTGTGTCGACACTTGAATGTCATTATCCACTCCTAAATCGTCATCCAAAAGGGGTTCATGCAGAGGGATAACGCAAGTAAAGCGCGTGCCGTTACTTTCCTCACTTTCCACATAAATCTCACCACCTAATTCCTCAATAAATTGTTTAGTGACCGAAAGGCCAAGACCAACACCTTTGTATTGGCTTTGATAGGATGGGGTGAGCCTCTTAAATTGCACATAGATTTCCTGTTGCATGTTTTTAGGAATGCCAATGCCACTATCTTCTACAATGAGTTTGATAACCACTTCACGATTTATTCGTTTACCAAGTATGGCTTTTAAAGTGACAAATCCCGTTTTTGTAAAATTCAACGCATTGGTGACTAATTCCAAAGCAATCCGGTGAATGCGAATGGAGTCACCAATTAAATATTGGGGGATATTGTTATCTACCTGAAGGGTTAGGTTTAGCTTTTTCTGGGCGGCAAGGGCGCGATTTAGATCTATAACTTTTTGCAATGTGGCATTAAGGCTGAATTTTTTTCGAATATTGGGGATTTCTCCAGAGCTAACACGAATCGTATCGAGTACCTCATCTAATAAGTCGAGCAGGGCATGGCTGGAGGCAACAATATTATCGGTATATTCTTTAATGCGGGGCTCAGTAAATTCCATTCCTAAAATTTCTGAAAAGCCTACAATGCCAGTCAGTGGCGTTCGAATGTCATGACGCATGTTTTCAAGAAATGCTGTTTTGGCATTACTTGAGGAATCCGCAAGCTCTTTCGCAAGACGCAGCTACAGTAATACCCTGGCTTATATTGGTGATAATTCTTTTGAGAATAGCACTGCTTTTATTGCAAATGATCCTGATTGGAGTTGGGGTTTTAAATTAGAAGGGCTGTATAAGTTTAATACCGGTAATGATTTAAATCTTAATTGGTCACATTTGGCAAATCATCATACTAGAACCTATGCGATTAACCGAATTTCGCTGGTTGAGCACGGTAATATTCCCACGGATACCGTTTCCATCACACCACGATGGGATGCGGTGAATCTGGAATTGGGTCAAGATGTAAATTTTAGCCTAATGACAAGTATTCGTTTTCATGGTGGTATTCAATATGCCAATATTCAGAGCAAGAAAGCGGAGTTTGGTGTGGCGGCTGATTTAGATCCCAGTATTTTACGAGATGAGACTTTAAGTTTTTCAGGAGTTGGTCCTCGTGCTGGTTTTGATCTGTCTCATAATTTTAGCAATGGATTTTCACTGTATGTTCAAAGTGCGGCAGCTCTTTTGACTGGGATGGATAAATATAAAGGTGTTGTAGAGGGTATAGATGGAGGTGGTGCAATTCCTCATGATGTATTTAGAATATTACCAAGCAGTGCTTCAAAAAGAATAGTAACTCCTAAGTTTGAAGCTAAATTGGGTCTAAATTATTCCTATTCTATGCCTCAAGGTAATTTATTATTAGATTTGGGATATATGTGGGTCAATTACTTGGATACCCAAGCACTAAGAGCACCTGCTGATTTTGTAAATGCTAATTCGCCAATTAATGACTCAAATTTTGCTCTGCAGGGTCCATATGCTGGATTTAAATGGACGAGCTCTGCTGTTTAATAAGCAGAGCCTAGCAACTGATTTAAATTCAATTTAAGACAGTTGCTAGGCTTGTTATTTTTCTTTAGAAATGTAGGTCGGGTCAAGACCCGACATTCTCAATCTTGTTTCTATAGCAATTTAGTCCTTTAGATTCTAGAGCCGTCAGGTTAAGAATTTTTCTGCAAAACACTCGTCGTTGCGAACAAAGTGAAGCAAGCCAAAACAGATTGATGTGATGTTCTTAACTCAAAATGAGCAATATACCGACTGATAAATCGTCTGGATTGCTTCGCCAGGCTTTAATTCCTTAAACTGACGGCTCTAGGTCGCGACCCAACCTTGCTGTGTCACACCTTATTAAAGAACTCTAGTAGATCCTCATTAAGTTGATCCTTATGAGTAGAACAAAGTCCATGGGATGCATTTTTGTAAATTTTTAATTCGGAGTTTTTCACTAGTTTTTCTGATTTTAAGGCGGAGTTTTCTATGGGGACGATTTGATCTTCATCACCATGAATTAGCAAAACGGGTACATTTATTTTTTGCAGGTCTTGGGTAAAATCAGTTTCCGAAAATGCTTTAATGCAATCAAAGATACTTTTGAATCCGCCTTGCATTCCTTGGAGCCAAAATGAATCTTTTAATCCTTGAGATGCATTGTTTCCTTTATTTGTTCCATAAAAGGCATTCGGTAATTCTTGAAAAAATTGAGCTCTATCAGTTAAAACTTTGTGGCGAATATCGTCAAAAACCTCTATGGATAAGCCGCTTGAATTGGCATGAGTTTTTAACATCAATGGAGGAACTGCCCCAATCAATACGGCCATGGCAACTTTAGTCTCGCCATGACGTGCAAGATATCGCACTACCTCACCACCGCCTGTAGAATGTCCTATATGAATCACATTTTCTAGCTTAAGTAGTTCAACTAGTTTAGCTAAGTCATCAGCATAAGTGTTCATGTCATTACCCTCAAAGGTATGAGTAGAACGACCATGGCCACGACGGTCATGAGCAATACAGCGATACCCTTGTGAGGCAAGAAAGAGCATTTGGTCATCCCATGCGTCGGAGGATAATGGCCAACCATGGCTAAAAACGATGGGTTGCCCTGTACCCCAATCTTTATAATATAATTCTATATCGTTTGAGTTTTCTCTTCCTACGGTTACGTATCCCATTTATATCTCCTTTGCTTAAGTGCTTATGGATTATGAAGGCTTAAAATCTCCGTGTAAAAAATAGACGAAGCCTATTCCGATATTATTTAATGTCAGAGTTTTTCTGCGTAATTAACACTATAGCTCTTTTTAGTAGCACCTGTCCTGAATTTTAATTCAAGACAGGTGCTTGTGTTATGGTGCAAAAGCTCATGAGCCTAAATCCTAATCCCAGACTTCTACCTTTGTTTAATGTGTTTACTGAGAGGGGCCGTGAGCTTTTTGCAGTTCTTGATTTTGTTCAGGTTCATAGCTGTGATAAAGAGCTAAAGTACCTTTAAGATAAGAGCCTTCACTATAAATATCTTCTGGGGCTGCAGGTCTGTATAAAGCTTTTTCAACCAAAAAAAGATTGGCATTGTAGGTTCTTCTAGCCCAAGGGTCGCAAATAATCGCATGTTCACCATAAGTAGTTGATTTAGTGATATCTGAACCTTTGTCTCTATTAATCACGACAAACATATGGTTAGAAGCAGTTACTAATTCAATTCGAGCATCCGGTATAACCGACTGAAGATAGACAAAAGCTAAACAGGCCATTTGTTCACAATTACCTACTTTAGTATGTTGCGCAAAAGCGGCTATTTTTTCAACAATCTCATTTTGCTCCAATTCATGTTCAGCAAGAAGAGTATCTAAAAGTATTCTTTGTTTCTCTAATAAAAGTTCAACATGCTGTTCTAAATAGGAGATATAGGCTTCTTTTGTACTTCCCAATTTATTAAATAGGGTGGTATCTGTTCCTTTATTACTTGCTGGTAAACGATTGGTAGGTAAGACGCCAATTGTTTCATTTATAGTAAATATCACTTCTTCGCATATTTTCAATAATTCTTCTTCGCTTTCATTAGGCATAATAAGTAATAAACTGTGGACTCTATTACAAATATAGACTATCTGAGCTTAGCGACTAAATAGAAAATCCTCGTAATAATAAATAAATTTAAGTATTCTTACATCTATTTACAAGGAAAGTAACTGTTCATTTATTTTGTTTTATGTTAACATATTGAACCATTGGGCCTATGCGATTCAAGTTACTTTTTAGATAGCAAGTTTACGATGAATCAATTCATTTTATAAGGCATAAAAAGTGAAAGAGCAACTAAAACAGGCTCCTAAAGCAACAGGAGCATCTTCATTATCAACCTCTACTATCCTAACGCTCCTATACAAACTTGTTAGAAATCAGCCTGCAAAAATTTTGAAGCTTTCTGGAATGTGGGCTGTAGGATCTGTAGAGTTGGGAACCTATTTAGGAAAAGAATTAGTTGAGGTATTAAAGGATTTAAAACCTAATTTTCGTGCCATTGTCGATGTCTTGTTATCGAGTAATCAGGCAACTAACATCGATGAATTGTATGAAACCATTAAACCGCTATTAGATAATTTATTAAATAAAAATATAGCCAACTACGGCGTCAGTTTAAAAGGGATTGGCCTCGATGAGCTCCTCACTGAGTCGTATATTAAGAGTGATTTACTACCAATATTTTTAACTATTCGTGATATTCCTAAGTTTTGTAAGTCAATTAAAGAAAAAAACTTCTTGAAGATAATTCAGGATACTAGAGCTCAATTATTAACTCATTTAGAGACGGATTTACATAGTGAAATACGCAAATATTTACTAATAGGAACAGATGGACTTTACGATATTAAGCCCGATGATCCTGCTTTAGTTTCTCAGATAAAAAAAATACTAAATGCATTTGTTTATGCAGAAAAAAGCGTGATCTTTATTAATTCGATGAATTTAAATTCCGATAGTGGTTTTAATTTGGATTCTTTTCTTGCCAAAAAAGGTGAGAAAGAAGTTGAGTTTCTAACTCAAATCATTTGGTATTTAGCAATGAAGGACTCCATTATCGGGAATTCCTTGAGTTTTAGTTTGGACTTAGCACCAGAAGAACTGAAATTTATTTATGAGATAGAACACACTATTAATGATGTTCGTAAAGCGCAATCTTCTCTTCTCGACGTAGATATTCCGATCTATCAAATTTTTGAGACGGAACTAAAAACCTTAGGTGGTCTTATCTCTTCATTACAAAAAATGACTGCTGGTGAGGCTAAAGAGTTCTGGGAAAATAAATTAAGTGCTAGAGAAATTGCTGAAACAGCGGGTGATTATGTAGGTAAACCGCTGGGATTTTTTATTGATCAATTAAAACCACAACCTGGTAAAAGAGATTTTAGCTTTTTAACTAGTCATTTAGGATTATTGCCTGGGTATTTAGATGAATTGACCCAATTGATTTATTCCTACGGAGCTGGGCGGCCTACAACTGAGTTAGCACTCAGTGATGCTGAGACAGAAGTTTTTAAAGACTCTGCCATTAAATTATTTTTTGAATTAAGTAATTTTGAGAACCTCTTTTTTTGGCAAAAAGCTGCGGCAACCTTATTTCCAATTCGCAACGATGTCGTCACTCTTAGTCAAGGGACTTATCAGCAGGTAATGCGGGTAAATGAAGCAACGGGTGAGATGGTTGCTTATCAATTCTCTCGAGTTAAAACCGAGTTATTTACGAAAATAATATGTGAGTCAGATAAGTTAGAACTCTATCTGGGGCTTGCTCCAGGCGTGTTAACAAAACCTTTGATGCTTCGACTTAATGACTTGTATCAAACGCTGGTGGTTTATGCTAATTCTGTAATTGATTTAAAGGATAAATATCCCGATCTACTGCAATTAGATAACACCTCATTTCTAACCAAACGTTTGCAAAATACCTTACAAGAAAAAAATGAGTGCCAACTTAAGGTAGATACGGCACGAAAGGCGAAACAAGATTTACATGCCTTTGCGACAAGCTTTAATAGCAACAAGACAAAAGAAGAAAGAGCGGTTTTAAAGACGCTTTATCAATCATTTAAACGCTATGTGATTGAATACAATCCTCGATTGAGTGTATTAATCGATGACTTTCTTTCAACAGACAATACACATAGTAAGTTGAGTTTTTCTGAGCACGATTTTAATTTGATGCACCAGGCAGTGCAGAGCTTATGTGATAAAGAGAGTGCTAGTTTTGGCAGCTATTTGAAATTAGCAGATAGTCGCTTATCAGAGCTACCTAAACAGGTAAAAGGTAAGTTATATCCGCTTGCCCCCCATAAAACACACTCCTTTTTAATTATTAATGAAGCGGATTGGTTGGTAGAAAATAAAGCCTTAAGAAGAGAGAAAGGCGTTGCTCAAAGCAAACAACATCAATTTATCGATGAGTTAAGCGCTTTAAGCCCTGAAAATAGAGCTGAATTATATGATTATCATTCTATTCGTGTTTTAACGCTAAAGCATATTCATCAAGAGATAGATCTCTTTCTCCAGCAATTGTTAACAGCTGATTGGTCGAATCAAAAGAGCATTAATTCTATTTTAGAGCGCTACCGAGTACTACAACCTTATTTCGTTGATTCAATAGGGGCCACTGCTTATGATGAAACAGATAATTCTTTTGTTGGGCTTTTGAATCAATTATCCAACGATTCGGGAAAACCAAAGCACTTTGTTCTCATTTTAGATGCAATAAATACCAGCATGACCGCATTAAAACAACAAATTGCTACGGAAATTAAAAGCTCTGAAAGTCGTCAAGTTTTGTTTGAGTTTGCTCATCTTGAGATAAGAGACAAAAAATCAGTACTGTTTAATGATGAGCCACTCAGTCTTGAAAGTGAATTAGTCCAGCGCCAAGATAAGTGGATCCGCCATCAGCAATTATCACGTGCTTCTACAGACATGAAAAATGTCCTCCTTAAGTTGCTCACTCAATTTGACCCTAGTTTAAAATTATCGGCAGCCAAAAGTGCCTCTGACGATGTGGTTCCTTTTCCTGAAATGGAATATGATCTTGAAGCGCTTGCTGTGCCAGCACAAGTTTCTTGGGCTAAGCGAATGCTTAATGTGGTTCATTATATCAATAGCAATTTTAAGTATCTCGAATCACTGGATAGGGATATTCATAAAAAAGACGTAACGCATTATTTTTTGAAAGGTCCTTTAATTGAAGGCTTATATCAATTAAAACCTTTTCTCGAGCTGACTAAAGCCTACCAGACTTTAATGGAGCTCATGCAAGAGCCCACGGGTCAAGTGCTCTTTGACACCTTAAACTCTGGTTATAGTAACTTACTAGGTGCATGGGAAACAGTAAAGCCCTTGTATTTCATCGGTTCCGATGAGGTCCAAGTAGAAAAACCGCAGCCGGTGAAAAGTAGTGGGCTTTGGTATCCTGTATTGTCTTTGATGGTGTTCCCTGAGCATTTAGCTCACTTATCATCAGGAACCACGTATTCAGCGGCTGATACAGAAAAGGCACAAAAAACAGCGAAAGAAGTAGCTCAATATATTGAGGAAATTACCGAAAAATTTCAGGCCAGTCAGTATTTTAGCTTATTAATGAAAAGTCCATATATTATCTTTAAGTTTTTACCTCAATTAAAGGCTAAGTTGGATAAATTGTGTGAAGATACAAACCGTATCACCGTAGGACATCTACAAGACCTTCAAGCTACCTTCCACAGTATATTGGTAGAAACTGACGCCTTAGAATTGAAATTTGGCTTGCGTGTGGGACTTATTTCTCAGCCAACCAAGCTCATTCTTGATAAGATATTTAATCGATTTATTGAGCCTTTGTCGATTAGCTTGCTAGAGTCTGCGCAATTAGTGCAAGACCTTTCTTCTTTTAAACAGCGTTTACAAGTAAATCGCCAAAAGCAAACTGAAACAACTGAGATGTTAGAAAGCGAGAAGCAGACTTTTCAGTCACTCGATCAATTTTTAAAGGCTTTAGAGGGAATCAAAGCAAAAATAGCTGTGAAACAAGTGATTTCTGTTGCTGAAAAAGAAGCGTTTAAAAAGCTCTATTGGGCTATTTATCCCTTACTACAGTCGCAACAGAGCCATTATCCCTTATCTCTGGATCAACGAGATAAGTCTATAGAGTTAGATAAATTTTGTGATGAGTGTTTTACTGAAAAACGTGATGCAGTAGCAGCGACTGGTCAGGTGTATCATTTTACTTCCTTACAAGATGTGATGTATTTAGCGTTGCGTGTTCATGCTGCAAAAAAAGGTAATATTAATAGCTTAGAAATGAGGGCTACCTACTTAAACGCGCAGGCTCAATCAATTTCCAGTGCGAAACAGCTCTTTGTTAATACAGAAGCAAAAGATGCTCTAGCGGCCTGTATTAAGCATAGCTTTGATGTTCAGATGGAATTAATTTGTAAAAAAACAAATCAATTGGTGTACTTGGAGTCAGAGTATAAAAGCACATTGTCGAATAGATTACTGTCTAAGAAAGATGAGATTCTCACCAAGGTAGCTAATATTCCAGTCAAAGATTTAGAAAATGCAATTTCCACTGAGTTGCAAAAACAATTCCAATTATTCAGTCAAAGCCAATACTTACAATTATGCCAGCTTGATAGTATTTTGGCTGAGATAGAACGCTTTCAATCTTATTGTCAAAAAGAAAAACTGAACCCGATATATGAAAATACCGACCCAGTTATTGGCACTTTGATGCCTAAAATAGCGGTATTGAATAAACTCAAAACAATCGCACAAAATGAACAGGAGCCGCTTGATAAAAGACTTTTGAAGCTTAAAGCGGAAGCTCAGAAAGACAGTTTTTATACTATTTTAATGTCGCATGACAGTCGTTTCAAATTTGAAATCAAAGCCTTGAAGCGCGTTTTTTTAAATTTATTTCACAGTATTTTTAACTTTTTTGGTATGACCTACCGTCCTTCAGATTTTTATAGTTCGCTTAATAAAATAATTAACTCTGACAGTTCTAGCTCTGCTAAATCACCTCTGATTAAAACTGGATTTTTCTCGGAAATTTGGCAAGCTAAGTCACCAGAGAGTTCTAAGGATGCAGCAATCGCTTTGTCAGGTCAGTATGAAATGCCAAGTTTATCTTAAAGGGGATAATAATGTTTTTATCTAAAGCGGCTATTACCAAACAATTATTTTATGAATTTTTAAATTTTAAAACCTTAGCATTAGCGCCAGGAAAACCTGTTGAATTAAGGCCCGGTACTCTTTTAGGGAGCTCATTAAAAGAGGATCTTGGTTTAAGCATTGAATTTGCTGAACAGAAATTAAGAGCCCATTTAGATGGTGAAGAGGCTACTCAGGGGGAGCGGGAGCAATTTAAGATCCTATTTTCTTCTTTAATTGCTTATAAAAGGTCATCTAATGCAGGGAATAATCCCTTTTCAATCTATGCTGAAACGGATGCTAGCATTGCCCATCCTTGTGCATGGTCTGTATTCGCCCCTTTATTAATTGAAGCTAATGGTAGTACCTTATCTTATGAGACAAAACCTGGTTTTATAGACTATTTATGCAGTCCTAAAGTAGGCTTTCATTTCGATAAAAATGTTCCTGTAGAGCAGACCGGTTTATACATTGCAGTACAAACAAAAAATTACCAAATGGTTGAGGCCTTTTTATGCCCTGAATTTTATGGTTATCATTTAACAAAAGAAGATTTAAAAAAATTATTGTCTTTAACTAAAGATGCTAAAACACGTACGGTATTATTTCGTCACAGTAAAGAGCTACTAACTTGGATAAGTGCTGATAGGGAATTGCAAGTTAATTGTGTATTGAGTTTTGAGGAGTTAACTGCTCTGTGGTCTGATTTGAGTAGTGAGCAACGCAAGGAATTTATCAAAAATACTAATTCACGACTTTGGTTAAGGTTATTAGATAAAGACTTAGGCAAACAAAAGATAGAGAAATTGCTAGGCGCTGATTTCTCTTTGCTGAATGCAAAATTAATACAAGATAGCTCAATAAAAAACAAAGAATCGCTTCCTAAAACCTTAGATTATTTGAGTAGGAACCAGCAGTTTTCTTATCTGCTTAATGGCACAGCTCTCAAAAAGCTATTTCCACTACCGCGTGGTCCTGAGTGGACTAAATTATTGTCGGCATTAGGCTATCAGCTAAATGAAGAAAGAAAATTAACTATTACTCGTTATGTACTACCTGAAGTGCTTGCAAAGATACATAACCAACTGATTAGTATTTTGATATCACTTCCCATTGAAGCGCAGGTGATTATTGAGGCTCTAGAAAAAATAGAAACCTATATTCATCAACCTAAGACTAAAGTAGAGTACCAAGAATTTTTGAATCGTATTGCTAAAGACGTAGTGCAAAAGGAATACGAACAAGGATTTTTTATTATTAATTGGATTAATAAACTATTCCGCTACTTAAAGATTAAACATGAGTCCCCCTTACATCCTTATCTAGATAGACTTGCTCAAGCTATTAAGGAAGAGCCTGTAACAGTAATCCCTGGTGAGCTCATGAGCATTTTGCCTGTTGTTAAAGATTATCAAGTGTATCGAGAGGCTCTATCTGCTTATTTTGAGTATAAAATTGATGCTTTTTGGTTGAATTTACCTGCAAAAGAGCGAGAAAAAATAGTTCAGGAACCCATCCAATTTGAGGCGCTTGTTCGTTTTTTATCAGCGCCTATTGATCATCGTTCGGAGTTTTTTAAAGGCTTAGATAAAGATTCTTTGAGTTATTTTAATACGCCCCAAGGTTTAAAACAGTTAGTTTTAGACACTCCGTCCTGTAATGCTGCTCGAGATTTACCTCTCTTAATCACTGCGATGAAAGCTAAAGAGATCCTGTTTTTAGAGGATGTTCCGAATATAATTGAGCTATTATTGAATAGTAATGAAGAGGTTTTCACAGCAATTTATCCCTTTTTCCCATTTCAATCAAACAATAATGACAGTCTCCTCTTTCAAGAAAGCGTTCTTGAGGCTTTACCAAAGCCATTGCAAAAAGAACATTTTAACCGCTTTTTGCAAGCCTATTGTGCTAACGCTAATGATTTTTCAGCTTTACTAATCATAATTAATAATTCAAACCCATTATTAGTTAGTCAATGTTGGGATAATGTGCCTGATTCAATGTGGGGTCAGTGGTATGGAGCTCTAGAACATGCTGTTAATTGGTCACAAATTTTGAAGCATCTTGAATTAAGTGATCGCTTAGAATTTTTTGAGAAACTAACCAGCGGTGGAAAGCTAACAGCTGATGAGTTTTGTGAGTTCCTGTTAGAGAAAAATGAAGCGGCGTTTATCACCTTATGGAGTAAAGTACCTGAGCCCCAATGGTCTACCTGGTTAAAAGATAATACTGATCTGCCTTCCACAACGCTATCGCTTTTAAATACAATGCCTTATCCACTCAGGGTACAGTTTTTTAAGGCGATGTTAAAAATGACGCCAGCGGAAATATCAAGCCTCTGTGTTACACCTGATAAGACAATCGAACAATTTTATCCGCAAGATGTAGCCACTAAAATGGTGAGTGCAACAACGGTTAGTGATGCTAAAGCAAAGCTACACAAATTAAAAGAAAATAAACACCATGAGTTTGATGATGGCCTACAAGAATTAATTAAGGCTGTTGATGAATTAAATGGGCAACTGAAAGAAATACAGAAAACAAATATAAAAGCGCATAATGATTGGAGTTCTTATGCTACTAGTTTTTTTAAAACCGATCCTTATTATGGCTTGGTTAGTTCAATCAGTGCAAGTAAAGCAGTTCTTAATAAGTTATGTGAGAAGAATGCATCACATCCACTTTTAGCGGTAGTGAAAAGCCAAATGGCCGCAAGAGCTGGATTTACTAAATTAGATAGGGCATTGCATGAATCCAGAGAACATTTAAAGTTTTTGCATACTATTGCAGCTGAGATGCCTGCTAATTTGTATAAGGAATTTGTGAGTCTCGAACTCATTTTTAACAAAATAGAAGCAATAAATAGCCTTCCTTCGGGCGCGAAAGTAGAGCAACTTGCACCAAGTACAGTGGAGAATGAAGATAGACCATTAGCAATGGCCGCTATTTAATTCTGCTGAGTTTTAATTTAATGTGAGTTCGATATTATTTATTTATACGTAGCCTTGATGCATCAAGGCTACGTATAATATAAACGAAAAAATTATCTCGAACTCACTGTAAGTAAAAGTAGGCAATTCAACTATAGATCAAAGTTAGAATTGCCCCTTTGTGGCAGCTTTTAATACTTAATTGGGGTTATTTGTTTTCGGCGCAATTAACCCTTCTTGGAGTGGCAGATTAAGCGCTTCATTAACGGCTAGTTGTAAGTTTCTTAATAGGTCTTCAGTATGAGTAGTTTCTTTCTTCCAAAACTTATCCCATCGAGGATTTTGCCGTTCAGTAAAGGCAGAGTTATCTACTCCTGCATTAAGTACTTCGTTAAGGGCTTCAAGATCCACAGTAGCCCAGGCTTTATTTATTTTTCCTGCTAATGCTTTCAATACTATAGCTTTATCTTTTGCTACCTGGTTGCAAGCCTTTCCTAAACTTTGATAATGCGCGTTAATTTTATTAATTGCTGCGTCAATAGTTGCTTTAGAGCTTGGAGCAGGAAAAGCTCGGTGTGTATGCTCTTGGTGCTCTAGTTTAGAGGAAACATCAAGACCATATTTATCTTGTACCTCCCTCATTGCATTTCTTACCTCGTGATAGGAACTATGAGTGGTAGGTGATTTATAGGAAAATTGTTGATCGTACTTATCCATGTATTTTTCTGCTAACCAAGCATGCATCGTTGCGGTGGGGTGAACATCATCCCAAAACATATAACCTTTTGCTGGAGAGATTTTTTTTGCTTGGTCAGCTGGATCCGCGGCATTTTGTTTGAATTGCTCGGATGAAGTGTAAGGTGTTTTTAATTTATCTTTATCAAAGCCAAATTGAGCTGGATCGTTATATACTTGGGTCAACAAACCACAGACGTCAAATACATCAATAAATACATTTTGATCAAGGTATTTTTGTTTAAGCTTTTCAGCTTGAGCTGCCAATTGTTGATTGAAATAGTTTGAGCATTCCGTTGCATGAGCCTGTTCAGCGGGACTTTTACCCTGGTAAAGAGGAGTTAGCCCCAGATCAGGTAAGTTCATCAGGACGAAATTCTTATACCCGCTTCTAATCAAGAGCTCTAGATTGGCAATGCGCGCCTCAACAGCTCTATCTGCGGCTTCTTTACTCGGCTCGCTATTAACTGTAATTAAATCATTAGCACCAGTCCATTCGGTTATTAATGTTTCTTCTTTTTCTTTGTTTGATACGCGGTATCTAAAATCATCGGCAAGTAATTGTTTTCTTTTGGCCGCTAAGGTAGAAACAACTAATCTAGCGCCTTCTTCTCCGAGTGAGAGTGTAAGTTTATCTTTCCAATCAGCGGCGGTGGCTCCGCCTTCACAGTAGGAGCGAAGGTAGCGTGCTCCTTTGTACAGGATGTTTTTATCATCATCGAGAGTAAATGCTCTTCTATTTTGCTCTAATAAGCGAGGTTCAGTTATTAGTCGATCAGCTAGATCAGCATTACCAGCTCCAGTATCAGGCAATTTTGAAGCATTTCGCCAATGGTCAATTTCAAATTGTTCACTTGTTGATGCGCCAAGCATATCAACCCAAAGAAAGCCATTCGTAAAGCGCCCACGAGGGGATTTTCCGGCTAAGCCAGAGACTAAAGACATCGGAATAAAATCTAAGAGCTTCAAATGATCTAGAGTACTTCGATCTGAGAGGCTATCCCCCATAAATATTCTACGTCTAATAGTGCGCTTTGTCATAATATAACCCATTGTCTTTTTTCATATTGTACACATTGATATAAACTCATTCAATGGCATTGATAATTATTGTTTGCTTTGAAAATTATTAGTTCCATCCTTTTACATTACCACAGACATTGTGGACCCATTGGCTCCAGCTCGCAAATAACGGGTCATACAAGTTTGGTAGCTTAGTTTTAGAGCAGGCAGGAGGGTATTCCTTTATTATGCAGCGCCACTGAGTTTTGTATTAATTATGATTCACTGTGCGCTATAGTGATGCAATTTGCTAGAGATATCTATGAGTGAGTTTAGTTTGAAAGTTTATATTTAAAAAGGGTTAAAAAATAACTGTAATACTTCTAATCGTTTGCTATAATGTCGATGTAAAATCTATGCAAAACTCGTTTTTCCTTGTGGATAATTTTTTCTTTTATACGCTCCTCTGTATTAACGTTAATTACTCAATTCAATCCATATTCCTTGTTCCATAAGGAGTTTGAGCTGTTTTTTCTTTTTTCTTTACCTCTATGTTATCCACAATTTCTGTGGGTATCTCTGTGTATAGCCATTTGAAATCTTGTAAACAGGCGGATTTGTCAGGTTAAGAACTAGCTGTTTCGTGATTGTAAAAATTGTCTTAATTGTACAATCTGTTAAATATTTTGATTTATGCGGAGCTTTAAAAATATATGAAAATTGATATAAAGGGTCTTAAGAAAGAAAAGATAATTGTTCTCTTATTTAATAATGTATACAGGAAATCTCTTGCAGCTAAAGCAACTGAAAATAACTTAAATCAATTATTTGAAACACCAGATACCTCTACATTCATCCTAACTGAAGTAATAGTGCGAGATTTACTCAGTAAAAATAAGGACAAAATTGAATATCTTGGGCCAGTTAAGTTTATGATGGATTTTTCTGAAAATGAAATTGATGTTTCAGAATATGATAAAATTCATAATACAGGTTCGGCGAATATACAAACTGCCGAGGCGTGCATTAGTACCATCAAATTTTTAGCACAAAGTTTAAAGGTTAATTCTTTTTTTGTACCTGAAGCGGCAAATAAGATACTTGATACGAAATTTTCATCTATTTCCCTCTCACCATAAAAGCTTAGAGCGAGACCGGTGCACGACTCGATTATGCTGCCGCTAATTAGGCTATAAAATCTTAATTAAACTCTTCCTAATAACATTAATATAAGTAATACCACTAGAATAGTACCAATTAATCCACTTGGCCCATAGCCCCAATTTTTACTATGATTCCATCGTGGTAGGCCACCTAATAACATTAAAATTAGGATAATTAAAAGTATTGTTACCATATGTTGTTGCTCCTGAGATGTCGATGCTGATTGTTATAGGTATAGGAGAAGAGTTGCTACTATTCAATACAGGATTTCCAGTATTGCTTTTTGACAGATATTCAACATTTTTAAATTAAAAGCTTATTTGCTTACTAAATCTTAGGAGTAGATGAGCAATGATCCTTATTAATATTGCACTATACTTATCGTCAATCATTTGTATATATATGATCGTCAGGAATCGTAATGAAGGTAGGCCCATTAAATTGTAGCGCCTCTTGCATTACTTCCTTATAATTTTCCGCAGTAATATCGGCAACACGTGCACCAAATCCCGTAGCAATAGCGTGCATGTCTAGTTCTGGATTGGTAATATTCATCCCTATATATTCTTTTTCATCAGTTTCTGGTACTTGTAATTTCCACAAGCGTTTTAAAATGCGGTATTCATGATTAACAAAACAAATGAAAATCACTGGAATGTTATAATGAGCAGCAGTCCATAAAGAATGGATAGAATACATGCTTCCTCCATCTCCTACGAGACAAACAGTATGCCTCTTACTCTGCAAGGAAATCCCAATAGCTAGAGGCATTGCCATCCCAAGCGCGCCTCCACGAGGCTCAAAATAGACTTCTTCGAATTTTAAGGCTGTAGTAATTTCTTCTTCAACCGATTGATGCGATGATCCTTCAATAACTACTGCATGATCCCGGGGTAAATAATCGAGTATATCCAGCAATAAGGTTTTTTTAATATTAAGCACTGGACTTTGATTTACTGTTGCTTGTTTGCTGTCCTTTAATACAGCAGCAATAGCTTCTAAATTATTACCTATGTCACCACGGATAACGTAGTCAAAAGGATAATCGAAACGAGTTCTAATATTCCCATTACTAAACTGAACTAGAGTTACATGTTGCGGAATTGTTTGCTTCTCGTGGAATAAGAACGATTGAATTTTTTCACCCAAAAGAATGACCATTTCATATTTAGAAAGGAGCTCATTAGCTTGAAAAGAGATAGCTGGTAAAACACCTTTATAATTAGGCGTATGTACATCGACCACTGTATACATTGAGAAGGGTGACAAATAAACATCACTATCTAATTTAATACTTAATACTCTTAAAGCCGTTTTTAATTTCCTACTCCACGCGGACTCAGCGTCAGCTACAAAAACAATTTTTTTGCCTTCATGTTTTTTAATTTCATCAATAATTTCAGTTAAATCGATGGCCTTTGTATTAGAAATTAATTTGGTTTTTTTAAAGTATGCGGTATCACAAACATCCCTATAAATTTCCATAGGGATTGATAAAAATGTGGGCACTTTTGATTCGGTTGCTTCTAAATAGCATCGTTGTAAGGCAACACTTAAATCGGCTACATCCCTCACTTCATACTGCATTTGCGTCGCAGTTTTTGCCAACTCAACCAAATCTCCAGAAAGAATGGGTTTATGAATTAGATGTTTTCTATTTTGTTGCCCAGCAACGACAAGCATTGGAATTCCAGAAGTATAAGCATTAAACAAATTACTCATAGAGTTGGCTAAGCCCGGATAAGTATGAATGTTCACAACGGCTGTTTTACCACTCTTTATTGCATAACCTGCGGCTATACCGATAACAGTAGACTCATGCAATCCAAGAATATATTTACATTCTTCTTGAGCGGATATCACATCGAGAAAGGTTGTTTCGGTAGTTCCAGGATTGCCGAATACATAGTCAATATCAAAGACATCAAAGAAATCACTAAGAATTTGTTTGCCATTTTTCATTTTATTTACTTTCCCTGTTTAACTTCCTTAGAATGATAACTACAGTAGCTCTCAAGCTAAAGAAAGTTCAATATTTGAGTTCTATTTGGCGCATATAGTTATAATGTAGCAGAAAAAGAATTAATGTTGTCGAAAGTCGCAACAATGGAATCTACCTTAAATGCAGCCCTATTAAAGATTTTTGGTGAAGGCAGTATTGGTTTTATCAAACTTAAACATTGCATAATATAAATAATAGTGATTACTATCATCAAGCAATTAAATAGCAAATTAATTAAGGGAAGGGAGAGATATTGATCTCAACTTCAGATATGCATTTGAACTATCAATTCCGAATAACACATGTAGAAGCTTTAGAGATCATTAAATCATCAGTGCGTAGAGCACGCAATTATTGCGAAGATGTTGAATGGAGCGCGATGGACTCGACACGTTCTAATATCGATTTTCTTATACGTGCTGTTGAAATTGCTATTACAGCCGGTGCAAGCACGATCAATTTTCCTGATACTGTGGGTTATATCACACCCGCTGAATATAGTTTTTTAATCAAGACTATAAAGAATAAAGTACAAAATATCGATAAAGCCATCATATCCACCCATTGCCATAATGATTTAGGTCTAGCTGTCGCCAATACCTTGGCTGCCGTCACAGCAGGGGCTAGACAAGTGGAATGTACTATCAATGGTATCGGTGAACGGGCTGGGAATGCTGCAATGGAAGAAATTGTTATGGCCATTAGAACCAGATGTGATCAATTTCCTTTTAAGATAAACATTGATCCAACACAGTTTGCAGCGATTTCTAAATTAGTCTCATCCGCAAGCGGATTTGCAGTCCAAAAAAACAAGGCAATTGTTGGCGCAAATGCTTTTTCTCATGCATCAGGGATTCATCAGGATGGAATGTTAAAACATCGTCTGCTTTATGAAATTATTACTCCAGAGTCTGTTGGTTTTAAAAAATTTGAATTAGTCATGGGCAAACATACAGGTCGTGCAGCATTTCTTAATAAATTACAATCATTGAATATTCATATTGAGACTGATAATTTTGAGCGATTATTTCAAAAATTTAAGCAATTAAGTGATTCGCAAAAAAAATTACCGATGAAGACATTATTGCATTAGTTGAAAAGAAAAGCTCTGAGGATCTTAGCTAATAGGATTCATTCCAGCTACTAGCCAAATCAATTATAATAACGATGCTAAACTTTCATAGTACTCAGCAAATTTTCTGATTTCTTCATCAAAGATAATTTTATCTTGTCGAGGCAATTTTTTAATGGTATAGTATAAAATTTTTTCTGAGCATTTCAGTATGAATTATTGATAAAGATAAAGAGCTATTAAGGATGATGATAATGTCACGACTAAGCTATTTAGATAATTTAAAATCAGCATTGATTGTGTTGGTATTAGGACATCATTTGGCTATAGGCTTTGGTGGTGATGGATTCTGGTATTATAAACTTAATCAGGATTCTGCTTCTACTAATCAAGTCTTAGCGATATTTAATACAATAAACCAATCGTTCTTTATGAGTTTATTCTTCTTTATTTCTGCTTATTTTATTCCCCCATCTTATGATAAAAAAACCACTAAACATTTCTTAATAGATAAGCTCTGGCGTTTAGGCATTCCTTTAGTAGTTTTTTTCTTTATCGCTTCTCCTTTAATCGCTTTCTGGGTTAATTGGCTTAATCCCTCGTCATCATCCACTTATTTTTCTATGGGGCCCTTGTGGTTTGTAGCTGCATTATTGCTTTTTAATGTCTTTTACCTTTGCTGTGCGAAAATGAAAACGCCCTTTGTCAAAATTAATTGCCCTGGATTTTTATCCTGTTGTTTAATTATCTTAATCATGGGGACAATTACTTGGATTGTTCGCTTATGGTTCCCTGTAGGTAGAGTCACCTTAGGCTTTCAATTGGCTTATTTTCCTTTATATATTTTGTTTTTTTGTGGAGGAATCCTGGCGTCTCGCAATGCTTGGTTGGGTTCAGATTTTAAAAAGTTTAAACCTCTGTGGGTTCTAAGCTGGCTGCTATCAATATCCTTTATTATCTATGCTCATTATTGGCCTGAATCCCAGCAAGAATTAGCGGCAGGTGGGGTAAATCGCTACGCAGTTTTGTTAGCATTCTGGGAGCCAATTTCTTGTTTTTCATGGATAATATTAGGGATCACTTTATTTAAACGGTATTTAAATTTTACTACAGACTTAACACAATATGCTGCCTTAGCTGCTTATGCCGTTTATGTTTTACAGCCTTTTTTTATTATCTTTATTACCTTGATTTGGGGGTGGATGCAGTGGCAAGGTCTGGGTGGTTTTGTCGGCGCCTGGATTGTTTGTACCTTGCTGTCCTTTTATATTGCTGGATGGATAAGGTCATTCCCGGTTATCAACACAATATTGTAGCGCCTGAGTCTATGGATTTATTCTCCGCATCTTTATTAATCCTATGGTTAAGCTCATCGGGAAAACAGAAGCATGAGCAAGATCCCTAATAATACCATGTTGAGGAAGATAATTCTTAGCGTGACGGCTATGGGTCGCGATCCAATCTATTGCTTAGCTTAATTTTTCTTATCTCGCTCACAGCTAAGTTGTGGGATACAACTATATCCTAAAAATTTACTTTTACTGTTGGATGAGGGCAGTACAAAATCAAAAATACTGACGCCGTATATTTGTCTTCCTTTATAAGTTCGGCCATCACTTGAACCAATCATTAAAAGATCACCGTGAGTATTTTTTCCAAGATACATCATCACATGAGTGACATAGGAATTTCCTGGTGCTTGATAGGTCCCACTCCAAAATAATAAATCTCCTGGTTTAAGATGGGATAAATTAATGGTTTTTATATCATTAGAGTTTGTTGAATAAAAATCACCTTCCTTTTTTATCCATTGGTACAAACTATCTGATGAGCGTGGAACTGATTTAATTCCCTGCTTGGTTAAAAGGTAATAGATAGTTCCTGAACAATCCATCCCACCAGAACTTGGCTCTGACGAGCCATATTTATAGCCTATATTGCGACTGGCTAATTCAAGCGCCATTTCAATTGCACTTTTTACCTTTGGTGGGTTTGATTTAAAATCGACTAGAGACTGGCTTGATATTGTTTCAGGAGCATAATTATTATTAGCAGCGAGTGCCATGCCAGAAAAAATTATTAATAAACTAATACAGTACAATTTAATCATATAAATTTGAGTTTCTCTTATTGTAAATATCTAATCAGGGCAGCAGAGGTGTACTTTATTCACACACCTCTCATTCTGAATCATCGAACAGTTTGTAGTTGCGAAGCAGGCATCAAATTAGTAAAAACAGGATGTTTTGTGACACGCTTATCGATAGAGCTCAAGCGATACCTTTGTTTAGGGTGTCGCTGGCGCCGCTGCCGTTTCTATTAAGCCATGTGCAAACTCAATACCTAGTGATTCACACATACTATCAATCATCTCTGCAAGTTCAGCTCTAAATCTGTCCACATTTAAGGCTTTTTTAGGACCGTGATTAAAATTCGCCACTGCTTTTTTTAGCTCGTCAAAAGGCTCTTTTTGTAGTTCGCTTGCATGCTCGGCTTCATTTTGCAGGTCGTGAAGAATCCTGATAACTAGAGCATTTTTTTCTTTTATTGTTTGGTCATCCTCAGGCTCACCTGAAAGTGTTTGAGCTCTGAATAAAAGAGAATGTACTGGTGGGAGATCTATTGATTTATTGCCTGGCATAGCGTTCTCCAAAAATTTAATTTATTCATTGTGCATCAACCTTGAGTGTTTTGTAAACAATAAAACAATAAAGAGGAGAGGCATTAGTGAACCATTTATGCGGAATAAATAGTTAATTGGGGATATTTTTTGAGTTTTTATTCAATCGTTTTTTTTATTAATTCGATTTTGGCTGGTGAATCTAATGTAGGTCGAGCCTTGGCTCGACAAAATAATATTATTCATCAACATCAATAATTTAAAGATAAGAACGAGTTGTCGAGCCAAGGCTCAATGGCACTAAGGACTTTTTCTTTAAAATACTCTCTCCCCTAAGGGGAGAGAGTTAGAGAGAGGGGCATTAAAATCAACCCTCACCCTAGCCCTCTCCCATACTTGGGAGAGGGGATTTTCCTTAAGGTAGTGCCATTAAGCCAAGGCTCGACCTACATACAAGGTTATTAATTTCAGTCAGCTTAATATCTAAGCGGTAAATAAAATCATCAATTCCCGTGAAAGGCGGGAATTCATGATTTTGGACCATGTGAATACAGGAATGGATTCCCGCCTGCATGGGCATGGCATATTATCAGACAAAATGTAATTAGTTTTACCTTAAAGCTCTTTGGCTTGATGGCTACGGAGCGCGACTCTACAGGAATCTAAATGCTAAGTTCTAAAGACAAAGAATTGAATGTCGGGTCTTGACCCGACCTACACTCAA
>CANJQE010000016.1 GCA_947476305.1 Legionellaceae bacterium
GGTTAAACCAATTAACCCCAATCCTGTGGTGGTTAAACCAATTAATCCCAAACCTGTGGTGGTTAAACCAATTAATCCCAAACCTGTAATGGTTAAACCAATTAATCCCAAACCTGTAATGGTTAAACCAATTAATCCCAAACCTGTAATGGTTAAACCAATTAATCCTAAACCTGTAATGGTTAAACCAATTAATCCTAAGCCTGTAATGGTTAAACCAATTAATCCTAAGCCTGTAATGGTTAAACCAATTAATCCTAAGCCTAACCAAGGTCATTAAGTTAAACTTAATGACCTACTGAGCCTCGTTACTTTTATTCGTACAGAATAGGGGTGAAGGCTTCCACTCACTGTCGTTTAGTTACGAAGATTTGTCATTCCCGAGAAGTCGGGAAATCCATCCTTCGGTTAGTTGCAGATGATTAGAGAGGGATCTCCACAGCCCTATTGAGCAAATTACAGTAGATGGAGCTTATGACAAGCAAAATTGCTATAAACGTGCTTATGAGCGAGGAGCTAAACCTGTATTCCCTCCGCGACACAATGCCACAAAACAGAGAAGTAAAATAAAAAAAATCAGGCATTAATACCACGAGATGAGCTTATTACTCTTCTTAATTCAGCTGAAGATAAAGAAGAACAGCTACGCTTTTGGAAGCGGGGTTCAGGAAGAATAAATTAATAAATCCCACTAATACAAGTTTAAAGCGAGTAGGTCTTAAATCATAGGAGTGATTTGTTCGGTTAAGTTGACCTTAGGACTGATTACGAGTTAATTAATACAAAATAAAAAGGGCAATTTAATTGCCCTTTTTATTTTTTGGGATATGGTTTACTTCACATCACGGATTACTTCGCCAGTATAAAGCTGACGTGGTCTGCCAATACGTGATTTGCTGGCAACCATTTCCATCCAATGACTCATCCAACCTACGGTACGTGCTAAGGCAAAAATTACGGTGAACATATTGGTTGGTATGCCAATCGCACTTAAGGTAAGACCGGAATAGAAGTCTACGTTAGGATAGAGTTTTTTCTCAACGAAGTATTCGTCTTCAAGAGCAATACGCTCTAATTCCATAGCTAGTTTAAATAAAGGTTCATCTTTTCTACCTACTGCGTCAAGAACATTGTAACAGGTTTCACGCATTACTTTAGCTCTTGGATCGTAGCTTTTATAGACGCGATGACCAAAGCCCATCAAACGGAATCCGTCGTTTTTATCTTTCGCACGTTCAATGTAATGCTGAATGCGGCTTACATCACCAATTTCTTTAAGCATATTTAAACAGGCTTCATTAGCGCCACCGTGAGCAGGACCCCATAAAGCACCAATACCAGCGGATATACAAGCAAAGGGGTTAGCACCAGTAGAGCCGGCTAAACGAACTGTTGAAGTTGATGCATTTTGTTCGTGATCGGCATGAAGCGTAAAAATAGTATCCATTGCATTTACGAGTATTGGATCAGGTGTTGTTTCTTCAGAAGGAACACCAAACATCATATGTAAGAAGTTTTCTGCATAACTCATTTTGTTCTGGGGATACATGTAAGGTAAGCCAGTCGAATATTTATAACTCATCGCAGCTAAAGTTGGCATTTTAGCTACTAAGCGAATAGCAGAGATAAAACGATCTTCGGCATTATTCAAATCAGTAGTGTCATGATAGAAGGCAGATAGAGCACCTACAATGCCGACCATAATTGCCATTGGATGCGCATCTCTACGGAATCCATTTAAGAACTGATACATTTGCTGATGTACCATCGTATGATTATTAATTAGGCTGACAAAACCGTCTTTTTCATCTTTATTCGGTAATTCGCCATTGAGTAATAAATAGCTGACGTCTAAGAAATCTTTCTTATCTGCTAACTGCTCTATGGGATAGCCGCGGTATAACAGAACGCCCTTATCGCCATCAATATAGGTAATTTTCGATTCGCAAGAGGCGGTAGATAAAAAACCTTGGTCGAAGGTAAACACACCGTTTGAACCTAATTGAGTAATATCAATTACGTCATTCCCTAGCGTAGGAGTATATATAGGCAGATCGAGCGTGCCATGCCCCTCAATGCTAAGTTTAGCGGTTTTCTGTGTCATTAGCGTCTCCTGATTTGTGATGCTTTTAGCATTCTTTCTTTTTATAAGCGCCGCACTATATAAAAATGGGTACTTATAGTCAATTTAAACCTAAGTTTCTACTATAAATGTTAGCATGATTCTTTAAAATGTTCGGGATAAAAATAAAATCAGCATCATTTCTAAGTACACTATAGTACTATTATCATGATTTAGCTTAAATAATAAAAAGATATATTAGTAATAGTAATTTTTTCCCATGAAACATCGCCCTTTGTCGTGTTAAATCATTCAATTATAAGCCCTAATGTGGTATCCTAATAACCAAATTTTTATTTAATCATTGCATAAGGATGCGTCCAAATTATGGTTTACTTAGCTAAAGAAGTCTTGCCAGTTAATATTGAAGACGAATTAAAGCAATCGTACTTAGATTACGCGATGAGCGTTATAGTAGGGAGAGCCTTACCGGATGTACGTGATGGTTTGAAGCCAGTTCACCGTCGTGTTCTCTTTGCTATGAGTGAATTAGGTAATGATTGGAACAAACCTTATAAAAAATCAGCTCGTGTAGTAGGGGATGTAATCGGTAAATACCACCCACATGGTGATACAGCGGTATACGATACGATTGTTCGTATGGCCCAGCCTTTCTCAATGCGCTATATGTTAGTCGATGGTCAAGGTAACTTTGGTTCTGTTGATGGCGATGCGCCTGCTGCGATGCGATATACCGAAGTAAGAATGTCTAAAGTCGCCCATGCTTTATTAGCCGATTTAGATAAAGAAACCGTTGATTTTAGCCCTAACTACGACGAAACCGAGTTTGCACCTATAGTTCTTCCTTCTCGCGTTCCTAATTTATTAGTGAATGGCTCATCAGGTATTGCAGTGGGAATGGCAACTAATATTCCCCCGCATAATCTTACAGAAGTAGTTAATGCTTGTTTAGCTTTGGTGGATAATCCTGAATTAAACATTGAAGAAATCATGGAAATTATTCCTGGCCCAGATTTTCCCACGGCCGCCATTATTAATGGTCGCGCAGGAATTATTCAGGGTTACCGTACTGGTAGAGGTCGAGTAGTGATTAGGGCTCGTACCGAAATAGAAACAGACGAAAGCAATGGACGTCAAGCCATTATCATTCATGAATTACCTTATCAAGTAAATAAAGCGCGTTTAGTAGAACGAATTGCTGAATTAGTACGTGATAAAAAAATCGAAGGTATTTCTGGATTACGTGATGAATCAGATAAGCAAGGAATGCGCGTAGTTGTTGAGTTAAAACGTAATGAAGTAGCTGATGTTATTTTAAATAACTTGTATGCTCATACTCAGATGCAAAACGTATTTGGTATTAATATGGTGGCCTTAGTTGATGGCCAACCTCGTACCTTAAATTTAAAAGAAATTTTAGAATACTTCATTAAGCATCGTCGTGAAGTAGTTACTCGCCGTACCATATTCGAATTGAAAAAAGCACGAAACAGAGCCCATTTGTTAGAAGGATTAGGTATTGCTTTAGCTAATATTGATGAAATGATCGAGCTTATTAAACGTTCACCAACGCCACAAGATGCAAAAGAGGCTTTATTAGCTAAAGCCTGGCAGCTAGGCTTAGTAAAGTCCATGTTAGAAAAAGCGGGAAGTAATGCTTCACGCCCAGATGATTTGCCTCCTGAGTTTGGATTGAGCGAACGAGGATATACTTTATCACCAGCACAAGCACAGGCTATTCTTGAGTTGAGATTGCATCGCCTAACCGCTTTAGAGCAGGATAAAATTCTTAATGAATTTGAAGAGTTATTAAAAATAATCAAAGAACTACTTGATATTCTTGCGTCTCCTGAGCGTTTAATGCAGGTTATTCGTGAAGAGTTAGTAGAGATTAAAGAGCAATTTGGTGACCCTCGTCGTACGGAAATCACCGCATCTCAAGAAGACCTCACAATTGAAGATTTAATTACCGAAGAAAATGTAGTGGTGACTTTATCTCATCAAGGTTATGTAAAATATCAACCAATTACTGCTTATCAAGCCCAAAGGCGTGGTGGGAAAGGAAAATCAGCTACTAATGTAAAAGATGAAGATTTTGTTGAGCGCTTAGTAATCGCGAGCACGCATGATACCTTGCTCTGTTTCTCTAATCACGGAAAACTATATTGGTTAAAGGCTTATCAACTTCCATTGGCTAGTCGTATTTCACGAGGAAGACCAATTATTAATATTTTACCTTTGGCAGAAGGTGAAGAAATTAATGCCATGTTGCCTGTACGTGAATATAAAGAAGATACTTACGTCTTTATGGCGACTAAAAAAGGAACAGTTAAAAAAGTTTCTTTAGAAGCATTTAGTCGACCACGTTCCAATGGAATTATTGCTGTTGATTTGGATGAGGATGACAGTTTAGTCGGGGTGGATATTACCGATGGCGAGCGAGATATTATGCTCTTTACCAATGCGGGTAAAGTGATTCGTTTCCAAGAAAGAAAAGTACGAGCTATGGGACGAACGGCACGAGGCGTACGCGGCATTCGTATTGAAGAGGGTCAAGCTGTTATCTCTTTAGTAGTAGTTCATCCAACAGGTACTATTCTTACCGCTACTGAAAATGGCTATGGGAAACGTACTGAAATTGATGAGTATCGCGTTTCTGGCCGGGGTGGACAGGGTGTTATTTCCATTCAAGTAACTGAACGGAATGGTAAGGTCGTTCGTTCTGTGCAAGTAACGGATAATGATGAGGCCATGTTGATTACTGATAAGGGAACCTTAGTTCGCTTTAAAGTTAATGAGCTATCTATCATTGGTCGTAATACTCAAGGCGTACGTTTGATCAATGTCAGTTCCGGTGAGTCAGTAGTGGGAATGCAAAAAATTGAAGATCTATGTGAAGAGTTAGGTGATGATGAATCCGAAAATCTAGAAATGACCGATACCGATATGACTTCTGAACCTAATTCAGATAGTGACAATAATGAAGAGAATTTATAATTTCGGTGCAGGTCCTGCCATGCTTCCTGAGCCTGTTTTAATACAGGCCCAGGAAGAGCTTTTAAACTGGAACAATTTAGGCATGTCTGTTCTTGAAGTTGGACATAGAACAGAAGAATTTAAAGCATTATTAAAACATGCTGAAAAAACACTCCGTGAACTACTCACTATTCCTAGCAATTATCACATTTTATTTTTAGGTGGCGCAGCACGTACTCAATTTGCGATGATTCCTCTAAATTTAATTCATAATAATCAAGCTGGTTATATAGTAAGTGGTATTTGGTCAAAACTGGCGTTAGAAGAAGCCCTGCGGTTAAAAAATGCTTATTGTGTGGCCACCACTGAAGAACAAAATTATCAAATCATACCAGAACAGCAAGAATTAAAAATCCAAGAAAATTCTGCCTATATTTATTACACTCCGAATGAAACTATTAATGGCGTTCGCTTTCCCTATATCCCAAAAGTTAAGAATATTCCTTTAATAGCAGATATGACCTCTTGTTTGCTGAGTGAGCCTATTGATGTAAGGCAATATGGTCTTATTTTTGCTGGAGCACAAAAAAACATAGCTAATGCTGGTTTAACTTTGGTGATTATTAAAGACGATTTATTAGAGCAGATTGTTCATCCTGCTATTCCAACAATGCTCGATTATAAGGTGCAGATTGAGAATCATTCTCTTTATGCCACTCCTCCCGTATTTAATTGCTATTTAGCCGCTAAGATGTTTGATTGGATTAAAGCGCAAGGCGGAGTGGAAGCCTTGTTTGCAGAAAATTGTCGTAAAGCAGCAAAACTATATCAATATCTAGACTCTACAGTGTTTTATACAACCCCTGTACAGCCAGAAGCACGTTCCATTATGAACATTTGTTTCTCTTTAAAGAATAGTAATTTGGAAGAGATATTTTTAGAGAAGGCGAAGCAAAACGGTCTTTGTGCCTTAACAGGCCATCGTTTAGTAGGTGGTTTACGCGCCAGCCTTTATAATGCAATGCCTATGAGTGTTGTTGATTTATTAATTAATTTTATGCGGGAATTTGCAGAGGAGCATCCTTAAGTGGCTCTATTAAATTTACTATCTAATCCCATTAAGTCTATTCAAGGAACTATTACCGTTCCCGGCGATAAATCTATTTCTCATCGTTCTATTATTTTTGGTTCCATTGCTAAAGGAACTACTGTTGTTGATGGATTTCTTGATGGAGAAGATTGTTTAGCTACACTAAAAGCTTTTCAAAATATGGGTGTTTCCATTGAAAGACCGACAAGTCAGCAAGTTATTATTCACGGTGTGGGAAAACATGGACTAAAACGTCCCAGTACTATTATTGATTGCGGTAATTCAGGGACGAGCATTCGTTTATTAGCAGGATTATTAGCCGCGCAAGAATTTGATAGTGAACTCACTGGTGATGAGAGTTTGCTCAAAAGACCTATGTTACGGATTAGTAAACCTTTAATTGCAATGGGCGCAGAGCTTACAACAAACGATGGAAAACCTCCGATAAAAATAAAAGGGGGATGCCCCCTTAAAGGCATCGACTATCTTATGCCAGAAGCTAGTGCCCAAGTAAAATCATGCATTTTATTGGCTAGTCTTTATGCTCAAGGTGAAACAAAGATTACAGAAACTGGGATAAGTCGTAATCATACGGAACTCATGTTAAAAACTTTTTCCTATCCAGTAGCGCATCGAGACAAGACTATTATTATTAATAATAAATCAGAGTGCCAGGGTACTGAGATTAAAGTTCCTGGAGACATTTCTTCTGCTGCATTTTTTCTTGTGGCTGGTTCAGTAATTCCTGGTTCTGATATCATTATCTCCAATGTAGGTGTTAATCCTACTCGCACTGGAATAATCAGAATTTTACAACAAATGGGTGCTGATATTAGTTTATTTAATCAGCGACACTGTGGTGAAGAGCCTGTTGCCGATCTAAGAGTTCGTTATACCCCCTTAAAAGGTATTACTATTGCCTCCGATTTAGTTCCTTTGGCTATAGATGAATTTCCTATAATTTTTATTGCGGCCGCCTGTGCAGAAGGGCAAACAAGAGTAGAGGGTGCTGAAGAATTACGCCATAAAGAAAGCGATCGTATTGGTGCTATGGTAGAAGGATTAAAGAATTTAGGTATAGAAGCACAAAGTTTTGAAGATGGTGCCTTAATTAATGGTGGTATTATTCAAGGTGGCCATGTTGATAGCAGAGGGGATCACCGTATTGCCATGTCATTCGCTATTGCTGGGGCTGTTGCGCAACAGGCAATTCATATTAAAAATTGTGCTAATGTGGCTACATCATTTCCTAATTTTGTAACTATTGCAAATAAACTGCATTTGCATATTGAGGAACTAAGTGATAATGATTAATAAAAAAATTCCAGTTATAACGCTAGATGGCCCCAGCGGTACGGGCAAAGGTACATTGTGCCACTTATTGGCAAAACAACTTAAATGGAATATGCTTGATAGTGGTGCTATATATCGTGTTTTAGCTTATGCGGCATGGAAAAATAAATTACAGGCTCAGGATATAAACGAACTTATTCCTTTGGCCTTAGCATTAAACTTACGTTTTGAGTCTTCTGAACACAATGAAACGAAAGTTATTTTAGATGAAGAAGACATATCTTACGAAATTCGTAGTGAGCAATGTGGGCAACATGCCTCAACTATTGCTGCAATCCCAGAGGTGAGAGCGGCCTTATTAGAGCGACAACGTAGTTTTGCTCAGACACCTGGGTTGGTTACCGATGGTCGAGATATGGGGACTGTAGTGTTTCCTGAGGCCATTTTAAAGGTCTTTTTATATGCAGATGAAGAAGAAAGAGCACAAAGGCGTTATTTACAGTTGAAAGAAAAGCAAATTAATGTTAGCCTCGCGCAGGTTGTGGAAGATCTGGCTAAACGTGATACAAGGGATACTGCTCGTACACATGCGCCCTTAAAACCTGCAGAAGATGCAATAAAGATTGATACAACTAGCCTCACCATTGTACAAGTGCTCAACAATGTATTAATATTAATTGATGACCGCTTGCATAGTTGAAGGTTAATTTTTTTTGGGGGAAAGGTGAGTAGGACTCATTCTTTCATTAATTCACTAAAGAGTTAAATAACATGACTGAAAGTTTCAAAGAATTATTTGAGCAAAGTATTATCGGCGCTCAGTTTTATCCAGGTGCCATTATTAATGCTAAAGTTATTGGCATTGATGATGATTACGTCACTTTAAATGCTGGCCTAAAGTCAGAAGGTATTGTGGCTGTAGAAGAATTTTATGACAAAGATGGCGCGCTGGAAGTTAGCCTAGGTGATACTGTCGAAGTGGCTCTAGACTCAGTCGAAGATGGCCACGGCGAAACGCTACTTTCAAGAGAAAAAGCAAAACGTCAAGAAGCTTGGCGTAGATTATCTAAGTCACACGAAAATAACGAAACGGTTACTGGTCTTATATCCGGTAAAGTTAAAGGTGGCTTTACAGTTGAAATCGGAACTATCCGTGCGTTTTTACCAGGTTCATTAGTTGATGTACGACCTGTACGCGATCCTTCTTATCTTGAAGGTAAAGAGCTTGAGTTTAAAGTAATCAAGATGGATCTAAAACGTAATAATATCGTTGTCTCTCGTCGTGCTGTTGTCGAAGAAGAAAGCAGTGCTGATAGACAAGCCTTATTAGAATCCTTACATGATGGCCAAGAGTTACATGGTATCGTTAAAAATCTTACTGATTACGGTGCGTTTATTGATCTTGGTGGCATCGACGGTTTATTACATATCACTGATATTTCTTGGAAACGTGTTAAACATCCAAGTGAATTACTATCAGTTGGTCAAGATGTAAAAGTTAAAGTATTAAGCTTCGATAGCGAAAGAAACCGTGTTTCTTTAGGCATGAAGCAATTAGGTAACGATCCTTGGGTTGATTTAGTTGAGCGTTATCCTGTAAGCAAACGTCTCCAAGGTAAAGTAACTAACATTACTGACTATGGTTGCTTCGTTGAAATAGAAGAAGGCGTTGAAGGTTTAGTTCATATGTCTGAAATGGATTGGACTAACAAAAACGTTCATCCAAGCAAAGTAGTAGCTATGGGCGATGTAGTTGACGTTATGGTTCTTGAAATTGATGAAGACAGACGTCGTATTTCCTTAGGTATGAAGCAATGCGTTGGTAATCCATGGCAACAATTTGCTGCTGGTCATAATAAAGGTCAGAAAGTTTCTGGTAAGATTCGTTCTATTACTGACTTTGGAATCTTTATTGGTCTAGATGGCGAGATTGACGGCCTTGTTCACTTATCAGATATTTCTTGGACTGTAGCTGGCGAAGAAGCAGTAAAACAATTCAAGAAAGGTCAAGAATTAGAAGCGATAATTTTAGCGATTGACCCAGAGCGTGAGCGCATTTCTTTAGGATTAAAACAATTAGAAGGTGATAGCTTCACTGCTTTTGTTGATGAATACACTAAAGGTGCTATCGTTAAAGGTAAAGTAATTGCTGTTGATGCAAAAACAGTAACTGTTGCTTTAGCTGAAGATATTACTGCTACTATTCGTGTAAATGAACTTTCTGATGAGCGTGTTGATGATGCGACTACATTAGTTAAAGAGGGTGACGAAATAGAAGCTAAAATCATCAATGTAGATCGTAAAAATCGTTCTATATCTCTTTCTGTTAAAGCGAAAGATGCTCATGATGAAGCAGAAGCAATCAAAAAATACTCAAGAACTGAAGGTAGTTCTGTCACTGCAACTCTTGGGGATTTATTAAAAGAGAAAATGGCAAGTAATAAAGAAGGCGAATAATTCTTTATAAGCTTAGTTTTAAAAGGCGTGGTTAATCCACGCCTTTTTTATTTTAAATTTTCAAATATATTAAAATCAGTTCTTTGATTACTATTTTCTAAGCTATCTTTAAATAAAATAAATTTTTCATATAGAGCCTTATAACGTTATAGTTAAATTCTCAATTTTACTTTTAACTTAATCCACTGACTTCTATTGTTCGTTCATGTTATTATAATGACAATTATTTAAATCAGTGGAAAGGAATGCTCAATGCGCATATTGTTGCTGGTTTTTTACATCCTCCTAATTATTATTGGAGTTAGTTTTGCTGCTTTAAATGCGTCTTCGGTGCCGGTTAATTTTTATTTTAAAACTGTTTCTATGCCTATTTCAGTATTAATGACTATTATGTTAGGCGTAGGTATTATTATTGGCTTTCTCCTTTTTATTACTCGTTATTGGCGAGTAAAAATTGAATGTCGTAAAATGAAAAATCAGTTGAAACTTACTGAAAAAGAGATTAAGAATTTACGTTCAATTCCTTTGCAAGATCAGCATTAATTCTTTTATTATGAGGAAGCCCATGATTATCAGGGGGAAATTAATTAATGATTAATTTATGGCCATTATTATTGCCTGCTGCTGCTTGGTCGGGATGGTGGGTTGCAAACCGTAATAACTCAAATAAAAATGCAAATGTCTACAATAAATTGTCACGAGAATATGTTGTTGGACTCAATTATTTGCTGAATGAGCAACCCGATAAAGCGGTTGATATTTTTATAAAACTACTCGAAGTAGATAGTGATACAGTAGAAACTCATCTTGCTTTAGGCAGTTTATTTAGAAGAAGAGGTGAGGTAGATAGAGCGATACGCATCCATCAAAACTTAATCGCGCGTCCCCAACTGAGTATTTTACAAAGAAAAGAAGCCTTAATGGCTTTAGGTCAAGATTATATGAGCGCCGGGGTGTTTGACCGAGCAGAGCGCATTTTTTTAGAGGTTGTGGAGTTAGGTGGCAGTAAAGAAACCAGTAGCTTACATGGCTTATTAGCTATTTATCAACAAGAAAAAGCCTGGGAAAAAGCGCTTGATATTATTAAAAAATTAGAAATTTCTACTGGTACTAGCTTTCATCATCAAGCGGCCCATTATTATTGTGAAATGGCCAGTCAAGCCTTAAAGGTAAATGCTTTTGATAGAGCTATTTATTGTATTAAACAAGCAATTTCAGTTGATCCAGAATCAGTTCGAGCGAGCTTAATGTATGCCCATCTTGAAATGAAAGAGGGTAAATATAAACAGGCAATTCGTTCTTTGAAACGCGTACCTAAACAGGATGCGGAATTTCTAACTGAAATAATTGAGCCTTTAGTGTTTTGTCATAAAGAATTAGATTTAATGCCAGACTGTATTGATTATTTAGAGCATACTTTAGAAGAACATCCTAGAGCTTCCGTTATCTTTGTTATCGCAGAATATTTGGGACAGATTAAGAGCAAGGATGAAGCCATAGATTTTGTTGCGGGTAACTTAAGTAAACACCCCTCCATCAGAGGTTTAAATCGATTAATTTATTGGCATTTAGAATCCGCTCATGGAAAAGTTCGAGAAAAATTACAAATGTTGTACGATATAACAAGTAAATTTTTAGACAACAAGCCCATTTATCGCTGTGGTCAATGTGGATTTGGTGGAAAACATTTGCATTGGCATTGTCCAAGTTGTAAACAATGGGGTAAAATGAAACCTATACATGGTTTGGAAGGTGATTAACTAATAGGATTTAGCATCTTTTTAGGTATATAAAGCCTAAATGAGAGAAATACTAATCTAATAAATAATTTATTAAATGAGATGACAATGCAATTTATTGACTTAAAAACCCAATATTCTTTAATTGAAAATGATATTTTAAATGGTATAAAAAAAGTATTAAACCATGGTCAGTATATTATGGGGCCAGAAATTAATGAGCTTGAAACGCAATTAGCTGCTTTTGTAGGTGTAAAACATGCGATTGTTAATTCAAGTGGTACTGACGCTTTGTTAATGGCTTTAATGGCCTTGGATATTCAACCGGGCGATGAAGTTATTACTAGTCCCTTTAGTTTTTTTGCAACAGCAGAAGTTATTGCTCTATGCCACGCTGTGCCCGTTTTTGTTGATATTGATCCACGGACTTATAACTTAGACACACAAAAACTTGCAGCAGCAATTACTAAAAAAACTAAAGCAATTATGCCTGTATGTTTATATGGACAATGCGCTGATTTTGACGAAATTAATGCGATTGCTAATCAATATGGCATTGCGGTCATAGAAGATGCTGCGCAAAGTTTTGGCGCACGGTATAAAGGTAAATACTCTTGTGCCTTATCAACTATTGGCTGTACTAGTTTTTTCCCCTCCAAGCCTTTAGGAGGATATGGTGATTCAGGTGCATGTTTTACCAATGATGATGCTATTGCGCAAAAATTAATAGAAATAAGAATTCATGGACAAAATGCGCGTTATTGTCATAGTCGCGTAGGTATTAATGGTCGTATGGATACTATTCAGGCAGCTATTTTATTAGAGAAATTAAAATTGTTTCCTGATGAAATCCTTTTACGCCAAAGAGTAGCAGAAAAATATAATGAGCTGCTTTCTTCCTTAGTAAAAACTCCTTATGTTCATCAGCACAATACTAGTGTATATGCTCAATATACTATCGAAGTAAATAATAGAGATGCATTTCAACAACAGATGCAAGCAGCAAGTATTCCCACCGCGGTTCATTATCCGGTCGCAATGCACCTGCAAAAAGCCTTAAATTACCTGAATTATAAAGTAGGTGATTTTCCTTGTTCTGAAAAAGCAAGCCATCAAGTAATTAGCTTGCCAATGCATCCTTATTTAAAAGAAGAAGATCAAATAAAAATTGTTGCTGCAGTAAAAAATGCATTATCTTGTAATTATGCCTAGAGTTTGAAATGACTTCCAAATTAATTGTTGCCTTAGATTTAGATAATAAAAATGAAGCATTGGATCTGATTGATCAATTAGATCCAAGCTCATGCGCTTTAAAAATTGGTAGTGAAATGTTTACCTTATGGGGGCCTGTATTTGTTACTCAAGTAATCAATAGAGGTTTTAAGGTATTTTTAGATTTAAAATTTCACGATATCTCTCATACGGTTGCTAGGGCGTGCAAAGCAGGGGCTGAATTAGGGGTATGGATGTTAAATGTTCATGCTTCGGGTGGGTTAAAGATGATGCAAGCTGCAGTTGCTGCATTAGAGCCTTACGGACGCAATAAACCTTTATTAATAGCCGTAACCATCTTAACTAGTTTGGATGAAAGTGATTTATTAGGCTTGGGGATGAATCGCCCTTTATTAGCCCATGTTAGTGATTTAGCTCAATTAGCCAATAGCGCGTGTTTAGATGGCGTTGTTTGCTCTGCTTATGAAGTTAAAAAAATCAAAGAATTATGTGGGAAAAATTTTCTTACTGTCACACCAGGAATTAGATTACCAAGTAATACTGCAGATGATCAATCACGTATCATGACTCCTAAGCAAGCTATCGAAGAGGGTAGCGATTATTTAGTAATTGGTAGGCCTATAACCCGAGCACTTAGTCCTGCGAACGCGGTTCGAGAAATTCTTCTCGATATAAAATTCTAAGTTTTGTTTGCGCTTTATTTCCACATATAGTAAAATAGTCGTTCTTTTTTGTTTGTAGTAACCCTTTTTATAAATCCTTAATCACAGTACGGATAGTGAGCGCTGCCTACTCTATTTTATTTCTGCTCGTTATATGATACTTATTACCATTACAGTGATTAAATATCTAAAACTGACTAAGGCATTTAGATATTTAAGGAAAGGATTATCACTTATTTGGGAATAAATTATGACACCACAACATGTGATAAGTCAGCTCTTAGCTTCTGACACAAAGAACGTTAAGAATGTTGAGTTACTAAAAAAGATTATACTTACCTCTTATTTAGGTCGATTACAGATTAATGGCCAATCTCCTGACAATTCAGTCGCATTTGCAAATTATTTATTCGATCATGAACACCTGATGTTTGATTTTACTCGCGTAAGTGATGTCAAAAAGGAACAGTTTAAAAAATGGCTTCTTGAGACTCATCAACAAGAAAAGGAAAAGGCTTATTTTACAAATCTTGCAGTTAATGAATACCGCGGATTTACTGCTGAAGTTAAGTTAAGTTGGTGGGGAAGATTAAAAAGATGGTTTCAAGGAGATTTTACTGCCCACTGGAAAATAAGTGACCTTGATTTATCATTAAACTACCAATTGTTTAGTATGGAAATGTGTCAAGGAGATCAAGGTTTTTTGATTGGTTTTAACCAATTATTAGTACCTCCTTCAACCACTAAATACAAAGCATTAGATGATCCTCAGACAGACCCTTTAGGCAATACAAAGCGAGTTTTAATTACTGATAACTTAGTCGATCAGCTAATGAAATGGAATTTGAAGTCAGTAAATTTTGAGACTATTTGTAAAAGCCCACATCCGCTAGCTATTGAGGTGAGTAATCTTGATGCACGCCATAATGAAATGCGCAATTATAGAGCCATTCAAAAATATACTCCTACGGATCCATGGTATCTTAGACTTTGGAACTGGTGTTCTTCTTGGTTCAAAGCGGAACCAGTAAAAACTAATCCTCTCCAAAAATTAAATAATCAATTAACTTTATTGCATGAAGATGATACTACCACTATTTATCAAAGGGCAAATCAAGAAATTCTCGTAAAAGAAAAACGACCTAATATAGAAAATCTAGTTTATTGTGGCGGTGGCGCTAAAATTTTTGCTCATATCGGTGTGTGGAAAGCCTTAAATGAAGTACAAATCAAACCGAAAAAATTTGCTGGAAGTTCAGCCGGCGCTATTATGGCATTAATGTGTTATTTGGGTTTACCTGCAGAAAAAATTGCTGAGCTATTCAAACATTTTAGGCAAGAAAACTTAGTTTATTTTAGCATAGATAGTCGAGGAATTTCAGAACCCGATGCTTTAAAAATGGCTCTTCAATATGCTATCACCTTGAGAGTCAATGAAATAGTAAATCAATATAAAATTCCTTATCCACAAGGAAAGATAACCTTCGCTACTCTAGAGGCGCTAAGACTTCGATGTCCGGGTTGTGGTTTAGGTAATGAATTAATTGTTACTGCAACCAATAAACGCTTACGAAAAACAAGTTATTTCTCTCTTCATAAAACACCAGACATGGAAGTTAGTGAGGCAGTGAAGATATCAGCTAGTATTCCAGTAGTATTTAGAGATACGCGTATCGATGGAGATGATTATAATGATGGTGGCATATTAAATAATTTTCCAACAGATGCCTTTCATGCAGATGATACCACCTTCCTTGAATCTGAATTCGGTAATAATATGAAAACACTGGCCGTTCAATTTGATAATGGAACGGAGCGAGTGGCTATAGACCGTATCATGGATCGAGTCCATCGTGAAAATTTTATTCTAAATTGGATCTATGGCTTCTTAGCTGGGGTAAGTGATCCTGCCAGTGGTTGGGAACAAGATAGAATGAAACTAAGAAAATATGCCGCCCAGTCTATTATTATTGATGTAGGTAATACCTCCACAACTGGTTTTAGTGTTGATGAGAGGAATCAATCGCGATTAATTAATAATGGCTATCAAGCTGCGAAAAGTTATCTTCGGGCACGTTATGCTCAAAAAGAAGATAGCCCTTATAAAAGTAAAGAAATAATGCATTCTACTTTTGCTTCTTTAGAGGAGTTGTTAGCTTATTGTTGCTATAAAGGAAATAAAGCTTGGTTTGATATAGTAGGTGAATTAATTAAAGCCTCTTCATTGGGTAATAAAAATCTTTTAATACAACAGGCCGTGCAATTAAAAGCCTTGTATTTTCCTTCTGTAACGGAGAATAGTGATGCTAACACTAATACCAATACCTTTTTTGGAAATGAAGTAAGAAAACTCTTCTTTGAAGAGCATACTAATAAAGATCATGAAGTATTATTAGCCTTATATCTTATTTTTATAAAGCTCTCACCTCAGCTACTTAAGAATGTGAAGGAGCATGATATTCTAGAAAGAGCGAGACATTCGTTTACAGCAAATACCTTGTTTACTTGTTTAAGACATTTTGCTCGTATTAAGGATGATACTCATATCGTTTTGCATATTTTTAATAATCTGATAAAGGCGCTTGAAAAAGAATATAAAAATCATTTTTCTAATGCAGAGCACGTGCAGCAAATTTATAAAGATTTAGAGTCAGTACAAAAGATACTTTATAATCCTGATGATTTATTTAAACCAGAGTATTATGCTCTATGGAATTTAGATTTACGACAAGGTAGACGAGTGCTAAAAGCTATAGAAACTAAAAATCCTTATACTACTCAATTATGTAGCAATCTAAAACGTGGCTGGGAGCCTTTGCAAACAGTGACTGAAAATGGATTTGAGGACCACGAAGTAGAACATCGTATTGAAGAGCCAAAAGCTATGGTACTATAAGAGTTATCCTATAGTTTTTAATTAGATTTCTTACACTTATAATCAACTTGTACTTTATGTTTACTAATCTTGATCTGTACTATCTAAACCACATGGGCATTAGACCTTGGCTAAGTAAAAAAAGCTTTGGGACTACTGTAATTGAATTGGCAGAAAAGACTAAGTTGCTTGTCCTTACTCCGCCTAATTTAACTACAAAAGAACAATCCTTATTAGAAAAAATTATTTCTTTTATAGATCTTGAGCAGAATGATTTAAAGCGTCTTGAGATAAAGAGCGGAGAGAAGTCTTTGAGTTTATCATTAAGGGCTGATTGTATTTTATCTGTTGGCTTAAGTAAGACTTCACTAATTGGTTTAGAATCCAGCAAATTCATTGCTGAAATAGATGTCTTAAAGAATATATTAAGTAATCCACTGACAAAGAAAAAAATATTTAAGCAGTTAGTGTCACTTAAAGAGATATTAGCTGGCTTATGATAAAAAATGGATTTACTTTGTTCGAGTTAATGTTCACTTTACTCTTATGCAGTATTTTATTCTTATTTTCCCTTGGTTCTCTGACAAAATTAAAACAGAAAAATGAACGAGAATTCCTAATAAACGAAATTAGAAATGCGGTAGGTTATGCCAAAATACATGCATTTAGTGATGGTAGGGCTTTAACTCTTTTAGCTAATAATGCAGATTCAGATTGGTCTCAAGGAATAGATTTATTATCGATTCAACCCGACACTCAAGAAAAAAAATTAATCCATCGATGGAATTGGAAGCTTGAGAGTTGGTAGGTACAATGGCGAGGCATTAATGGTGCTAATAGCATTAGTCTTAATGGTACTGCTCGTGCCATGAGTAATGGAAAATTTGTGCTCACCAATAATAAAACTCAAGAAAAAATAACCCTCTTTTTAAATAAATTAGGCAGGGTTAAACAAGCTTAATTTTAAGTGTGAAGTGAACTGTTCATGTTATAATTTGATTTTTCTAAAATCTAAATAGTCCTATGTCGATTTTATCGCATTTTAAGTCTGAAATTCATACGAAAGCGCCTGCAGCACTTGAGTCATGGCTTTATTATGACCTGCCAATTACTGATAAGCTAAAAACTCTATCTGGAAGTGCTGAGTTAGAGCTTCTTTCCCAAGCTTGGGTTCCTGCTAAATGGTGGGACAGATATGCTCTTAATATTAAAGAAAAAATTTTTCAACGCGAAATTTTTATGAAAAGTCATGGACGAGTTTTTTGGTATGCTCGATCGATTATTCCACATTCTTGTTATGAAATAGAACCTGATTTTTTTAAGCGTTTGGATAGTGAATCAATACGTAACTTAATTTTTAATGAACCTAAGGTTCATCTAGTACAACGAATAATATATCCCATCAATGAGCAATCCATTGAGTTTTATTGGATGAAAAAGCACTTATGCGGTATTCAAGGTACTTTTTGGGTGCGATTAGCAGAGTTTTTATTTCAAAATAAAAGTTCATTTTATCTAATAGAAATTTTATTTCCTGAATTACAGGAACTTCAACAATGAAGTGGAATGCCTTTTATCGCTTAATGCGTTTAGATAAACCAATTGGTATTTTATTGCTTTTGTATCCTACAGTCTGGGGTTTATGGTTAGCTAATCAGGGAATGCCCTCGTTTAAACTCTTTGTTCTGTTTTTCCTAGGCACGGTTGTAATGCGTAGCGCAGGTTGCGTTATTAATGATATTGCTGACCGCAATATTGATAAACATGTGAGTCGAACAAAATTAAGACCGCTAACTGCCGGGGCACTTAATTTAGAGGACGCATTGTTCTTATTAGCTTTACTCTTAGTTTCCGCCTTAATCATTTTACTTTGTTTACCGCCAGCTTGTTTTTTTTGGGCATTAGTGGCTTTAGTAATCACCTGTATTTATCCTTTTTGCAAGCGCTATATAAGCGCACCACAAGTCGTACTAGGTCTTGCCTTTTCTATGGGTATTCCAATGGCTTATGTAGCTTCGGGAACGGCTCTTAATGCAACAACTCTTTTATTATTGTTTATTAATTTTTTCTGGATCATTTCCTATGACACAATGTATGCCATGGTGGATAAAGAAGATGATTTAAAAATCGGAGTAAAATCTACTGCAATATATTTTGCACACTACGATCTTTTTATCATTGGATTTTTACAAACTACCATGCATCTTCTGTGGTTGTTGTTGGCTATATATTCCTCTTTAGGATGGAAATTTTATCCCTTATGGGCTTTAGCCGCTGGAATATTAGTTTACCAACAAATACTGATTCATCAACGCAGGCCTCAAGATTGTTTTCGCTCTTTTTTAATCAGCTCCTATTATGGAGCTTTAATGTGGTTGGCCTTAATATGATAAGAGAACTCAATAATCAGTTTTGACTTTTAATCTCACGACCAATAGCCCTCAAGCTAAGGAAATTGTTTGAGGGGGTTCATCCCCGATTTAGTTTATCACGTTAATGCAGAAATGGATCCTGACTACTCAGGGAATGATAGATTTTCTACCAATTTGTAATTAAATTTATTTGTGATTCCGTGGTATCCAGAGATCTAGCTCCAACGTGACATTCCTGGATCCCTCGGACAAGGCCTGAGAGTTCTTCACAAAATTTGCACACCGACGTACCGCGCTTTATGTGCGGTCTCTAGGAGATCTTAGACCAAAATAGAGCTCTTTGTGCTCTCGAAAGACCCGCGCATAAAGCGTGGTACGTAGTGAAGGGGGTTAAAAGGTTAAAGTAGTGCTATTAGGTCTTGTTCCAACCTACACGTCTATTCCCTATGTCCCTCTGCTTTTTTGTGAGGGCTCCAGGAGTCTCATGTGGGACTTAAGCTTTGAATCCCGTGGACAAGCCACGGGACGTAGATAATGTTTTAGGGTAGTCATTAGGTCAAGGCCTAAACAAATGATCTTAAACTAAGATTTATGGGAGAGGAGTTATTAATAAACATCGCTACCATTATCCGCTACTACGCGGGTATGTCTGCCATAAATAACTAAGATTTTTTGTTTGTTTTTCAATTTTAAATCTTCAGATTGCACCACAGAGATAATACCGCCTGAATTGAGCTTAATAACATACTCTACGCCACGAGTTTGATTGTAACCACCTTCCATGAAGCTATCTGACCCAGGTTTTGCAGCAACAACGCCTTCAGGGTTTTGTTTGCGAAGATTTACTTTGCGCATAGAAATAACAGTTCCCGGGATTACTTTTTTAATTTTACCAATTTCGTTGGCATCATATTCACCAGGAGGTAAATCTGAATTACAACTAACTAAAAAAAGACAGAGTAGGGATGCTACAATGGATTTAAATACGGCCTTATTGTTCATCTGATTTAACTCCAATAATGATAATGATGAAATTTCTTGCCTATTCTAGCTGAGTTTTCATTAATTATTAATTAGTTTTTGTAAGTTCTTTTAATAGACTGCTTGCGCCAACGCGAAACCAGCTTTTCTCTATCGCTTTATTCATCAAGAATTGCGCTAAATACGCATGGTTTTTAGCTTGCTCAACTGTTTTTATACCACCAGAAATTTTGATACCACAGTTTTTTCCAGAGTCCTTAATAGCGCTTAATAAGGTAAATACCGCAGATAAAGAAGCACCTTGAGAAATTTTTCCAGTAGAGGTCTTAAGAAAATCAAGATCTAATGCAAGCAACTCAAGTGCTAAATCATTAAGAATGTTTAAGTCAGTAAAAGCACCTGTTTCTAAAATAATTTTTAAAGTCAGTTTGTGCTCTTTGCAATAGGCTGCAATCTCTGTGGCATGTTGTATTGTTTGCTGTCTTTTTCCTTGCAAATAGCTCATGTAGGGCACTACATAGTCAATTTCTTTAACGCCATTTTGTATACCCAGATTAATTTGCTTAATACAAGTTGATAGCGTCTCATCAGCTTGAGGAAAATTAACAACAGTTGCTAAGTCAATCGCTGATGATGGTTTAAAATGAACTAAATCTTTAGGATAAACACACACAGCAGCCACAGTGTATTTATTAGCTAAATGATTCAAGGTAATTAAATCATTTTGGGAAGCCTGTTCATTTAATAAAGTGAGATCGATACAATGAATTAATTGTTGATTATTGATAATCTCACTAGGTTTTGAAAGAAGCTCTTTCAAAACCTCATTTAAATGACTATTAATGCTCACTATAACTCTGCAATATATTGTTTAAGCAAAGTATTAAGCTTGCTTGCCGCACCGGCAGCCATTTCAACAACAGCGTCATGACTATGACTGGTTTTACTAAGTCCAGTAGCATAGTTTGTAATCATTGCTATAACCGCAACTTTCATCCCGCAGTGATTGGCTACTAAAACCTCTGGTACAGTAGACATTCCTACCGCATCAGCACCTAAAATGCGAAAGGCACGAATTTCAGCAGCTGTTTCATAATGAGGGCCTAATACAGATATATACACCCCTTCGGTTAATCTAATATTATTTTTTTCTGCTATAGCGCTTAAAAACGCCCGCATCGACTCATCATAAGCATTATCTAGTGGATAGAATCGTGAGCCAAACTCATCATCATTAGGACCGATTAAGGGATTACTGGGCTGTAAATTGATGTGATCATTGATAAGCATTAATTCGCCGGGTCCTACATCTTCTCTTAGAGAGCCAGAAGCATTAGTTGCTATAAAATGAGTACATCCTAAAACCTTTAAAGTACGTACATAGTTTTTTACCGTTTGATAATTTTCTAAACCTTCATAGGTGTGTGCTCGTCCTTGTAAACAAACAACACCAAAACCATGCCAATAACCTAATATTAATTTACCACCATGTCCTTTCACTGTAACTTGAGGAAAGCCAGGCAATTCTTCATAGCTAATTTCCGAGGCATTTTCTAGTTCTTTTGCAAACTGACCTAAGCCTGAGCCTAAGACAATACCTATTGTGGGATTAAAGCCAGGGTGCGTTTTTTTAATATATTCACAAGCTAAGTGAGCATCAGATTTTTTTGTTATTAGGGTCATACATTTATCCAACTAAGGTTTAAAATCAAAAGCTAAGGGTAATAATTCATCAATACGAATACTACGCAAGATGGTCTCTTTATTACATAAATAAACTAGTGTTTCTGGAGTGGAAAATTCATGGATTTTCTGACGGCAGGAACCACAGGGAGGACAGAGTTGGTTACTACCAGCTAGTACTACAATGCTTTTAATGTGCTTTTCGCCAGAAGTAACCATGTTACAAATAGCAGAGGCTTCGGCACATGAGGTTAAGCCATAAGAGCCATTTTCAACGTTCACACCCGTATATAAATTGCCTTTATCCGTACAGATACAGGAGGCTACGGTAAACTTAGAATAGGGTGCGTAGGCATTTGATAATGCTGAATGAGCACTAGAAATCATTTTTGTTATTATTTTATCCATAATACGCCTTGTAATTAAGCGTGCAAAATATACTAAATTACCAAGGCATATTACAAGTAGGAGAGTCTATTTCAGTTGACTCAATTTCATGTTCATGAGAAGGCTTGGTTTTTTCTAATAGTTTTTGGTTATGATAGGGCGCAGGGCTGGCTATTTCTTCAAGTTCAATAGAAGGACCTAGTCCATTAGTCATTTTATTATAACTTGCTGCCGAAACAGGAGTCTTTTTATGATCTCCAAAAGTATAATCAAGCCAATATTCTACGGCAACCACGCCAAGAGCAATACTCATCAGTCCTGATATAGCAAGTGCGGGTATAGTAAGTAGTGGGAAAAAAAAGATTGCTGTGGCCGCAAGAGCGCCAACTAATCCCATAGCCGTCATTGCTAGTGCATAAGAGAGATAACTTTTTTGATAGGACTCTGAGTAATTTTCATCTGGTGGTGGGTTCTTTAATTTATGATATTCACCAACAGTCCATAGGACATTGCTGGCAAAAAACATCCATACAGCTGGAATTGCTAAGATTGGTAGCGCAATGGCGGCAATACTTACAAGTGCTGCGGCTATCCCTAAAAAAGCTGCATAGCTGTTTTGTTCTTTAAATTGGGCAAAACCATACCATTCAGTGAATTTAGGATAATGATCCGGATAAAAGTGGCTTGCAACAAACCACAGGGAATAGCCTGAAAGATAAAGACAGAGCGAGATTAAATTAAGAAAGGGTGTTGCTAAGGTAATAGGTAAGTATTGTATTTTTGATGCGACTAAGCCTAAGAGAAAAGAGTAACTACTCACTTTATCTAGTATTTTTCTTTTATTATTAGTTGGAGTGCTCACAGATCAATAATCTCTCTGATATAAAATTGTGCATTTTACCTTAAATATAAACCGAAATCCAGTATTTCAAAGGTAATTAAAAAATAAAATTAAACGTTATGATTTATTATCGCTATTGGAGTTTATAGGGAGAGTAATTCGGACTAATAATCCTCCTTGCTCCGCATTTATAGCCACAATTTCTCCCTGATGAAGCATTATTGCGCGATAAGCAATGGCTAATCCTAGGCCATATCCGCCTGTCATTTTGGTTCTTGAAGAATCAACTCTATAAAAGGGGTTAAAAATCTTTTGTAATTGCTCCTTAGGAACTCCGGGGCCATTATCTTGTATTTCAATATGAATCATTTTTTGATCTTTATCATATTTTAGTGAGATTTTTATTTTTTTATCAGCTGGCGTGTAATGCAGGGCATTTCTTACCACATTTTCTATCGCTCGATGAATTAGACGTTTATCAATAAATAGCTCGCCGGGATCAATAATATCAGCGATAAGACGATCTGAATTACCATTAAATTCAAAATTTCCATCTCGAATGATTTCTTCTAATAAAGGAGTAAGTTCTGTTTTACTACGATTCAGTTCGGTTGTGGATTTTTCTAAACGAGCAAATTCTAAAATTTCGCCTATTAAAGAGTTCAGTCGTGAGCATTCCATTTCCATACGACTAAACTCAGCATCGGCTAAATGATTTGCTTTATTTCTGCCGAGTTCTATGGCTATATTAAGCCTTGCTAACGGTGAGCGTAATTCATGAGAAATGTCTTGTAATAGACGTTCTTTTGAATGCACAAGATTTTCAATTTCTTCAGCCATTCTGTCAAATTCATGACTTAGTTCTGCAATTTCATCTTTACTATGGCCGCGAATAGGGCCTACTCGAGTGCTTAGTTTTCCTGTTGCAATGGATTTTGCAGCTAATCCTAAAGAGCGCAAAGGGCGAGTTAAATAGAGAGATAATAAATAACAAATAAGACCGCTTATAAAGATTGCTAGTGTAAGGCGTATGCTTAATCCCGCCCAGGGTATTTGTACAAAATAGGAAATAGGTTTATCACTGACAGCAGCAAGACGATAAAACTTACCTGAGGTTGATAAAATTTCATGACTAACTATTAATTTCCCTGATTTGAATATTCCTTCACTAGGAAGTTGATTTTTAATTATGTAGTTAGAGGCTCTTTTCACACTTTCTGGGGGCTTCTGTGTGCCTATAATTTCCCCAGTATTAGATAAAAGAAAAATAGCCATATGACGTGACAAGCCAATTTGATCGAGCCATTTGAGTAAAGCCTGCTGTTGACCTGATTCAAAAGTGGCTACTGCGGCATTTGCGTAACTATCCATAAAAGCACTTTCTTGTGCGGGTTGTGATGATTGTTGCGCAATATGACTGGTAATCAAAGCAATACTAACAATAATTAAAATACTAGCTAACCAAAATGAAAGAAAAATTTTCCAATACAAACTACGCATTAAACATATATCCGAATCCACGTACCGTTTTAAGGATCGGCTCACCCTGTAGATTATCACCTAATTTATTTCGTAGATTACTTATATGTACATCAATACTGCGATCATAGGCGGTATATTTTCTTCCTAGGGCATATTCTGTTAACTCTTCTTTGGAGAAGGCTTGACCTGGGGACTTGATTAACATTTCTAAAATATTGAACTCGGCATTAGTCAGTTCAAGAAATTTTCCTGCCATTGTTACTGTTCTTTTAGAACAATCAACCAGAATATTGTGTTCTTCAATGAGAGGTCTGTGAATAGGTGCTTTTTGGGTACGACGCAATATGGCTCTTAAGCGGGCAACTAACTCTCTAGGATTGCATGGTTTAGGCAAATAATCATCGGCTCCAATTTCAAGTCCAACAATACGATCTACGTCATCACCACGGGCAGTTAGCATTAAAACTGGCGTTTGTGAGTGTTCTCTTATCGCTTTAAGAACTTCAAACCCATTAAGTTTTGGTAGCATTACATCCAAAATAATGGCATCAAAATTAATATTTAGTGCTTTTTTAACCCCATTTTCGCCATCATGCACACAAATGACATTAAAACCTTCTGGTTCTAAATATTGGGTTAGAAGATCGGTCAGTTCCGTATCATCATCAATGATTAGAATAGAGCTATTCATAGTTATCCTTGTACGCTTTCTTTTATTGTTCTCTTATCGATGCATTCTAATAACTTGATACGTCGCGCGTCTGCATTAATTATCTTAAATTCGAAGTCATTAATAGTAATAGATTCACCTCGTTTTGGTAAGTAACCAAATTTATTCATTACTATACCACTAATAGTGTCGTAAGTTTCATCACTAAACTCTGTGTGCAATTGTTCATTAAACTCTTCAATTGGCGTATGAGCTTTAATAATATAACAATGATCATCATGAGTTTTGATGTAGGCATCCTCATCGATGTCAAACTCGTCCTCAATGTCACCAATAATTTGCTCAATAATGTCTTCTATGGTAACAAAGCCCGAGATTTCACCGTATTCATCAACAACAATAGCCATATGATTTTTATTACTGCGAAATTCACTTAATAAACTGTCTAAAGGCCTGCTTTCGGGAATAAAAGTAACTTGACGACAAATATCAAATAGATCAAAAGTTTCAATATTATCAGCTTGGTAACGTAATAAATCTTTTGCATGTAAAATACCGATAATTTCGTCTGGATTTTCGCCCGTTACAGGAAAACGTGAGTGGCCTGTGCGAGCTACTACATTAACTATGGCTTGATATTCATCCTCTTGGTTAATACAAACCATTTGGTTTTTAGGTAGCATAATATCTCTAGCGCGCATTTTAGAAAAAAGAATGGCGCCTTCTATCATTGCCAAGGTTTCAGAATTAATTAAAGAACGAATTTGTGCATCACGTAACAAACTAACTAATTCTTCTTGATCCTGTGGCTCACCCTGAAGAAATTGCTTTAGGCGAGCAAACCATGACGTATCTTCTTCTTTACTCAAGATTATATTCCTCTCGGTCATAGGGATTAGTATATCCTAATTCTTCTAATAATTTAATTTCAATACCTTGCATAATAAGAGCATCTTCCTCTTCAATATGATCGTAACCTAACAAATGCAGCACACCGTGAATAACAATAAGAGCCCAATGTTCTTCAAGGGATTTATTGAGTTGTTTACTTTCTTCTAACAGTACTTCGGGACATATAATTACATCGCCCAAAAGCGGGCAGTCTAATTGAATCTCATCGGGTAAAGAACAAGGAAAAGCTAAAACATTGGTGGTTTTATTTTGTTTTCTATAGCTATGGTTTAAATCAATCATTTCTTCTGATTTAACTAAACGAATAGTTAATTCAGCCTCGCTTTGCTGATCTTTAAGGGCGAAAGAAGCGAATTTTGTTAAATAGTCTTCCGAGATTGGTGAAGAGTGTTCTGTAGCATTTTGAATATCAATATAATAGGTCATATATTTTTTCCTATAAGCTCATCATCTTCATAACAATCAATAATTTTTGATATAAGAGGATGTCTTACCACTTCTTTACTAGTAAACGTATGAATACTGAGTTCAGGAATGTTTTTAAAAAGTCGAACAGCATGAACCAAACCCGAATCAGTTCCTTTGGGTAAGTCCATTTGTGTCATATCACCAGTGATTACTGCTTTAGAACCAAAACCCATCCGAGTTAAAAACATTTTCATTTGCATGGTGGTGGTGTTTTGTGCTTCATCTAAAATGATAAAGGACTCATTTAAAGTTCGTCCGCGCATGAAAGCGAGAGGTAATACTTCAATTACATCGGTTTGAATTAATTTCTGTGTTTCTTTAAAACCGATCATTTCATATAAAGCATCATAAATAGGTCTTAAATAGGGTAAAACCTTTTCTACCAAATCTCCAGGGAGAAAACCTAGTTTTTCTCCTGCCTCAACGGCTGGTCTTACAAAAATTAGGCGTTGTATTTCTCCTTTTTCAAAATACTCGATCGCTTTAGCAACCGCCAAATAAGTTTTTCCAGTACCCGCAGGTCCGACTGCAAAAGTAATATCATGTTTATCTATTGCGTCTAGAAAAAGAGCTTGTTTGTTATTTCGGGCAGAAATGGATTTTCGTGATAGCTTAATATGATGTGTCATAGCGGATTGATTATTCTCATTGATGAGTTGGTCTATTGTTTTAATGTCGATAGGTTTTTTTACCATAGGATATAAAAGCTTCAGGATATGTTTTGCTTTTTTTATATTGTATTCTAAATGAGCGTATAAAATAATGTCATTTTGTTTTATTTTTATGGTTATATCAAACTGTTCTTCTAAAAATTTTAAATTACTGTGTAAGACACCACACAGGTTAGCAAGTTCCTGTGCTGTAAAAGAAGGTAGCTTTATTGTTTCGTGGTTTAGTGTACTGCTCAAAGGTATTTTAAAAAATGAATCACCATAGTTTAAGAATAGTCCAAAATACCGGTGTTCTGCAAGCTTATAGCTAAACCGGTATATTTACCTGTATGATAATTGCTTTTTAACGTTTTATTTATGAAAGCATATAGTTTGGACTTGAGGGATCGCGTAATTGCGACGTATAAAGAAGGGAGGTTAAATAAAACAGAGATTTCTATACTATTCA
>CANJQE010000017.1 GCA_947476305.1 Legionellaceae bacterium
GCTTGATGGCAGATCTGCCAATGATTTTTAGATGGAATTTTATTACCACCACTTTGTGGATCGTATGTGTATACCCATTTGCTCATGCCGTTAGGCTAGCATAATGGCTAGTTTAAGAAAACCTCAGTTTGTGACCGCGCGCAGTATAAAAGAACCAGCCTTATTTTTCATGAAGAGAAGTCAGTAAATAAGTAGAGAAATAATGGATTATTTTCATTTGTAGAATCAGCCTCATAAGCTATTTAAAAGGAATTATCGCGCGCAAATACTGGATAATCCTAATGGATCGTTTAAACTGTAGATAACAGCAGTGAAAAGAAAAGGATTTGCATGAAACAATCATTGCAACTAAATATTGGTCAGCATTTAACACTTACACCACAGTTGCAACAAGCTATAAGACTATTACAATTGTCTACAATAGATTTACAACAAGAGATTCAATTATTAGTTGAATCTAACCCTATGCTTGAAGCAACCCCAGTTGAAGACGATTCCACAATACAACCCTCTCGTCAAAATAATGATGAGTTTAATGATTTTCAATGGTCGCAACTATACCAAAGTAGTAAAAGCAACAACTTTGATGATAATGATTATAATTTTGATAATCTGCATTGCACCACCATGAATTTATTAGATCATTTACGTTGGCAACTTGATCTATCTCCGATGAGCGATATCGATAGAGTTATTGCAACAGCCCTTATGGATGCCATTAACGAGGATGGATTTCTTACTATTTCCCCTACAGAATTACATGCAAGCCTAAATAGCGAAGATTTTCCTATTGATTTGGATGAAGTAGAAGCAGTCAGACATAAAATACAACTTTTTGATCCCGTAGGATGTGCTGCTGTTAATTTGGCTGAAACTTTATTGATTCAAGTAAGCCAATTAGATTTAGCGCCAGAGCGCCTTGCTTTGATAAAAAAAATTATCACTAACGACATAGAACTCTTAGGTCAGCATAATTACAAACAATTAACGAAAAATCATCAAATCAGTGAACAAGTAATCGATGAATTATTACAAATTATTCAAGGCCTTCATCCTAAGCCAGGAAATATAATTCATCAACATATTGCTGAATACATTATTCCCGACATTACAGTTAAAAAAATAGACAATGAATGGAAAGTTTATTTAAATCATGGTGTTCTTCCCCATCTCAGTATTAATAACCAATATGCTGCGTTAATTCAACGAGCTGATAATAGTATTGATAACCAATTTTTAAAAAATAATTTACAAGAAGCACGTTGGTTCTTAAAAAGCATTCAAAGCCGCCAAGAAACTTTATTAAAAGTAGCCACCTGTATTGTTGAGTACCAAAAGGGCTTTCTTGAGTTTGGTGAAGAAGCAATGAAACCACTGGTACTAAATGATATAGCCTCGGCCTTAGACATGCATGAATCCACTATCTCACGAGTTACTACTCAAAAATTTATGCATACGCCCCGAGGGGTTTTCGAGTTAAAATATTTTTTCTCTAGTCATGTTAATACTGACAGTGGCGGAGAATGCTCATCTACAGCCATACGTGCTGTAATAAAAAAACTAATTCTTGCTGAAAACAGAAAAAAGCCTTTGAGCGACAACAAAATAGCTGATTTAATTGCTCAGCAAGGCATTAAAGTTGCCCGCCGCACAATAGCAAAATATAGAGAGGCGATGGGTATTGCGCCTTCAAACGAACGCAAAATAATTCGTGGTTAATAATTAAATAAAGGAGAGCCTTATGCAAATCAACATCACCGGACATCGAATGGATGTTACTCCTGCTATTAGAGCATTTACTGAGGAAAAATTTCAAAAACTAGAGCGCCATTTTGACCATATCACTGCAATTCATGTGGTATATGATGTGGAGAAATTAAGACAAATTGCTGAGGCCACAGTGTTTGTAGCCAAAGGAGAATTGCATGCGAGCTCAGAGTCTGAAGATTTATATGCAGCAATAGATATGCTTGTTGATAAATTAAATCGCCAAGTGATAAAACATAAAGAAAAAATTCTTGGACTTCGCGACCATCAAAATCCTCGTGATATACACAATGAAGCTAGAGAGTAATTAGACTTTCAATATGAATAAATTTTAAAACCCTATAGGCTTTTTGCATAAGTGCTGGATTCTTGAAAAAAGTACTTATGCAGAAGTCGCCTAAGATTTTCCTTCCTTTTCACTTACAACTCTATACCTCGTACTTGACTCATGATACAGTGCCTATATGATTAAAACTAAAATTAAAATAATAAATAGGCTTGGTTTGCATGCTAGAGCATCCGCAAAATTTGTTGCTACTGCGGCACGATATCAAAGTCTAATTGAAGTAACTAAAGGCTCTCAAACGGTCAATGGTAAAAGTATTATGGGCGTGATGATGCTTGCCGCTAATCAAGGCAGTGAACTGCTTCTGGAAATTGATGGCCCTGATGAAGTAGCTATGAATCAAGCGCTTGTAGCGCTTATAGAGAATTTCTTTGGCGAAGGCGAATAAAGCGCCAACGAAAGAATCAATAGCAACAACCTTTATACCCAGAAAACTTATTTTAAAAAAACCCAAGAATTTTATAATCGTGTCACTAAATCTATTTTTCTTATCACTCGAATTAGGTAGCCTGGTTGTTTGCAACCGGGATCGCGCTCAAAAATCCCGTTTAAAGTAATCCTACACATAAATGAAGGTTGGTCATTTTGACCCAGCAAGGATCCACACTAAAGCCAAAGGTTGGGTCAAAATAACCCAACCTTACCCGCTTTTCATAAAATTATAAAGGGCCAGACTTCATTTTTCTCATATAAATCAATGTCATGATTGGCCCCGACAAAGCATAAATACTAAAACCAATAAACAATACAATCGCTGGATCAGCTGCAATAGCAACAAATAAGATAATCATCACAAGGATATATAAAAAAGGAACTTTGCCCTTAAAATCGATTTCTTTAAAACTGTAATAACGTAAATTACTGACCATTAAAACAGAAACAAATAAAGATAGGATTGCAGTCAAAACAGAAACCATCATATGGTGCCATTCATTTTGATAGCAAAGCCAAGCAAATGAAGCCATCACAGCTGCTGCAGGAGGGCATGGTAATCCTTGAAAGTATCGTTTATCAGCTGTTTCCAATTGTGTATTAAACCGCGCTAAACGCAAGGCCACGGTAGCCGTATAAACAAAGGCTACTAACCAACCAAGCTTACCAAGTTGGCTTAACATCAAATTATATAATAATAAAGAAGGCGCAACACCAAAGGTTACCATATCAGATAAACTATCATATTGAGCACCAAAAGCAGATTGAGTATTAGTTAAACGAGCAATTCTTCCATCTAAGCCATCAGCTATCATTCCTATAAACATAGCAATTACTGCAGCCTCATATTGCCCTTGCATAGAAGAAACAAGAGAATAAAAAGCAGCAAACAAACTTGCCGTAGTTAATAAGTTGGGTAATAAATAAATGCCAGAATGACTTTCTTTATCCATTCGCAATTCAGCCTCATTAATTCAAAACCTCAACATGCTATCATAATTGCAGTAAAAACTACTATGGAAAACCAATTTTACTTGGCTATAGCAATTAATTGTTATAATTCTCACACAGAAAGAGCATGATGATGGTATACTAGACACTCTGTAGTAATTGCATGTAGCGTTATGGCCGAATTAAAAAATAAACCAATAGTAATTGAAGGACGAACATCTCAGGGAAAAATCTTTAGACCCAGCGATTGGGCAGAACGCATGAGTGGCTCTTTAGCAAGCTTTAAAAACAGCCGCATTCGTTATTCTCCGCTCTTACAACCCAGCGTGAATAGTGAAGGATATCCTTGTGTCTTACTGGATCCTAAATTAAAAGAATCAAGTCCGCAGCTTTATCAATCGATATTAGATTTTGCTACAGCAAATAATCTTAGAATTTGTAAGGAAGAGGGGTAATTCGCTTTTAATATCCGTGGCTGATTTTGAAATTTATTGACCAAGCCACTAGACTAGTAACGATCCCATTGATTATTGAGATAGTATTATCAAAGTTCAGTGATAAAACACCAGCAATAAGAAATACTAATCCTTTCGGCCCATCTTGCGCCCCGGGTTGGCTGGAGTGAGCAAGTAAAACAGAACCTCTAATAAACCATATTAAACCTGCTGTACGAACTACTAAACCCATGGCACTGTAGATACTTGCTTGATTATAATTACTATAGGTTAATACATTACCTGCTCCAAAGGCGGTGTCGGCTAAAGTCGACATCGTTGAGGGAAGGTAGATTAGAGCAGCACCGAACATCAAATAGATGATAGGTACAAAGCCTTTTTCTTGAGATTTTTTATCGCCCATGCCTTTAAATCGATGAAGGGCTGACATGAAGAAAACAATACCCAATAGATAAGAGCCGCCTGTAATTAAATATTGCACGGGGAAAAGGGCCTGGCTTACATTGCCAAGCATTGTGATTAAATCAGGAATATTCATATATTAATTATATGTTCTCAACTCTTGCAATGCATAATTTTTCCCCTATATTAGGGACTTTATAAATAAAAGTTGATATCTTATGCAAATAAATACCTTTCCAATTACCCTAAAAGAATCATACATGATTTCCCCTAAGGTAAAACATTTTATTTTCAACTGTGCACAATTTCCGGCATTTAGCTATTTACCCGGACATTTTATTACTATTCACTTTGAACGTGAAGGAAAACAACTAAAGCGTAGCTATAGTATAGCCAATTCCCCAAAAGATGATAACTGTATTGAGTTTGCCGCCGGTTATTTCGCTGAAGGCCCTGGCACTGAATTACTATTTAATTTAAAACCCGGGGATATTATTCATATAAATGGTCCTTTTGGGCGATTAATCCTTAAAGAGCAGGATCCTAAACGTTATATATTTGTAGCTACTAGTACGGGCGTGACACCCTATAGAGCCATGATTGATGAATTAAGTAGAAGACTTCAACAACAAGCTAATTTAGAAATTGTAATACTGCAAGGGGTACAAAGACGAGAAGAAATGCTTTATGCTGCTGAATTTGAAGCATTTGCGCAGCAATTCCCCCAAGTTACATTTAAAGCCTGTTTAAGTAAAATAAGTCCCGAAGAACTGAAACCTAATGAATATGCGGGTTATGTACAACATGTTTTTCCTGAACTACGTCTTCATCCAGAGCAAGATCTAGTTTATTTATGTGGAAATCCAGGTATGATCGACGAAGCGTTTAATTATTTAAAAGAGCAAGGTTTCGCTATGCAGCACATTATTCGTGAAAAATATATTTCGCGCTAAATGTGAGATGTAGCAGTTCAGGGAGTGCTCTTGAATCTTGGTGAAAAGTCAGATTTGAGAGCAGGTTTGACTAAAAGAGACTGATAAAGCGCAACATACATTAGTATATGAGAGCAGACTATTTTTAGTCCAAAATGGGACAAATGAGGCTTTTCTTCAATACGAAGTGAACAGTTACTGTGAGAGTTAATACAGGAGAAATAATATGAGTTATGAAGAATTATCGGCAACAATGGAACAAATGCTCCACGAGAGCAAAGGTATTTTAGCTGCGGATGAAAGTAATGGAACTATTGGAAAACGCTTTACTTCCATTAATATCGAAAACAATGAGCAAAATCGTAAAGACTACCGATTATTGCTAGCTACAACCCCAGATTTAGAGCAATACATCAATGGTGTTATTCTCTTTGAAGAAACTTTTTATCAAAAAGATGATAAAGGCACTCCTATTGCGGAATTATTTGCTAAAAAAGGAATCGTTCCTGGTATCAAAGTAGATAAAGGCTTAGTAGATCTACCGGGAACTGACGGTGAAAAAGTAACTCAAGGTTTAGACGGACTAACAGAACGTTTATTGGAATTTAAAAAACTAGGCGCAAAATTTGCTAAATGGCGTAATGTTTATTCCATTTCTGAGTTTACTCCTAGCCTTACCGCAATTAAAACTGGTGCTGAAAATTTAGCTCGCTATGCTTCCGCTTGCCAAGCAGTAGGTATTATTCCTATTGTAGAACCTGAAGTGCTGATGGATGGAACTCACACCATTGAACACTGCGCTGAAGTCTGCGAAATGGTCTTACATGAACTCTTTCATGCCTTATTTATCCATCAAGTAGAGTTGGAACACATTATTCTTAAGCCGAGTATGGTAACTTGTGGCAAAGAGGCAGGAGCCTCTAGTGAGCCTGAGGAAGTTGCTGACTATACTTTAAGTGTATTCCGTAATAATGTGCCTGCTGCAGTGCCTACTATAAACTTCTTATCTGGTGGACAAAGCCCTCAACAAGCTACTGCGAATTTAAACGCGATTAATACTATCGGTCATCAACCTTGGTTATTAAGCTTCTCTTTTGGTAGAGCACTACAAGAAGATTGTCTTAGTGCTTGGGCTGGGAAAAAAGAAAATATTAATAGAGCACAAGAAATTCTGTTAAACCGCGCACGACTCAATAGTACGGCCTGTTTTGGTGAATACCAAAGCTCTATGGAATAATATTGACATCATAATATAAGTTACTCTCTCCCGGTTGCGGGCAACCGGGAGAGAGTAACTTATATTAATTAGTTCCAGATAAAGTAAAACGAGCAAATAAAGGCAGGTGATCCGATAACATTCGCCAAGGTTTGCCTTGTAAACAGGCAACTTCTTCTACTTGCATGCCGCGAAAATACACGCGGTCTACACATAATGCTGGTTTAATAGCGGGAAAGGAACGCGCGTGTTGTCCTTCAATAGTAACAAAGGCCTCTTCAATACCTAAATCATCTTCCAAGACCTGGGAAATAAGCGTACGCCAATCATTAAAATCACCAGCCATTATCAGCGGTTCATTAGTGGGAACTACTTCTTTAATGCGTGCCATTAAAGCCTTACATTGTTCTCGGCGTTCTGCTTTAAAAAGACCGAGATGGACACATAGTAAATGTAATACTGAATCATCCACCTTTACTTGCGTATGCACTATTCCTCTAGAGGCGCGATTCATATTCGATAGATTAATACTTTCAAAGCGATCAAAAGGGTATTTACTTAAAATAGCATTACCATGATGGCCTGATTCATACACAGCATTTTTTGCATACACATAATGAGGCCAAATATTTTCTGCAATGTATTCAAATTGAGGCGACTCAGGCCAGGAGTTGATTCTTTTTTCTCTCTTTTTATGCTTACCTTGTACTTCTTGCAAAAAAACAAAATCTGGGTTTAACTCAGAAAGAGCCATACGCATTTGAGGCAGCAAAAAACGGACGGCTCCCACGCCGAATCCTTTATGAATATTATAGGTAATCAATGATATGCTACGTTTGACTTGTTGCATTTTTTTGTACCTTTTATGCCTGTAATAAAAATTACACTCTTACAACAGGCTAATAATGCAATTTAAGTTGATGTACTTAATTTTTATATTATAAATAATAACACATTAAAGAATAAACAGTTGTTACTCTTAACTTATTTTTAGAGATTAAATAATGGACACCTTAGAATTAAATATTCCTGGTTTATCAATAGCGGGCAGAACCTGGGGAAATAAGCAAAACCCTCCTATTCTTGCGCTGCACGGTTGGCTTGATAATGCTAATAGCTTTGAGCCTATAGCAGAATATCTACAAGAACATTATTATTTTATTGCCATTGATTTACCTGGACATGGTTTTTCCTCACATCTTCCTTCAGGTGTTCATTATCATTTTATTGATGGTTTATTTGCTGTAGTGCAGATTATCGATGCATTAAAATTAAATAAAATTCATTTATTAGGTCATTCACTTGGTGCTTGTATAGCCAGCCTAGTAGCAAGCATTGCTCCTCAATATTTAATGTCCTTGAGTTTAATTGAAGGTTTAGGCCCTTTAACTCGGCCACCTGAAACTAGTGTGATGCAACTTAGCCAATATTTAACTAGTTTGAACTCTCCGAATCGAAATAAAGCTAAAGGCTATAAAGATATGGAAAGTGCAGCGCTTGCTCGAGCGGAAAAAGGCTATGTATCTCTTGATATTGCAGAAAAACTTTGTGAGCGTGGCTTAAGGGAAGAAAATGGCTTCTATTATTGGCGTCATGATAGACGTTTACTCGTCCCCTCCCCTTTGCAAATGACGGAGCCCCAAGTACTTTCCTGCTTAAAGGAAATCCGCACTAAAACTTTTTTACTGTGGGCAAATAATGGCTTTTCCTTTAATAATGAGCTGATGGAGCAACGAATCCAAGCGGTAAAAAATTTAAAAGTCGACTATTTAAATGGTGGTCACCATATTCATATGGAAGAACCGCGCTTAGTAGCAGAATACTTAGCTGCCTTTTATGGATAAACCTAATATGTACTCTTCGACACTAAAAAAAATGCCCCATAAAGGGGCATTTTCACTATCAAGAATCGATTAGGAACAAGACTGAGTATTTATTGCTACTTCTTTTAAAGATTCTTTTACGTCATCAAGAGAATAACCATAAAATTTAGCAGCACTTAATATACCACAACCACCCTCTTCAAAAGTTGCATAGGGTGTCCAGTAATCCATATTGGCTTTCACCATGACATCAAAGGCTTTACGAACAGACCAATTAGGACGATTTGCTAAAATATAGAATAAATGGTTATAAACACCACTAGAATAGTGTACGTCTATACCGCCATAATATTCATCGGCAGAATCTATCGAGCTGCCATCACGACTTGGTTTATCCATATAGCGTAAAGCATCATAACCGCTGTCTTCTTTCATGATTTCTGGGCCAATCTGCCAACTTACTTTACCTGCTGAGTAATGTTCGGCAGCTTGGGCAGCCATATCAGAAAATGCTTCATTCATACCACCGGACTGACCAAAATATTCAAGGCCAGAATGTTGCTCAGTAAAACCATGGCTGATTTCATGTCCACCCACACCTAAAGATACTAGTGGGTACATCATGGTATCGCCATCACCAAAGGTCATTTGCTTGCCATCCCAATAAGCATTTTCATAACCCTCTCCATAATGAACACGCATCACTAATTGCATAGGACGTCCATCAGATTGAGTTAAGGCTTCAATACCGTACCAATCATGGTACATATGCTTTATGACATAACCAGCATATAAAGCGTCATTTGTTGGCGAAGCGGCGCCATTATCTTTATCGTAACCATCAGCAGAATAACCGGTGTAATAAGTATCGGATGATTTGCTTGGATCAGTCTTACAAGTAAATTCCATTGCCTTATTTTTAGAGTAATACTTATGCAGCATATCAACTACCTTAACATCCGTATTCTCCATAGAACAGGTTTCTGTCGTATCCTCACGAGAGATATCTAAGAGAGGCAATTCTTTACCAAATTGGTATTCACCTACTTTATTGTTCCCACCAAAACCAATTCCTTTTGCTGATTGTTTTGCTACTGTTTTTACATCATTCCATTGCACTAAAGGCTGATTAGTTTGTGCATCAATAATGGCGGTTGGGCGCTCAGGAATTTTATCATCATGACTCACCAAAAGACTCACTTTATAAGCCCAGTGTGCACGATGCTGATCATCAATAAAAACCATAGGAGTTACTTGTTCTTCACTAACTCGTTTTGTTGCATACTTTGCTTTGAATTGCTGAAGAGCAACTGGGGCATTTTTAACAAAAGAGGGATCTTGTTGACCTAATTCTGTTTGTAATCCTTCATAAACAGTACCGTTCATCTGTACCATAGAAGAATTTCCAGCAAGTAATTGCGTGCCTTTTTTGCTATGAATAATGGCATAACCACCAAAAACAGGAAAACCTGCATAATGCTGCTGCATTCGAACATGGTTCATCAGTTTTGCATCACTATGCTGACTTACAAATTGCAAACTATCAGGCGAAGTAGATACCGACCTAAGAAAACCTGGAGCAGCTAATTTAAATTGTTGCTGTATATGTGCAAAAGAGGCTTTATTTAAAGGCACAGATTGCGCTGCTTCTACTGGTGTTGCTAAACCTAAGGCTAAAGCAACGGCTAAAGGTGAGAAATAATAATTTGGGTGCATTGACACTAACTCCTTAAATAATTCGCATAAGGCTATACATAGAATAATTTATTTGATTCCTAATTTCCTATTTGAAATCAATAAATAGCTATCATTTTAAAAACACGTTCCAAGCTAACATAGTTTTAACTTTTTTCAAATTATATTTTTTGAGTAAAAAAATAGCTCTTTCTTAATCCTTGTAGAATTCTTTACTATTTTTTGGTATGACACTCAAAAAGTCTTAATTTAACACAATTTAGAATTAAATAAAACAAAACAATCTCCTGAAGAACATTAATAGGACTTAGGAAAAACCCCAAGGTCGAGGCAAAGAAGTTTTTTAATGAGGGAGTTTAGACTGCTAAATGACCGAATTAAAAAACTTCTTTAACAAAGAGATTGGGGATTTTTCCTAAGTCCTGATTCAATTGTTTTCTATGCGAATTAATACCTGTTCGGGAGTCACTCTGTCCCCCTTTTTACATAAAATCTCAGTGACAATTCCTTCTGAACTGGCTTGAATTTCTGTTTCCATTTTCATTGCTTCTAAAATCAAAACCGTTTGCCCTTTTTTAATTTTATCGCCTGGCCCCACATAAATATCGATAATAGTTCCTGGTATAGTCACTGTAATATCACCTGCGCTTTTTACATTTTTCTTTACAAGAGGTTTATTTGCTTCTTCTATATGAGAATGTTGAATAACTACCTCTTCTGGAACTTCATCTACCCATAAAAAACAGGTTTGCGAATTAGGTTCAGCTCCTCCAAAGCCAGCTATTTTTACATGATATCGTTCACCATGAAAAGTCAGGTCAAATTCAGATAGTGAATTGCTTTTTGAAGAAACAGGCTCTACTAATAAAGGTTCGGGGACTAGGGCATTGTTTTTTCTTTGCTCTAAAAAAGTTCTCCCTACTTCTGGAAACATACAATAAATAAGAACGTCTTCATCACTACAAGCTAATTCCCCAATTTCTTTAGTTAATTGCAGCAATTCTTCTGGCAATAAATCAGCAGGTCGAACATCTATTACCTCTGTCCGCCCAATGGCTTTTTTGCGTAAACTAGGGCTAATTTTCCCTGGGGCAGCGCCATATTTTCCTTGGCAATACAATTTTACTTCATTGGTAATGGTTTTATAGCGCACGCCTGTCAATACATTAATAACCGCTTGAGTCCCTACAATTTGGGATGTGGGTGTAACTAAAGGAGGATAACCTAAATCCTTACGTACCTTGGGTATTTCCTGATGAACCTCGTCTATTTTATCTAAAGAATTTTGTTCTTTAAGCTGACTATATAAATTAGAAATCATTCCTCCTGGTACTTGATATAATTGTACGCGCGGATCAACATTTTGAGCTTCGCTTTCAAATTGCCGATATTTTTTACGAACCTTTTTAAAATAATCATCAATTTCTAATAATAAACTTAAATCAAGTTCTGTATCATATTCACTGTCTGCTAAAGCGGCAACTAAAGCCTCAGTGGGAGGATGAGATGCTCCACCAGAGAAGGAAGAGATCGCCGTATCAATATGAGAACAACCGGCTAAAACAGCTTCATAATGACAAATACTTGCTAGTCCAGAGGTCGCATGACTATGTAAATGAATAGGTAGGCCTGTGGTATCCGCCAATTGTCGCACTAGCTCTACTGTGACTGTCGGTGTTAATAAGCCAGCCATATCTTTTATTGCTATACTATCTCAGTCCATCTCGGCTAATTGCTTACCTAGATCGATGAAATTTTCTAAAGTATGTACGGGACTTGTTGTATAACAGATAGTGCCTTGTGCATGTTTCTTATAGGATTTTATTGTTTTTATTGCTACTTCTAGATTACGAGCATCGTTTAAGGCATCAAAGACACGAAAAACATCCACGCCATTATGAACTGCTAAACGAATAAAAGCCTCTACTACATCATCTGCATAATGCCTATAACCTAATAAATTTTGCCCTCTTAAAAGCATGGATAATTGCGTATTTGGTAAAGCAGAACGTAATTGCTTTAATCTATCCCAAGGATCTTCTTTTAAGAAACGCAAACAGGCATCGAACGTGGCCCCGCCCCACACCTCCATTGCCCAGAAACCTACTTGATCCATCTTATTACAAATAGGCAACATATCTTCTGTACGTAATCGAGTAGCAATTAAGCATTGATGGGCATCGCGCAAAGTTAGATCAGTTAAATAGGTCTTAGCCATAACACATCCATGATTTGTCTATACAAAACAATAGCATAATCTAAATAATACGCAGGAAAAAGTAGCTCATCGCAGGGAATGCTTGAGATCGATGCTAGATGATGCCTTTAATCATTTCCATAATTACTATATGAAGCAAACTTGCTTAGAACTTGCGGAGATCCTCTTAGATATAGACATATATATAAATATCAGGCAAAATCTGCAGCAATCAAGTTACTACTTTAAACTTAATGAAAAAAATTCTCGTATTGCACGGCCCTAACTTAAATTTATTAGGAACTCGTGAACCATCTATTTATGGTGCAGATACTTTAGACGAAATTAATCGTGGTTTGATTAATGAGGCGACTCAACATGGAATAGAATTGCATTGTTATCAAAGCAATTCTGAATCTGAGCTTATTCAAGCCATTCATCAAGCACGCTCTGATAAAGTGAACTATATTATTTTCAACCCAGCAGCCTATACACATACCAGCATTGCCTTACGCGACGCCTTATGTGCTGTGGCTATTCCTTTTGTTGAAGTTCATATCAGCAACATTTATTCACGCGAAGCTTTTCGCCGTCACTCCTATTTTTCCGATATTGCTCAAGGCATTATCAGTGGTTTTGGGGCTCAAAGTTATGTATTGGCGCTCCAAGCAATTATTAAAGAATTACAGTAGAGAGAGTAAAAATGGATATCCGTAAGATCAGAAAATTAATCGAATTATTAGAAGAAACTGGTATTTCTGAAATCGAGATTAAAGAAGGTGAAGAATCATTACGCTTAAGTCGACACAGCAGTGGCAACGCTGATCAGGTTCGTTATGTATCGACACAGCCAATGCCACAACAAAATGCTCATTATGAACCAGCACCATCAAAGACTACAGCCCCAGAACCTAAGTCAGTAGAAGTGTCTTCTGGGCATAAAATACGCTCGCCGATGGTAGGAACTATGTATACCTCCCCATCCCCTGAAGCAGCTCCTTTTGTTACTGTGGGGCAAACAGTGAAAGCGGGCGATACTTTATGTATTGTTGAAGCGATGAAAATGTTTAATGAAATTGAGGCGGATCGTGCAGGAAAGATTATAGAAATCTTAGTTGCCACTGGTGACCCAGTAGAATACGACCAACCTTTATTTATTATAGAATAGCGAGAAGTGCCAATGCTTAGTAAAATTGTAATTGCTAACCGGGGTGAAATTGCACTTCGAATTTTACGCGCCTGTAAAGAATTAGGCATAAAAACCGTTGCTGTTCATTCTGATGTTGATAAAGATCTCTTACATGTTCGTCTTGCTGATGAAACCGTATGTATAGGTCCTGCACCATCCCAAAAAAGTTATCTTAATATCCCAGCAATCATTTCCGCAGCAGAAATTACCGATGCAGTCGCCATTCATCCCGGCTATGGCTTTTTATCAGAAAATGCCGATTTTGCTGATATTGTCGAACAAAGTGGCTTCCGTTTTATTGGCCCAAGAGGAGATACTATCCGCCTTATGGGCGATAAGGTATCCGCTATTGCTGCGATGAAAGCTGCCGGTGTTCCTTGTGTTCCTGGCTCTGATGGTCCTTTAGATGATAATGATAGTCATAATTTGGCTATGGCACGCAAAATTGGCTACCCAATAATTATTAAAGCGGCTGGTGGCGGTGGTGGCCGTGGAATGAGAGAGGTGCATAGCGAAGCCAGTTTGTTAAATGCAATCAATCTGACGCGCAGCGAAGCTAAAGCCGCTTTTAATAACTCCACGGTGTATATGGAAAAATTTTTGGAAAATCCACGCCACATAGAATTCCAAGTGCTCGGTGATGGAAAAGGAAATGCCATTCATTTAGGTGAACGTGATTGCTCCATGCAGCGCCGCCATCAAAAAGTATTAGAAGAGGCCCCTGCTCTAGGAATTACGCCCGAATTAAGAAAAAAAATCGGCAATTCTGTGGTCAAAGCGTGTAGAGATTTAGAATACCGCGGTGCAGGTACTTTTGAGTTTTTATATCAAGACGGATGTTTTTATTTCATTGAAATGAATACCCGTATTCAGGTAGAACATCCTGTTACAGAAATGATTACAGGCTTAGATCTCATTAAAGAACAAATAAAAATTGCCAGTGACATTCCTTTTACCCTCACTCAAGAGCAAATTAAATTCCACGGACATGCAATTGAATGTCGTATTAATGCTGAAGATGCAAAAACCTTTATGCCTTCACCTGGAAAAATAACCTTATTACATCAACCAGGCGGCCCTGGAATTCGTTTTGATTCGCATATCTACAGTAGTTATACTGTCCCTCCTAATTATGACTCAATGATTGGAAAATTAATTAGTTATGGCGCGACACGTTCCGAAGCAATCGCCAGAATGCGGAATGCTCTCGATGAAATTATTATTGATGGCATTAAAACCAATATTGAACTGCAACAACGAATTCTTCATGATAAGTTTTTCATTGAAGGCGGTACCAATATTCATTACCTAGAAAAAATGTTGAAGGAATAATCACAGTGTGGTTTCAGTTAAAGATTGAGCATTGTCCAAGTGAAGATGTAGAAGAATTAAGCGAAGAGTTAGAGGAATTAGGTGCTTTATCGGTGATGTTAACCGATAAAAATGATAATCCTGTACTTGAACCAGAACCAGGCACCACGCCTCTTTGGCCTGAAGTCATAATGCATACTTTATATGCACAAGCGGAAGAAGCCCAAAAAGCTAAAAATTATCTATTAAATACCAGACCCGCGCTTCAATGCAGTATTGAGGTACTACCCGAGAAAGATTGGGAACGCGCTTGGATGGATGATTTTAAACCCCAACGTTTTGGTCAACGCTTATGGATTTGTCCTACGTGGCTTACCCCCCCAGAGCCTGATGCGGTAAATCTTATGCTTGATCCAGGACTAGCTTTTGGGACAGGCACTCATCCAACGACCTCCTTATGTCTTACTTGGTTAGAACAAGCTGAATTAAATAACAAAACAGCGATAGATTATGGTTGTGGCTCAGGTATTCTTTCTTTAGCTGCTATCAAATTAGGAGCGCAACAAGTGTTTGCGGTCGATATTGATAATCAAGCACTAGAAGCGACTCAAAATAATGCTCAAACAAATTATATTGATAAACCCCAGTTAATGATTTCTTCACCAGAACACTTACAAGATCCGGTTCATTTAATGATTGCTAATATTCTTTTAGCCCCTTTGATGAAACTAAAAGATCGTTTTCATCAATTAATACATCCCGGCTCTTTACTGGTAGTTTCAGGTATTTTAAACGAGCAAGAATCTTTATTAATCGAAGCCTATCAAAATGCATTTAGTCTTATTCAAACGAAGCATCTTGAAGGTTGGTCTTTATTAGTCTTTAAACGTTTGTAACTTTTGACCTTTAGGTACCTCAATGAGCCAAGATTTAGACTACTCCTTATTTAGACCACAAAGAGCACTGATTTCTGTTTCTGATAAAAGCGATCTTATTCCTTTGGCTAAAGCACTCCATGCACATAAGGTGGAACTCATCGCTACTGGTAATACCGCCTTATTGTTAAGAGAACATCAGATCCCTGTAATTGATGTAAGCGAATATACTGGCTTTCCTGAATTACTTAATGGTCGAGTCAAAACCTTACATCCGGCAATTCATAGCGCTCTTTTAGCGCGTAGACCAGAAGACAATGATATTTTAGAGCAGCACTCTATAAAACCTATTGACTTAGTGATTGTTAATTTATATCCCTTTGAAGAAAGCATTCAACATGTTGATTGTGATTTTGCTAAAGCCATAGAACAGATTGACATTGGCGGACCGACTATGATTCGAGCTGCGGCAAAAAATCATGCGCATCTCTATGTCATCGTATCCCCTAATGATTATGCAGAATTAATAGCTTATTTAAATGCTGAGCAAGTGCCCAAAGATTGGGGCTTTACCTTAGCCAAAAAAGCTTTTGCGCACACTGCCGCTTATGACGGGGCAATTAGTAACTATTTAAGTACTTTAGATTCAGAATACTGCCCGACAAGTTTTCCTGAAACATTAACCTGTCAATTTCATAAAATAAACGACCTACGTTATGGTGAAAACCCTCATCAAGAAGCTGCATTCTATGCAGATAAAAACGCCTTAACTGCCTCCTTGGCTTCAGCACAATTAATTCAAGGAAAACCACTATCTTATAATAATATTCTTGATGCTGATGCTGCTTTAGATTGCATTAAAACATTTCCTCGGGAAAAACCAACTTGTGTGATTATCAAACATAATACTCCTTGTGGTATCGCTTATGGAGAAACCCTGCTTAATGCTTATTTAAGAGCTTTTAAAGCAGATCCCATTTCAGCCTATGGAGGAATTATTGCTTTTAACCAAGCAGTAGATGCAGCTACACTAAGCCAATTAATGGAGCAACAATTTGTTGAGGTGATTATTGCTCCTGCACTCAATGAAGATGCACAAGAAATCCTGAAAAAGAAACTCAATATTCGGGTACTTATAACGGATGATTGGTCTTACAACCATGGATTTCGTCTCGATATGAAAAAAGTCGATGGTGGTTTATTAGTACAAGAGCATGATTCTTTATCTTTAATCACTCGCGAGTTAAAGACAGTAACGCAGCAACAAGCCACAGAACAACAAATGCAGGATTTACTATTCGCTTGGCATAGTGTAAAACATGTTAAATCCAATGCTATAGTCTTTGCCAAAGATGGAGTTACTATTGGTATAGGCGGTGGTCAAACAAACCGCGTGATGAGTGCTCGTATAGGTTTATGGCAGGCAGAGCAAATGGGTTTTAATACTGTTGGTGCGGTAATGGCCTCTGATGCCTTTATCCCCTTTCCAGATACTGTGGAACTGGCAGCACAAGGAGGCATAGGTGCTATTATTCAACCAGGAGGATCTATTAGGGATGAACAGATAATAAATTGTGCTAATCAGCATCACTTAGTTATGGTCTTTACTGGTACTCGTCATTTCAAACACTAAATAATTAAAAATCAATAAGAATGAAGCAATCGTAGCTAAGCTAAAAAAATGTACTCGCGATTGGCTTGAATAAAAAATGCTATATCAGTATTATCTTCTTTTTAATCTGAGCTTTTGCGAATGTAGAATGCCGCATTAAAGCTCGTTGGAGCATCAACATGGCAGCTGAGCACTATCCACCCTCAATTGTCAGTCGTCTTGCCAATACAGAGTCGTCAGTAGTACCTCAAGGTTACTACCGTTCTAAGCTATTTATTGCGCCCTTTTCTACTAATACTTTAGTAGCTGCGGCGGGACCTGTGTTATCTTTATTAGAACGGCTTTGCTTAAGTCCTTCTTTACCGCCTATCGAACATATTAGAGATAATATTGCCCATGAGCTACATGCTTTTTATAGTAAATTACATGCATTTCAATATGCAGCAGATTTAATAAATATTGCTTATTTTTTATTAGCAACAACTATTGATGAAATTCTTGCTAAAAATTATTTACGTGTTTACAACCTTGCCCCAGAGTTTAATTCCTTTACGCCTTTAAGCAATGATGAAACGCCCCCACAACAGCGTTTTTTTGAAATACTTAATTATGTCAAAGAGCGCCCCAATCAATTTTTGGATTTAATAGAACTTATTTATTATTGTTTGGTCGCTGGTTTTGAAGGAGAATATCATTTAAAAGCAGACGGCAGACAATCATTGGATAATCATATAGAAAACCTATATCAAATTATTCAACAATATCGTTTTAATAAATCACATCGTTTATTTAATGAAAATCCACAACCTAAAACAGTTAGGAAAAATTATAGGGCGGCCATTTTAACGCTAATTATTAGCACTAGCTTAGTCACTGCTGCTTTTTTAACAAGCCAAATTTTATTGGAAAATAAAGCGAAAAACGTTTTATTTGGACATACCCAACTTGCTATGCTGGATAACTGATGGACAACTCGTTACGCGCCTTATGCGACACTATAAAAAAAGTACTTACTCAACTAAAACCCCAAGCGAATCAACTGTCATTTCTTATCCTTACCGGAAAAAATGAACAAGGTAAATCAGCTCTCTTAAAACAAAGCACGATGGAAGAAATGCCCGTGTTTAGTGAACAACAAGCTAAAGTATATTTCAATTCCAAGGGAATTATTGTTGAATTAAGTGAACATTGGCTAACTAATAGCAAAACTCTATTACAGAATACCTTCAAACAATTAAATAAATGCAACCGTTCTCTTAAAATTACCGGTTTGATCTTATGTGTTGATGTGAACACGCTGCTCTTTAATGAGGCTGTTCCCTTTAATGAACAAAAAAAATCACATTTACAATTTTTAGCACGTATAGGCTCTAACCTAGGTTATTCTATTGAACTAGCATTAATATTTACTAAAATGGATACTTTGGCTGGTTTTTCTGAGTTTTATCAGATGGACCATGTGGCTGATTTATCAAAGCCTTTTGGTTTTTCCTTAGATTGCGCTAATGTTCTCTCTAAAAAAATTGAAGCGTATACAGAACAATTTAATCATTTAATAGAGCAGCAAGGTCAACAAGTAATTCATAAAATGCATCCGGCCCGTTCTACTATTAAACGAAGTTTAATCCGTGAATTTCCTTTACAATTAGCTAGCTTACGTTTACCTATTCAATCACTAGTCCAGGGAATTTCCCCCAAATTATTTCATTTAAATTCTCTTTATTTTACTAGTGCGGAACAAGGTGGCGTAAGCATTGATCGCATCAATAAAAAAATTCAACATGAATATGCCTTAATGGTGCAAGATACCTTCCCTCAAGCGACTAATTTTAGATCCTATTTTGTTGAAGGCGCGTTAAAAAACATTCAAGATCAATGCAGCCAAATGCCGCAATCAAGAAAATTCTCCCAAAAACCACTTATTGCTATTGCAGCAACTCTTGCAGCAATTAGCCTAATATTTTTAAGCCATCATTATTATAAGACCTCTCATTTACTTGATGAGGCCAGCAAAGAATTATTAGCTTATGATATGATAAATAATCAGGGAAATAGTGGTCCGCAAGCGCTTTATCACTTATCTAAAGCCTCGAATAAAATTGACCATATCTCAACAAATTCCCTCTCATTGCCAACAGTACATCAGTTAAAAATTAATCTTCAAAACAATACTAAAAATAGGTTGACTGGCGAGTTTATTCCTTCATTAACAAATGAATTAGAACAAGTAATTACTAACCCAAGCAATACGTCGATAGTACGCTACAAAGCCTTAAAAATTTATTTAATGCTCAGCCAACCAGAACATTTTTCTTCTTATGAAATACAAAACTGGTTTAAAAACCAATGGCAACAACAAGCACCCAATGTTTCAAAAAAACAATTGGCACTATTAGCGCATACTTTACGCAAACCCTTACATAATATCCCCATAAAACCCCAAGTAATTAGTGATGCGCGAAACTATTTAAATGCCTTACCAACGAGCTATTTATATTATTCTCTAGCTAAAGAATATTTTTCTCCGAAAAAAGAAAAAATTGTTATGGATGGCTTTAGTTTGGCGACTCAAGAGCTTCCCGTATATTTTACTAAGATAGGCTTTGCTCATACGATTAAAGATCTTTCAAGCATTAGCCATAAACTGCAAGCTGAGAATTGGGTATTAGCACGACAAGATTTATTGCAGCTACCTAATATGCTTATCCAAGCTTATTGCTTTGACTATGTGACTTGGTGGCAAACCTTCATGCGCAAATCACAGCCTTTCCATTATCAAGATTATCAACAAGGAAGACAAATTGCGCATCAATTACAAGAGTCAAATGCCTTATCTAGATTAATTACCTTAATTCAACAAGAAACCAAGCCTGATTTAGTAGATAATACTTCTGTCTTTAACCAATTTATTGCCAGTAAATTTACAGATTTAAATTTAATAAGCTTATCAACTACTAAAGAGTTAGGTCTACGAATTACTGACTTAGAACGTTTTATTTCTACTTTATCGGTCATCAATGATGGTGGAAAAACTGCTTACAATATTAGTAAAGCACGTTTTGTAAATGAAAATTCTTCTGATGCTTTAAGTTTATTGTATTCTCAAGCAAATCAACTACCACAACCATTAAATACCTGGGTTAGACAATTAGCAGGAGATACTTGGGTCATTCTCATTAAAGACAGTCGTTTATATATTAATGAACAATGGCAGCAAACCGTGTTTAAAGAATTCCAAAATTCTATTGCTCGACGCTATCCATTGGATTCAACTCAAGAGCAGGAAATTACTATTGCTGATTTTAATCACTTTTTCTCAACCCATGGCACATTAAATAGCTTTACAGAGCAATACATTAAACCCTTCTTGGATGTATCTAATGCGCAATGGAAACCAAAAGTAGTTAATGATTTTGTAATGCCTATTTCAGCAGAGACTTTAGATGAAGTTATACGCGCTAACATCATTACTAATATGTTTTTCCCTAATTACAGTGAGCAAAGTAAGATTGATTTTAGCCTGCAAAAAATTAGTTTAGATCCAGTAGTAGCCACTTTAAATCTAGAAATTGGTACTACAACCCTTACTGATAATCAAGGCTCGGAATCTTTTGTCCGTTTTAGCTGGCCACAAAATAATGCAAAACTCTCCTTAAACTCTATTGAAGGTAATCATTATGAGCTTGCTGAGCAAGGCAACTGGGCTATCTTTAAATTATTAGAAAAAGTCAATGTCTTAATAGATGAGCAAGACAGCTCTAGTTTACAAATTCTTTTTGAAGTAAACAGCAACTCAGGACGCTACTTATTAAAAACTAATAATCAAGTAAATCCCTTTACCCCAGGAATTTTAAACGGTTTTACCCTACATGAGGCTATTGTTTAAACCTGTATTATTCAGTTTTCTTGAGGAATCACGCCTCAATCGAATGCTTGAGCGTTTGTATATTTATTTTTGCGACGCTGATCTTTATTAGGAGCATCTACTGCTCCTAATAAGGAATTTCAACCTATCTTTTATAAATTAAAATTAACTTTTAACCATTGCTTTGCTGCTACACCTACTTTTTCATCCTTCAATGCTAGTTCTGGAATGGCTTTCTTACGCTCCTCTTCCTCTCCATACATATCATCCATCACCTCATTCCAAAGATGGATTACCTCAGCTGAAGATAAAGTACCGACCTGAGCTAAAACATCATAAAGACGTTGATGCCAATACTCATCCATTGCTTTTTCCACCCAAGCAATAATTTCTGGGCTAAGTCCATTTTGCTCTAAGCCCTTGCCTTCACCAAAGCCATTTTCAAACTTCTTAGTTCTTAGATGGGCGTATTTCTTTCCATAAAGACGGTTCACAAATTCCATCCATTTCTTCCCTAGGCGAACACCCAAGTCAGACCTAGGATCTTTGGTTAGATTTTGTTTTACCTCTTCAACTAATGCAGACCAACTTTTTTCAAAAATTTCTTTTTGCTCTGGATTGGAATTAGACTTCATTTCTGCTTCAAACTGCGCGTATTGTTTTAGCTCATCCGCAGTAAATATTTCCTTAACCCAAGAATTTTCAAGTTGTTGCGTCATTTGATATACCTCAATAAGTTGTATTACCTGTTCCCAGGGAATGGACTTATTATCACTACACTCACTAAGAATGCGCTTTAGAATGGCATTAGCCTCAAGTAGATTATTTGCCTTTTCCTGCAAAAACTTTGCTTGCATGCTTAAATTATCCAGAGCATGTTCTTCAGTAGATAATAAAACATGGATCTGTGATAACTCGAAACCAAAAAATTTAAGCGCAATAATTTGTTGTAACTTTAATAAATCCTTTTCAGAGTACAAACGATAATTATTATGTTCTCGCACACTTGGTTTCAGTAAATTAATTTTGTCATAGTAATGTAAGGTTCGTACTGAGACTTTAGCTAATTTACCTAATTGTTTTGCATGCCATAATTTCATTATTTTTCCTCCTTGTTACCAAGGTTAGAGTATGACGCAAGGTCATAGTCAAGTAAGTTAAAGTGTTTTTTTTATAGTACTTACGCAAAATTTTTCTTTCTTCGTTAAAATTTGATTTTATTTCGAAACCTTGTATAAATCGTTTTTTAATAAAATTTTATTCTAGCTAAGAATAGAATGCCTATTTACGTAGTAATTCAAGTAAATAGGCATATTCGGAATAGAGGGGGTTAGAATGGTTAGTTTATTTTAGCAGGTAAGCTCTTTATATTAGGATCTTTAGAATAAGCTTCTAAAATATCATTAAGCAAATGGTTAATAACTCCATTTTTTTCGTCCTCTTCAATCAGACCGACTTTCGCTTTCATATCAGCCAAACGCGCTTCAATCTCTTTAGCAATTGAGCCATTAGGAAATAAAGCAGCTAATAATCTTCTTGCCTCTGAAGGACCTAATTGTCTATATAAGTGGTTTCTTACCGTAGCATCTTCGGCTGTTGTACTGAAAGCCCACAACTCAACTGGCCCTAAGGTCAATGTTAATAATTGGACATTAACGCCTGTCTTAGTAGCAAACTGAGCTAGAAAAGTAGCTCCACCTTGTTTTGGCCCATGGACTCTGTTTCTTAATGCAATTTTTGCTGTATCAGAAAGTCCAAAAATTGCGGTAGTCTTTTCTATTGCCTGTGATGGTCCTGCATCCATGATATAAATAGAGGTAGCAAAATCAATCATTACCGGATCGAAGTCATCTACTGATTGAGACAATAAGGCAATTTGCACTTTCCACTTACGTCCTTCCCTCATATCAATAATTACCTGTTCACGAACAGCTTGTGATTTTGCAGTTCTATGAAATTCGTCATAAATAATACGTTTATGATCTTCTCTAATCTCAAGTACTCTCTGCTTGTGGTATTCTTTATATTGTTCAGGAATATTGTTTAAGCTCTCTTCAGTCAAATAGTAATGTCTTGCTAAGACGTAACGCGCTAACATATACATCACCGCTGTTTGTCTATCTGCTGCATCACCACCACTCTTTGCTACTTCATCTAAGTCTAATGACACCACGCGAGCATCACCAATATCAAAGCTAGTTACTCTAGATAAAATAGGATATTCACGAACTGCTGAAGAAATCATTCTTGAGAATGCATTAATTAATGATTCTCCCGTTGGCGCAGTAACTTTTTCATATAAGTCTTCAATAGAGGGTGTTCTACATATTGAAGCAGCATCTGCTAATAAGGGCATTGCATAACGTTGAGCAAGTAGCGCTTCATGAACAAAACCCGCAGAATATAATGAGTCTGTGACTTCCCACCAAGTAGATTTAGAGTCGCGAATAAAACCGATTTCCTCAAGAATACTATCAATAAACTCTTCTACTCCTGGAGCATAAGGAGATGGGTTAAACTCATCAGCCATACTTTTAAAAAGCTCATCTACAACCATACCCGCAAGATCTGGCATACCATCATAAGGTTTTGCTGCACCTAGAGGAGTGCTGATTAGGGTAATGAAGTTCACTAGGAATGAACGCTCTAATGCCGTGGGATAACGACATCCTAATTGCGTATCAAAAGGATTAATAGAATATTCTGGAGTCATTCTAAGTCTATGGTATGCAACTAAATGTCTTTGTGTAGCAGGCAGAGCTTCTTTTAATAAGGAAATTAAACCACTACTTGAAGGTCCTATATCAATAATAGCAATGCGAGGCAATCTAACTAATCCACCCGAAAGACATAGTGCTAAATTAAGCGCATTAGACAATACTGATTTACCAGAACCAGGGCGTGCATATACTAAATCAATCCAAGTGGTTTGCTCTGTTGAGCCTGGTTGAAAAGGCCAAGGTTTTCCATCTGGTGAACGGAATAATAATGCGCCATATTTCCAAGGTGAAGCAGGTCGTGTAATCGGTAACATACTAATTACGTCACTTAAAGGTGCTACACTAGCAACAGCAGGGCTATTCATTGAAGCCCCTAAGGTAGTAGCAACAAAACCTGCAAAGGGATCACCACAAATATCAGAAACATCCGTTGAGCCCCATCCTTGAATAGCCTTGACTAATTCTGAGGATCGTCTTCTAAGAAGAGGGATGTTTCCTTCTGGTGCCCAAGTTGTTGCAACTACTCGTAATCGTATAATGGCCTCATCAGTATTTAATTGTAAGTATTTTAATAAATTTACAGAGTCACTAATTAAGCGATTTTGTGCAGAACTAAAACTTAAAATTGATGATAATAATCCCTTTAGTTTAATCGTTGCTAAGCCTTCACTCTCTATTAGAAAAGAAATTTTCCAAGGAATATGCGATGGCAAAATACGTGAAAATAAATTAACAAAGGGACGGACGTCTTTTGGAAACAAGTCAATATAAGCTGACGCGTAAATTTTATCACCAACTCGTACCGTTCGTAAATCAAGATTTTCAGCATCTCTTGGTAGTACTTGTTTGGCCAAGGAAGGCCACAATAAATCAGAGGCATCGCCATCAAAATTACTTACTTCACGAACAGATAATTTATCTCCTGGTAAAGTGGCACGCCAATCATCAGCCGTAAAATCGGGGTCTGCAGTCAGTCTTATCGCATGTAGTGCCTCGTGAACTTCTAATAGCTTTGCGACAAGGCGCAAGGTATCCATATCGTTTAAAATAGCCCTTACATAGGCATCATGCGTATCACGTATCTCTGGCATAGCAGCATAAACAGTTTGTGAATTTTTGAAGGGCGGTGCTTTTGTATCTCTAATCACTTTTAATTTAGCTTTATTTGCTGCTTTTAATTGATCGCTTGGTAAATTAAAAGGTCGTGTAATCAATACAAAATATACTTTCTCTTCAGCGCAATATTGAGATAAATAATCTACACGTTCCTTAAAAAGATCTGATAGATTTAATTCAAGCCGTTCAGCTGTATTAATAGCCGGATCATAAATATCTTGAATTAATTTTTTAATATTTTGTTTATCATGACTAAAATATACCTGTAAAGCATGGCCAGGACGACTCATAGCCGCTTGAAAAGCATTATTTAAACCATAAACCAAGGCGTCGAATTCATCAGTACCTGCCAAAGCAGTTATTCCCTCAATTTTTAAGATTGAGAGTAAGCTACCATCATGGTTAACTAAGACGTTAGGGCTATCTGCCGTTTCTAAATCAATATAAGATTCAGTAGTCTGCTTTAATGAGGTACTTAACCAAGCAAAGAATGTATCTACACCCTCAAAAAATGAATCTCCCCAATTTGCCATTTAAAAATCCCCTCTTAATCGGCAATTTCCTGCAATGCGCTTGCGGCCCATTGTTCTATTTGTTTACGGAACTTAGCTCTGGAAGGTAACAGACATATATTATTAAAAAGTTGTGCCCTGGTTTCTTCATTAATCCCTGAGTCAATCATTAATTGTCCAAATATTGCTGGATCACTTGCTCCTTCACCAAATTTCTCTTCCACTATCTGCGACCTAAATTTAAAAGAGCGGTATATATTTTGAGCACTTCCTTTATACCCAGTATCATTAGTAATAGCACAAAATAAAACATGGCATAAACTATTTAATTCTGCTTGGTTAAGTTCTGGAAGATAAATTAAAGTTCCCCCGCCATAACCACCAACCCCTACAGACTCAAGAAAAAAACACTGAGAACAAAAACAACAAGCAGTAACCAAATTAGCTAATTTGTTATTGGTATAATCACCATCTAAATTAACAATCTCTTGAAATAAACGAGCTTGAAATCCACAAAATTGACAAATATAGTGATCTCTACGAAGTATTTTTTGCTCATAAGCCTTGAAGCGCTCATCAATTTTGCGCGCAGAATATAAACGCCACGCACCTGGCGTTGCTTTTAATTTTATTTGATTGCGCTTTTTATTATCAGGCATATTGAGGCCCATCTGCATTAGCTTATATAAATAATAACCCAGAAAATAGTTCCCTGGGTTATTTAAATTTGATTAACTACCAGTGATAGTCACACCAGTTGGACCAGCTGTTGTACCTTGTATGCCAAACATAGTGAAGCCAGCTACACTTAAGATAGATGGTAAAAACAGTAAAGCCGCTGCTATGAATACCAAAGATATCGGTGTACCAATGGTAATTTGCGTAGGATTATCTTTATGTTGCTTAAACTTCATAATGGCACCAATAGCAAAGGCCAATCCAGCAACATAGGAACCCCCTGTTATAGCTAAACCAACATTTGTAAACGTACCGTATATTGAGCTTGCCATATCACCTATAGTTTTACCAGAAGCTTCTTGACTAATTAATAATAATAGAGCAAAACCACCCAGACTTATTGTCCAGCTTTTACAATCGTTTAGAAAATTTTTCACTTTTGATGCTCCTTATTGTTTTAATTAATTATTCTAAATTCATTAACTACCAGTGATAGTCTTACCAGTTGGACCAGCTGTTGTACCTTGTATACCAAACATAGTAAAGCCAGCTACACTTAAGATAGACGGTAAAAACAGTAAGGCCGCTGCTATGAATACCAAAGAAATCGGTGTACCTATGGTAATTTGCGTAGGATTATCTTTATGTTGCTTAAATTTCATAATAGCACCAATAGCAAAGGCCAATCCAGCAACATAGGAACCCCCTGTTATAGCTAAACCAACATTTGTAAACGTACCGTATATTGAGCTTGCCATATCACCTATAGTTTTACCCGAAGCTTCTTGACTGATTAATAATAATAGAGCAAAACTACCCAGACTTATTGTCCAGGCTTTACAATCGCTTAGAAAACTTTTCACTTGATGCTCCTTATTATCTTAATATACTTAACTATTCTAAATCTATTAACTACCAGTAATAGTCACACCAGTTGGACCAGCTGTTGTACCTTGTATGCCAAACATAGTAAAGCCAGCAACACTCATGATAGACGGTAGAAACAGTAAGGCCGCTGCTA